>JAGCDY010000038.1 GCA_017650925.1 bacterium
GACCTTCACGGTCACCTTGGAGAGCATCAGGGAACGCTCCGTTCCGGAAGTGAACGACGAACTGGCCGCCAAGATCGACCCGAACATCAAGACGGTCGACGAACTGCGCGTCAAGGTGAAGGAAGCCTTCACCCAGAACAAGGCTGAGGTCGAGCAGAACCGCCTCTGCGAACTGGCCCGTGAGCAGCTCGTCAAAAACAACCCCATCCCGCTGCCCCCGTATTTCGTCCAAGCCCAGACCAACGCGATCATGCGCCGCGAACTGGAAAACAAGATGAGAGGCGGAATGAAGGAGGAAGAACTCCAGAAGGAAGCCGAGAAGATCAAACCGCAGTGCGAGGAACGCGCCAAGGTCGATGTGGCCGCTGAGTTCATAGTCGGCTACATCTCCGAAAAGGAGAAGATCGTCCTTACGGCCGACGACATCATGCCCCGTCTGCAGGAATACGCCAGAATGTTCGGCCGTCCCGTGACCTGGGTCTTCAGGATGTTCGAGCAGTCCGGGAAACTCGACGAACTCAGAGGCGGCATCCTTCAGGAGAAGACTCTGCGCTTCGTCGTTTCCAAAGCGGAAATAACCCAACAGTAAACAAAAAAAGAGGTAACGTTATGCGCCGCG
This sequence comes from bacterium, assembly GCA_017650925.1. Classification (GTDB taxonomy): domain Bacteria; phylum Auribacterota; class UBA3054; order UBA3054; family UBA3054; genus UBA3054. The sequence continues at coordinate 620 of JAGCDY010000038.1, forward strand.
TAATTTTCGCAATTCTGTTCTTCCTTCTGGGAGGAGCGACGCTCCTGGCCGCCCAGAACTCCGGCTTCGTAAACCTGGAGGCGAAGGAGAAACGCGAACTGGTCACCAAGCTGATGATCGCGACCGACATGTACGGCTCGCTGGATTTTTCCATCAACTCAATCGTGGCTTCCATGCCGGAGGAGATCAGGCCCAGCTTAAGGAAGGCCATAAAGACCGACGAACTTATGCGGCGCATCATTCCCGTTTACGAACGCCATCTGAGCAAAGAGACCATCCAGGCTTTGCTTGATTTCTATCACACTGAACCCGGCAACGCCTGGCTCAGGGCCCAGGACGCGATCATGAAGGATACCATGGCGGTATCCAAAGCCTACACCAGCGAGTGCGTGAAGTCGCTCACAGCCGATAAATGAGCAAGATCTACGAATTTTTCTCCACGCCCCAGGGCGAAGTTAAGCCGGCGCTTTTCGTCGTGCTGTTCTGCGTCGCCCTTGTATTGACTTTGCTCTTCACAAAGTTCACGCTGGCTTTCGCCCTGAAGAAAAAACTCTTCGGGCCGGTCGGCGGCCGCCACATTGGCAACCGCCAGATCCCAAGGCTAGGCGGGGCGGCGCTAGTTGCCGCTTTCGCCCTGACAGCTGTCCTGGCGGCCTTTTTGCATCCTTCGGTGGCGAAAGAATTTCTGCAGCCGCAGACGCTGGCCATCTTCGGCGGGCTTCTGATCGTGGCCGTGCTCGGCGTGGTCGATGATCTCCTGCAGCTCAGCTGGGTGACGAAGTTCGTCTTCCAGATCGTGGCGAGCTGCCTGGTCATAGGCAACGGCATCGTCATCGCGAAGATCACCAACCCCTTCGGACCGACGCTTGATTTCTATCCCTGGATGGCTATCGCCTTCACGCTTATCTGGCTCGTCGGCATAACCAACGCCATCAACCTTTCCGACGGTCTGGACGGCTTGTGCGGAGGCATCATCTTCATCGTGGCGGCCGTTATTTTCGTCAATTCCAGGATGCTCTCCCACACCAGGCCAGAGCAGTTCACGCTCTTCATTTTCCCGAGCGTCGTCTGCGCCATCGTTCTGGGTGCGGTGCTGGGATTCCTGCGCTACAACTTTTATCCCGCCAAGATCTTTTTGGGCGACGGGGGAGCGCTTTTCCTTGGCTTCCTGGTGGCCTGCATGGCCATCAGGAGCTCGCAGATCAGCGCGACGAGCGTCGCCCTATTGGTCCCCATCATCGCCTTGGGCCTTCCCATCCTCGACACGACGCTGGCTTTCCTGCGCAGGACGGTCAGAAGGGAGAATCCCTTCCAGTCTGACGCCCAGCACATCCATCACAAGATCATGTACAGCGGGCTTACGCACCCAGAGACAGTTCTCGTGCTTTACGGCTTCTGCCTGCTTCTCGGCCTGGCGGCTTTGGCGCTCTCTCTTAGGAGCAACCAGTACGCGGGGATAATCCTTGTCGTACTGACGATCGTCATACTCCTCGGCTTTAAGAAATTCGGCGTCCTGGACGTCACCAGACTCTGGGGCGTCAGGCGCCGCGGCGATATGGAAGAGCAGAAAAAAGATGAGTAACAGCTCCCTGATACCCCTTATCAAGGATTATCTCAAGCAGGAGATGACGCTTGGCAACTGGGAGGCGGTCGCGCCGGAAACGCTTCCTCCCGAGCCCGGCGACGTAAAAGCTTATCTTGCGAAAAAGGCGTCCGCCAAAAAACCGGTCAAGAAAGTTGAGAGCGAACCGCTCAATAAATTCAGGGAACCCTTCCGGATCGGGTCGGGTTCCAAAGAGGAAGAGCTGAAACGCCTCATGGAATACGCCCTCGGCTGCAGGCAATGCGCCCTCTGCCAAACGAGGAGCAACCTTGTTTTCGGCAGCGGGGATCCCGAGGCTGAGATCATGTTCATCGGCGAGGCACCGGGCGAAGACGAGGATCTTCAGGGCGCGCCTTTTGTCGGCAGGGCCGGCGAGCTTCTGACCGACATAATCGAAAAGGGCATGAAGATACCCAGAAAGAGCGTCTATATCGCCAACGTCTTGAAATGCCGCCCGCCCATGAACCGCGATCCGCAGCCCAACGAGATAGACTGCTGCACGCCCATGCTGGCCTGCCAGATAAGGATCATAAGGCCGAAAGCCATAATCGCGCTGGGCGCTTTCGCCTCCAGATATCTTTTGAACACCAAGTCCGGCATCAACGCTTTGAGAGGCTCTTTCCATACCCTTAGGATAGACGGCATGGCGATCCCTGTTATGCCCACCTACCATCCCTCCTACGTTCTTAGGGAATACACCATAGAGGTGAGAAGGAAAGTCTGGAACGACGTTATGCAGGTCGTAAAGCTTCTTGAAAAAAGCAAGGAGGCCTGATGAGCGTCGCTAAATACAAGCACATTTTCGGCCCCGTGGCTTCCAGAAGGCTGGGGCGTTCGCTGGGCATCGATCTCATTCCCTTCAAGACCTGCACCCTGGACTGCGTGTACTGCGAGTGCGGACGCACCACGAACCTTACGAAAGAACGCCGGGATTTCTTTGATCCCAAAGAAGTTCTCGCTGAACTGAAAGACTGGAAGGAAAAAGGCAACGAGGCCGACATCGTGACGCTGGCCGGCTCCGGCGAGCCTCTTCTCGCGCTTTCCCTGGAGGAGATCATAAGGGGCATAAAGGAGATCACCGGCCTACCGTGCTGCCTCATTACCAACGCCACGCTTTTTTCTGACCAAGCGGCCAGAAAAGCCGCGCTTCTGGCGGACGTCGTTATGCCGAGCCTGGACGCCGCGGACGAAGCGACTTTCAAAAAGATCAACCGCCCCGTCGCGGGACTTTCCTTCGCGGAATATTTGGAAGGCTTGCAGCTCTTCTGCGAGGAATACCGCGGAAAGGGGAGAGTCGACCTGGAGATTTTCCTGGTCCCGGGCATCAACGACAACGAGGATCAGATCCAGGCGCTCTCGCTTTTGTCCCGCAGCCTGCATGTCAACGCAGTGCAGCTCAACACCGCTGTCAGGCCGCCCGCTGACAAGGACGTCCGGCCTATCCCCAGGGAGGAGATGGAAAAATGGGCGCGCTACTTTATTCCCAAGGCGGAAGTTATCGCCTCCTACCATTCCGCGCCGCTGAAAGAAGCGAAAGCGGTCAGCGAGGAGGAGATCCTGGAGACCCTGAGCCACCGCACCATGTCCCTGGAAGACTTAGTGGAAGCCAAGGGCTACAAATTGGAAGATACGGAAGCGATCCTAAAGCGCCTCTTGGAAAAAGGCCTGATCTATTCCCGCACCCAGGACGGGAAGGATTTCTTCTATGTTTGACGTTCATGCCCACCTGACGGATGAAGCGATCTACTCCGATCTCGACAACGTTTTGAAAAGCGCTAGGGAATCCGGCGTCAGCCGTTTTGTTATTCCCGCCTACAGTCCGCTTTTCTGGGAAAGGGCGAAAATGATTTCTGAAAACAACGAAGACGTATATTTCGCCGTCGGCGTCCATCCGCTCTTCCTTTCCGATAAGGAGCCGGAGGGCCTGAGGGAGGAATTGATAAGGCACCCGAAATGCCTGGCGGTGGGGGAAGTAGGCCTCGACGCCTTCCCGCCGGACGCGGACATGGATCTTCAAAGGTCCTGGTTTGCCCGGGAAGCGGCCTTTGCCGCAGAACGCGATAAACCACTCATCCTTCACTGCAGAAGGGCCTATTCTGACCTTCTGGAGCTTCTTAAGGCCCAGTTCGCCGTCAAGCCGGTGCGCTTCGTTCTTCACAGCTGTTCCTGCTCCAAAGAGGAGGCGAAGGCCTTTCTCGACATGGGCGCCTTTGTTAGCTTCTCCGGTACGCTGACGAGAACGAACGCCAGGAAAGCCAAAGAGTTGGCCCGATACGTTCCCAAGGATAAAGTCCTCTTAGAGACCGACAGCCCGTATATCGGCACAAACAATGTCAGGCCGCCCGACGTCAGGCCCGCCCAGGTTATGGAAGTGGCGGAAGCCTACGCCGAAATCACGGGATCGACTCTTGAGGAAGTGGGAATTTTTACCGACAAAAACGCGGAGCGTTTTTTCGTATTATAAGAAGCGAAAATGCCGAAGTACGTTTCCATAGCCTTCGAGGCCAACCTCGACACCCACTACACCTATTCCGTGCCGGAACCTTTAAGGGACGGCGCCAGGATGGGCATGAGAGTGATGGCGCCTTTGGGAAGATCCCAGAGGATAGGCTACGTCGTCAGCGAAGATCCTGAGATCCCGGAAAACATCGAGCTAAAAGACATCATCTCGCTGGTCGACAAGGTGGCCATGATCACGCCGCCACTGATGAAACTCGCGCTCTTCGTCTCGGAATATTATTTTTGCGGCCTGGGACAGGCCTTGCGGTGTTTTCTGCCGGCACCCGTCCGCCATCGCGCCAACGACCTCGGTTTGGTGCACGTGGTTAAGATCAAGCGTTCCGCCGAGGAACTGGACGAACTTTACAAAAACGTCAGCGAACGCTTTTGGAAAAAAAGAAATCTTCTGCGCTGCCTCGCGATCAAGGCGTCGTCGCCTGATAAAAACAGACCGATGCTGCTACAGGAACTGAGGGAAAGGGCGGAGTGCGACCTCCCCTCCGTGAGAGCCTTGGAAAAGCAGGGGATCCTTGAGATCGCCCTGGAGAAGCACTGGTCCCTGAGGGACGACGAGGCGGCTCTGCCGGATGTTCCTCCCGAACTGACGGAAGACCAGAAGACCGCCGTGGAAAAAGTCCTGGAGAAGCGCAATGAATTCGCCGCTTTCCTTCTGCACGGCGTCACAGGCAGCGGGAAAACGGAAGTCTATCTGCACATCATCGAGGAAGCCCTTAAAGCCAACAAGACCGCTATAGTGCTCGTCCCCGAGATCGCCCTTACTCCCCAGACCGCCGACCGCTTCCGCGGCCGCTTTGGCTCGAAAGTCGCCGTTCTTCACAGCGCCCAGAGCGACAAGGAACGCCACAACCAGTGGTGGCGCATCAGGGAAGGCAGCGCGAGAGTGGTCGTGGGCGCTCGTTCCGCCATCTTTTCGCCCGTAAGCGACTTGGGCTGCGTCATAGTAGACGAGGAGCACGAGGGCAGCTACAAGCAGAACGGCGAGGCGCCCTACTACAACGCCAGGGATCTGGCCGTCATGCGCGCGAAACTGGAAAACTGCCCGGTCATCCTTGGCTCCGCCACGCCCTCGCTGGAAAGCATCCGCAACGTCAAGCTTGGAAAATACACGCTGCTTGGCCTCACGAAAAGAGTCTGCGCCGTGGCCGATATCAAGACCGAACTGGTCGACCTCAACAAGGAAGTCCAGGTCGCCTCGCAGTTCGGGCTCATCTCGCGTTCTCTCAAATCCGCCCTGACAGAATGCCTAAGTAAAAGAGAGCAGGCCATTCTGTTTTTGAACCGCCGCGGCTACGTTCCCAGGCTCATCTGCCCGGAATGCTACGAAACTAAAAAATGCCCCAGCTGCTCAGTTCCTTTGGCCTACCACAAAAGGGA
>JAGCDY010000039.1 GCA_017650925.1 bacterium
AGTTTCATTGTTCCTCATTAGATTATCCGGTTGGATCGCGTCTTTCCCAAACTAAAGGAAACCCGTGTGCTGACTCGCGCCGCCGGAGATATTTTTTCACGGTAAAAACTTATTAGAAATGATATAAAAAACGCCCCGAAATGTCAAACCGCAAGGCCTATAAAGCCTCGCCTAGTCCGCTTCGGAAGAATTCCGCGCCATTTTTGCCAACAAAGCGGCCAGAACGTCAAGGAAAAGCAGAAAAGCCCAAACGGCGAACGGGCCGAAATAGATCGCTCCTTCAGGGAGCTTTATGAAAAGGACAGGCAGGATACCCGCCGACGTAAAAGCGATAAGATTAACGAGCCAAAGCGGGAATCCGCCCCGCATCAGGCGGTGGGAATAATGGTCCTGCCCGCCGATGGTCGGGTTCTGTCCCCTCAGGACTCTAAGGAACATTACCGCGCAGGTGTCGTACAAAGGGAATGCCAGAAGCGTCGCGCATTCCAAAACAACATGACTTTCCCCGGGTCGGGAAAGCGCGACCATCAAGACTGTCAAAGCTCCCAAAAAGAGGCTCCCCGCATCTCCAAGGTAAAGTTTCGGTTTAAACGGGAAATTCCAGATCAAAAAACCGACGACCGAAGCCGCCAGACCCAGATGGAATATCGCGATCTCAGCTTCATTGATCTCGGTGCCGGAAGTAAAAAAAGCCGCCAAGACCGTTCCCAAGACCGCGACAGCGCAATGCCCGTTGGCGTTGTCCAAAAAATTGTAAGAATTGGCAAAGAAAAAAAGCAGAAACACAACAAGGAGCGGAAGAAGAAAAGAAGAAGGCGGGAAACTGTAGCCGCTGAAACTCAGAACGATCAGGCACGAAAAGATCAGGATCAGCTGCAAAGCGGCGGCCAGAATGAAAAGCAACAGTTTGGGAAGAGGCCTGAAGTGGACAAAGTCGTCAAGAAGGCCGAGGACAAAAAAAGGCAATAGCAATCCCAAAACAAGAATTGAAAAGATGAAGAAGCTGATGTCGATCAGCTGGTCAAACCTGTGGCAAAGCCAAAAGATCAATAGAGATGAAACAAACCCCGACAGGATCCCTATCCCGCCCGTCAGAGGCATTGCGCCGCCCGTGCGGCTGGGGGCGCACCAGCCTTTTTTCACATAAAGATAAGCGAGCAGCCTGGACGCTGCCGCGCTAATTAAAAAGGCCGCCAAAACTGACGGCCACAGGTCTTTTGCGAAAAATGTCATGCGAAGGCTTTTTCAGCTTTCGCTTCCAGAACGTTAGGCGGAAGCGAGCCCACGGAGATCTCTTTGGTCTCGCCGTTTTTCAAAAAGACCAGAGTCGGGATGCTCATGACTTCGTAGCGTTCGGCGATCTCGGGGGCCTCGTCCACGTTGACGGTGCAGAACTTGATGTCGGGGCGCTTGGCGGCGAAAGCTTCCACGATTGGCATGAAGGCCTTGCAGGGGCCGCACCAGGTGGCCCAGAAATCGATTATGACGTTGCCCTGGTAATTCAGGGCCTCAGCTTCGAAATTGTCGTTGGTAAGTGGTAATCCGCTCATTAGAATTCCTCCAGTTCTTCAATGCAGTGCTCGATGTCGGAGCCGGGGTTGCTCTTCAAGATATAGTGTCTAAGTCCGTTGGCGCTCTGGTGGTCGACTTCGGGAGTAAAGACGCCGTCGTGATCCACGTCGTCGAAGAGCTCGGCTTCGATCTTGGCGGTGTAAACGTAAGAGTCGATGCAGACAAGGTTGGCGAAACGCTTGTAGTTGCCGAGCTTCATGCCCTTGACTTTCAGGATATCCGAGGGATGCTTGTAAGGCTTCAGAGTCGGCTTGCCGTTCTCGTCGAGGCCTTCCGCGATGTTGGCGGCCAGGGTCGGCGAAATGCCCGGCAAAGCGGCGAGAAGCTCTTTGCTGGCGGTGTTGAAGTTGACTCTGCCGACCACCGGGATCGGGCTGATCATAAGGTAGTTGAACCAGGCGTAGCCGGAACGGTAAGGCTGGGTGATGATGCCTTTGGCAGCCGCTTCCGCGTAAGCTTTCGAGGTGTCGATGACGTCGTGGGGCGTCAGGCGCATCCTAATGTCGCCGTTGGCTGAGATGTTGTCCGGCGTGATCTTGCCGGCCAGGAAACTGTCTTCCTTATTGTATTTTTTGCGTTTGCAGAGATTGTCCCAGTCGCCGGTAGTGTAGTTCCAGAGATCGACGTCGAGGCTGGCGTTGTAGTTCTCTTCAAGGAATTCCGTCGTGGAGATGGCGTCGTTCAGGCCGTAAACGTAGAGGTTGTACGTTCCTTTTATGGGAATGGCGTCGTGCCAGACCCATTCGCCTTCCTGGTTGGTCTTCCTGGTGTAGCAGACGGGCGTCAGATATCCCGGGCCGATCGTGAACTCATCGCCCTTGTTGGGCTTGTTGAGAAGGCGCTGGGGCACCGATCTGGGGCTGTTGTGATTGTCTTCAGCCACCAGTTTCAAACTGCTCGGCGTGTTGCCGTGGATGGCGAAAGTTTCGCCGCGCAGCGGACCGGTCAGATAGCGGAGCGTATGGCCCTGCCACTGGTCGGGCTCCCATTTGGCGTCCTTGCCTGAGACCGAAGCGGCGTCGTATCTTTCGACTTCGAATTTGCTTTTTTCCCAGCCTTTGACCTCGACGTTTCCGTCCACGGCGTTCAGGCGCAGCGAACCGGTGCAGAAGTAGTCGGCCAGAGAGGCGACCTTCATTTTGCCGCTCGTCTCGCCGCCGGCTGTGCCGAGGTTTTCAAAGTCCCTGGCGGTCCTGACCATGCCCATTTCCGCGACGCTGCCGAAAGGTCCGTTCTTGATCCAGGTCGGCCTGCTCTTCTTGGCGCGCATGACGGTGTTGAGCGCGAGGTCCTCGGTTCCGCCGATGGTCGGCCTGGCGCGCTTCACCCACTTGTAGTGGGTCGGGTCCTCTTTCTCGGTGCTGTAGCCCTTTTCCTTGACGTCCACGGAGCCGTATTCGACGGTACGGGCCGTCACCTGGTTGTACTCGTTCTTAAGGGTTAAGGAGACGATGCCGCCGCGGGCCGGCAAACCTAAGAACATGACTTCGCAGTTCTTGACAGGCGGGGTGTTGACGTTGTAGCGGGCGTATTCGTTCCAGACCCTGATCCTTTTGCCGTCTTCCTCCTCCCACCAGAGCAGGGGGAAGATGCGGCCGTGCCAGGACCTCGGGTTGTTTTCCTCGCCCCTGTAGATGAGACGGATGGATTCGCCCTGGAAGAGCTTCTTGTCGAGCACGGTCTGGCCGGAGTCGATGTAGTAGTAGTATTCCGTGTCTCCGTGCGTCACTTTCTTAAGTTTGAAGGAAATGCCCCAGTGCTTGGAGTCCATCTCGAAGACCGGGATCCTTTCCGTGGCGGCGGAGCCCCAGAGAGTGTCTGCGTTGCCGTAGCGCATGTCGAAGAGCTCGGCATCGTTCACGAGATAGAAGTGGTTTCTCGGCATGACCGCGGGGTTGTCGTCCACGATCCTTCCGCCGGCCTTGGCGTCGTAATAGGTCGTCCTTTTGATGTTGCCGATCTCAGTAGCCATGGTACCGGTGTTGCAGACGACCTTCCAGTTGGCGAGCGAAACGGACGTTTCGGAGGCGTTGTACATCTCGACCACCTCCGGAGCTATCAATCTCAGGTATCCCAGGGATTGGTACTGCTTGCTGTTGTGGTTGACGTTCTCGGAAGATTTGACGATGACGTCCATCCAGCCGGTGGAGTCGACCTTCTGCGGCTTGCCGTCCTTGTATTCCCAGGCCTTGTCGTCCTCTAAGATCGTGTGCTCGTTGGCGGGATTGCCAGTGACGCCGAGCGTGCGGCAGTTGTAGCCCTTGAATGAGTCGACCGGGTCGTTCGTTATTAGCACTTTGTAGTAGCGGCCGGCGCCGTCCGGCCTTCTGACGCAGTGATACCAGTTTACTTTCGGCAGAATGGCGGAGATGCCCTGCGACCAGGCCAGGAAACTGACGGCCAGGGATTGTCCGTTGGTTATGCCTGCGGTCTGGCAGATGGAGTTCAGGGATCTGCCGGTATCAACGTCTGTGGTGTTGAACTTGATATCGTCGTCGTCGGAGGAAGTGACCTTGAACTGGCCGAGCTGTTTGGTGCCGCGCCAAGCCCAGATGACCACGTACATGTTCTTGAACATGTTCTTCTCGAAACGCACGGCGCCGCTGGAGTTGACTTTCTTTCTCTTCCTCATCATCGTGAGGAGCTTTATGTAGGTGTCGCGGTATGATTGGGTCGGGTTCGATCCGCCCCAGGCGTCGCCGTCGCAGTTCAGAAAGCGCGGGTTGGAGGAAGACTGGGCTTCGCCAGGTCCGGGAGGAAGCGTGAAGCGGCCTCCGGAAATATTGATGTGGCCGGAGCTGCTGTTGCCGGAGTTGATGACCTTCCAGGTGTTGTTCATCCTGATGGAATGGTGCCAGAACAGCTTGTGGTTGATGACCTTGTCGGTTATGCAGCAGTAGTACCACAAGGGGCAGTGCAGAAGACGGCTGTTGTCCCTGGAGTCGTACTGATCTTCCCAATAGGAGGGCTTGACCCAGTCCCTGACGAGGCCGTCCGTGGCGCTGGTGTCCCTCACCCAGAAGGTGATGGAGTCCTCGTTGGCAAGAACTTCGTTGAAGCAGATGGCCTCCGCGCCGTAGATATCGCTGCCCAAAGTGGTCATGACGTGATTTTCGTCGCGGTAGTCGATCATGTTGGCGGCCAGCTGGTTTCTGGCCCTGGACTGAGCCTCCACGGGATCGGGCATGGAGTTCAGGCGTTTCCTAAGCTCGGCGCCCGTAATGGAGTTTATTTCGGAGGGCTGGTCGGTTGGAAGCGTGGAACTGCCAGGCATGTCGGTCGAATATAGCGTGGCCCTTTTGTAAAGCTCCCTTACGGCGCGTTCCTGGCTCGATTCGGAGAGTTTCTTGAAGTTTTCGGAAGACAAGAGGAAAGGCATGACTTCGCGCAGGGTCGAGAAGGCGCGGTCGTCGCCCCTCGGGCGGCTCGGCAGATATTCCCCGGGATCGTTGACGCCCTCGTCGTATTCGTCTACGACGCCGTTGGCGTTGTTGTCAAGGCCGTCCGTCATCAGAAGAGCGTTGTTCTGGTCGTCGTCTCCCCTGTCGCCCGGAACGCCGTTCAGGCCGTACTTGTATTTCAGGAGGTCTTTGGCCGTAACATCGGTTACGCCCAGGGCGTCGGGAATGGATATTTCGCCGGTGTCCCAGCCGGAGCCTTTGGATTTCTCCGTCAGGAACGCCTTGTTGATATTGAGCTTGGCGGCCTCGTCCTCCACCTTGACGCGGTAGCGTCCGATGGCGTCGCCGTTCTCGTTCTTAACATAGACCCAGGGGCCGAAGCCGTCCTTGGTAGCCGGCTGCAAAGCCTTAGTCTGCGACAGCATTTCGCCCGGGCTTCCGCTCTCCGTCATGGCGGCGCTCATCAGAGCTGATTTGACGTGGGCGGCGCCGCTCTGGTAGAGCATGCGTAAGCCCAGCTCGGCCTGGGTCTGGCGTGAGGCGTTCTCGTCGATTGAGATCGACACGGCGAAGCTGCCGGCCAAAAGGCTCAGGACCGTCAGGATCGTAAGGACGGCCAGGAGCGCCACGCCGGCAGGTCTTCTCAAATTTGTATAAATTGTCCCTTTCATCGCTACTTATTTTAACACATCGCAAGATTTAAAAAAAATAGTGAAAAGAATATTAGGCTTTTACCTTTTTGTAACAGTTAAAAATACTCCTCAGCGAAATATATCTGCTCCCCTTCCAAAAAGACCCTCACGGCACAGGAAGAGCAGAACATACCCTGCCTGAAACTGCGGCCTCCCCTGCTAATCCTGCTCATCTCGAAGGCCGAGGACTTTATGACTATGTTGGTCGCCGCGTCGGAAACCACGAAAGTCTCGTTGACATGCTCCGTGTCCTTGTGGCGCCTGGCTTCCGAATCGTCCTCTTCCGAGATGCCGACTATCTCATCCATGCCGAAATCGCAGAAGATCTTGAATTCATAGCTCCTCATGATGGGAGGCTTGATGTTGAAAGAAAGATTTACGGAAACGCACCTTTCCTCGCTGGCGACCTTTTCCAGGATGTCCTGCGTCATTGAGGCTGTCTGGGAGTAGGAATCTTTCGTCAGCGACCTTTGCCTGATGCTCGAGGAGACCTTGAACCTCTGGCTGTAGGGAACAGCGTGCTTCCAGATGCCCTTTTCCTTGTTCCTGGCCGTCTTTTCAAGGCTTTCGTAATCCGTGACGGCGTCAGGGTCGTTCTGAACGTAACCTCTTTTTACGAGCAGCTCGCACAAAGAGGCGCCGTTCGTCAGAATGATGCCGCCTTCCACGAAGAGCTCGCCGTTTTTGTGCTCTCTGTTCCTTTCCACTACGTGCAGGTCCGATCTGCCCACGACCAGTTTCTGGACGAAATCCCGGGCCTCGTCAAAGAGGGCCTTGAGTTCTTCGGCGCTCTTTCCGCACTCGAAAATGTCCCGGCCGTCGGAAGGGATCCCGACCGCCCCTACCAGGTGGAAGTTCTGAGTTTCCGTGTTGTTTCTCAAAACGAGGAAGCGGTCGGCGGCCTTCGCTTCCAGAATGCGGTAGGTGGACGGCTTCGCGATCTTACGCTCCCCGTCGTCCCCTTTGTTCAGGTCGTAATTGAAGAGCCCCTGTTTTTCCGGGTGGGCTTCCTGATACTTGTAGACCAGAAACATTCCCAGCAGGGCGACTATGGCGAAGATAAAGATATATTTCATAATTCACCCTCCTCCAGTTCCACGCCGCGAAGGTAAAGCATTTCCTTTATAAGGGGCATGTCTTCGGACGCAAGAGGCATGGCGCAGATCGATTGGCCTTTTTCGGCCGCGTCCAAAAGAATCTTTTTGTAGCGTTCCTCGCTGAGTTCTTCGCTTTTGAAAATGTAGACCTTGACGAGGTCTTCCCTTTCCGCCAAAAGTTTAGGAGTGGTCAGTTCATCCACAAGGTACGGTTCCGCAAGCTCTCCGGGGACTTTTCCAGGATCAGTTTCCGGCGAGGCGTCTACCAAAAGCATGACGAGAGGCGCGCCGTAGCGGGCGCCCATTGCCGCGCTCCAGATCATCAGTTTCTGGAAGGGAATGAAAGCCGCCACGAAGATCCTCGGCAGCATGCAGCCTCCGAGGAGAAGCGTCGCGCAGACTATGATCAGTTTCAGTCTTCTAGACATGGCGTCTGGTCTCCAGATAGTTTTCCAATATCAGCTGGGCCGCCAGCTGGTCCTTTTTTTCCTTGCGCGTCTTCCTGCTGGCGTCCATTTGCAGCATGCATCTTTCCGCGGCGACGGAAGTCAGCCGCTCGTCACGAAGTATCACTTCCACGGGATACGCGACGGACTGCCTGAGATATTCCCTCAGAAGTCTGGCGCATTCCTCGCTAACTAGGCTCCTTTCGCTCTTTTTGCCGTTCAGCATCACGGGATTTCCGAGAATGACCGTGCCTATGCGGCGCGCCTCGTCCTTTTCCGCGGCGTAACTTTTCACCACTTCCAGAACGCTCTTGGCGCTGACCTTCGCTCCCCCTCCCTCGATGGTCGGAAGAGGCTGGGCGGTGAAGCCGAGGGGATCCGAAACAGCCAGCCCAGTCCTCACGCTTCCAATGTCAACGGCTAAAACTCGCATCACCTGTATTTCTCATCAAGCCCGTTAAGCAGTTTCTTGACGTCCTGCACCTTGTCCTTGGCGCAGACCAAAACGGCGTCGCCCGTTCTTATGACGACCACGTCCTTCAAACCTATGACTCCCACGAGTCCCTCGTGGTAGTTGCCGACTATGCAGTCCTCACTCTCAAGGAGCTTAATTTCGCCTTTAAGGCGGTTTCCATCCCCGTCCTCAGGCCAGTGCGAGGAGGCGGAAGTCCAGCTCCCCACGTCGTTCCACTGGAAACTGGCGGCCAGGACGGCCACGTTGTCGGCCTTTTCCAAAACGGCGTTGTCGATGGAGATCTTGGTGACGACGCGGTAGTAGTTCTCAATGGCGGCGCGCTCGCCCTCTTTTCCGGCGTTCCTAACTATCTCCTTCAATTCCGGGTTCGATTCCGGCATGAAGCGCTCGAAGGCCGAAAGGATGTCCTTCGTGTTGAAGACGAACATTCCGGCGTTCCAGAAAACGCCCGGCGTCTTGTAAAGTTCCTCGGCGACCGCGAGCGGCGGCTTTTCCAAAAAGCGCGAGACTTTCATCGCCTTCGTTTTACCGGGATAAGCGATCTCTTCCCCGCCCTTGATGTAGCCGTAGCCGGTCTCGGGGTAGCGCGGCACGACGCCGATAGTCACCAGAACGTGCTCCTGACGCGCCAGGGCGATTGCGTCCTCTATGGTGGCGCGGTAAGCGGCGCTGTCGGGAATATGGTGGTCAGAGGAGACAACGACCATGACGCTCTCGGGATCCTTGGCGTAGAGAAGCGCCGCCGCCAGGGCCACGCAGGGCGCAGTGTTGCGGCCGCAGGGCTCCGGAATGACGTTCCCCTTCGGAAGTTCAGCCGTTTCCTTTTCGATCAAACCGGCCTGCTCCTTGGTGGTTATTATGTACACGTCTTCCGGCTTGGAGAGACCGGCGTGCCTCGCGATCGTCTCGCGAAGCATCGTCCTCTCGCCCGTTATGGCGAGAAGCTGCTTGGGGCGCATCGTCCTGGAAAGCGGCCAGAACCTCTCCCCTATGCCGCCCGCCATGACGCAGACCGCGATCAAATTTTCTTTTTTCATCAGAATATCCGCCATTTGTTATGGAACCAGATCCAGCCCGTCGGGAAGCGCCTCAAGTGATACTCGAAAACGTAGGAAAGCTGCTGCACCTTCTCGTCGACTTCCTCCTCGCTGGGTTTTTTCGGAAGATAAATGGGATCGTAGAACATTAACCCGTATTTCCAGGGGCAGGCTTTTTTCCTCATGAGGAAGGCCGGCACGACCGGGCAGTCGCAGAGGGCCGCCACCCTGAAATGTATGTCGAAGGTCGTCGTCGGCTTCCCGTAGAAAGTCGTCGGCACCTTGTATTTTCTTTTCGCGTAAAGATCCGGCAGAACGCCCACGACTCTCCCGTGCTTCAGGGTCCTTATGATGCTCTTCGCGTCGCTGTAAAAGGAAAGGATGTTGTAGCGTTTCCTAAGCCAGGTGTAGATGTTGACAGCCAGCGGAGACGGGAACGTTCTCGCGATGACGCCGCCGTCGAAGCCCTGGCGCGTGTAGCAAAAGTGCACCGGCATCACCTCGAAGCAGTGGTAGTGGCAGGTCGCGACCACGACGCCGTGGCCGGCCTCCATGCTCTTGGAAACAATTGACCAGTCGCTCCACTCCTCCACGGGATCATACTTTCTGTAGCGCCACTTGAAGACCCAGAGATAGAAGCAATCCAGAATGCTGTAGGTAAGGTTGACCGCCACTTTCTTTGTCAAGGCGGTCGCGCGCTTCTCGTTCATCCTGTCATCGTAGGCGTAAAAGAAATTCAAAAAACACTTGCGCTTTATGAACCGGTAAGTTATGTGAAGGCCTATAAAGCGTCCAAGCTTGTAAGTCCAGCTCCTGGGAATGAAGCCCAGCGGAAACAGAAGAAGACCCGCGCCGAAAAACAAAAGCGCGTAGATCCCGTAGGCCACCGAACGGATCTTCGGGTGCCTGCTCATAAAGCTTCTCTTGTGCTTCTTCTTTTCCATCTATTCCTTTTTCAAAGCGAACGTGCGCTGGCACAGTTCCATGAAGTTGCAGTGCGCGCAGACCTCGAGTTTGTCGGTCTGGGCGAAGTTTTCCATCATGAGCGGCTCGTTCCTCGCTATGTCCCCGTTCACCAGTTTGTCGCTGATGTCCTGGACGCTTTCCCTTATGAAATTGAAAGTCCGCCTGGCTATCTCCGGACCGTACTCGACCTTCTGGCACGTGCCGTCGGGAAGATAGACCAGAGTAAGGTCGATCCTGTCAGGAGGAACCTCGTGGCGGCACTGCGCCCAAAGTCCGTACGTTTCCATCTGGTTCGCGTAGAACTGCCGCGGCCTGCCGGTCTTCCAGTCGAGTATGGAAAGAGAATCGTCTTTCACAATAACCGTGTCCGGCATGGCGTAGATCTTTATGCCGCCTAGAGCGAAACTCTCCCGCTCCACGGCGTCCGGATCTGAAAGATCAACGAGCTCCCCTTTCGCGATGAGCGGCCTAATTTTCGGCAGCACCATCCCGAAGAAGTTCATCAGGCAGGTCTCCACCTTCTCCTTGATGCTCGAGGCCCAGAGATTCCTGGCCTCGGCGTCATCGGGGGAAAACTCCCCGTAATAGATCTCCTTTATGCAGACGTAGCGTTTCGGATTTCCGGCCCATCTCCCCTCCATATGCTCTATCCAAGCTTTGCGCAGATAAGAGCTGGCATAGTCGAGAGCATCCTCAAAGGTCTTTTCCCTGCCCGACTTCAAGGATGCGACCGCGTCCTTTATGGCAAGGTCGACCGCGATCCCGGCGAGCGCGAAACGGTTCTTCATCTGCTTAAGGCGGTAGGCAAGCTTCACGCCCTTGGGAGCCATATCCTCCCAGCCGCCCCAGGAACCGTACCTGATCCAGTAATAGCGGCGCGGGCAGGCCGCGAAATCCTTGGCCTGACTAAAAGACCAGCAGAAAGTGTTCTTCAATTCAGCCATACCCGCGCCAAAAAAACGATCAAGCCTTAGCCTGAGGCAGTCTCACGGACTTCTTCAGGACGACGATCGAGTTGACGATGGAAAGGTTCGGGACGTAGATCCTCTCGCCATTCGCAAGCAGCTTGGTGTAGCGGATCGTGATCTCCTCCACCTCGCCTTCCACGCCGGCCACGTTGATGACGTCGCCTATAACGAAGACCTCACCCACGATCAAAGTGATGCCGGCCATCAAGCTGGCGATGGAATCCTTCAGCGCGATGCCTAAGGAGATGCCGCCGACGCCCAGGCAAGCCAGCAGCGGAACGAAGTCGACGCCGATCACTGTCATGCAGACCGTGATGAAGATCAGCCACATCAGAACGTGGAAGACCACCACGATAAGCGAGATGACCGTTCTCTTATGCGGCTTGAAGCTGGAGATGAGGTTGCCGATCAAAGTGATGATCAAGTTGATGATGATCGTCGCGAAGATCAGTCCAAGGATCAGAACGAGCATGTCGACCCAGCCGGGAGCGCCGGGGATGTCGACGAGGGCCCTAAGATTGGCGCCCGCGGTCGTGAAAGCGTTGGTTTGCATAATTTTTACCTTGTGTGTTGGTTAAAGATTCAAAAGCAATTCGGCGATCTGGACGGCGTTAAAAGCCGCGCCCTTCAAGAGCTGGTCGCCGGAAACGAGCATCGCTATTCCGTTGGGGAAGAGATAGTCCTCCCTTATGCGGCCCACTCGCACTTCGTATTCCTCGGTGGATTCGATGGGCATCGGGAAGTGGTTGTTAGGAACGTCGTCAATTATCTTGACGCCCGGAGCCGTGGAAAGAACTTCCCTGATCTCAGAGGGCGTGGCCTTCTTGCCAAGCTCGCAGTGCAGCGCTTCCGTGTGCGCCCTAAAGACCGGGACACGGACGCAGGTCGCGCTGATCGTAATGGAATCGTCGTGGAAGATCTTACGAGTTTCCC
>JAGCDY010000006.1 GCA_017650925.1 bacterium
GATGTGGTCCCCGTTCTTGTCGACCATGTAGTAAACGTAGCAGAGGTAGTCGGTGTTGGGGCGCTCGTAGATGAGGTGGATCTGGTTGGACTCAGTTCTCTCCTTCGTCTTGACGGTGACGGTCAGGGTGTTGGTGCCGTAAACTAGTTCCGGCCAAACTTTGTAGCGTCTGGAAAGGCCCGTGCCCATGATGGTGCGGCCGGTCGTTTCGTTCTTGACGGAAACTTCCGGAACGTCGTTGAAGTTCTTGTAATCCTTCCTGGAGCAGGTGTAGGTGCCCCTGATCAGAGGAACGGGGTATGTGATGCGTTCGTAGTCTTTGAAGTTGCCGATGGTCAGGCCCTGCTGATCAGTCTCGGCGTAAACGCCGGCGGAAAGGAAGGCCAAAAGGGAGAGAGCTAAGAGTTTTTTCATTTTTTATATTTTTATGTTTGCGGTTATTTCTTTTCGGTTTCTTTCGTCACGGCGATGGTGTTGAAGCTTTCGCCGGAGAGCTTCTTGTTGATGAGGTGGAGCTGATGGTACTGCTCCTGGTCGATGACCGCGGGCTCTAATTCGGAGCGGTAGGTTATGGTCCATGAGCTGCTGCCTTCCTCGTGCTCGACGGTCGTGGTCAGATATCCCAATTGCCCCGGGAACTCGAAGTTACCGCTTGGCATGAAGAGCGCTTTGGTGTACTCTTTCGGGAAAGTCAGCTTAATTACGGTTTTGTTCTTGCTCTTGGCGCCGTAATAAAAAGGATAGATCCTTGTGGGCTTCGCCACGCCGCCTAATCCGAAGCTGTAGAAAGGCTTCAGATAGATCGTGTCGCCGTCTTTCTGGACGTAGTTGTCGGTCTTAACTTTGATCTTGGTGATGCCGGGATATCCGTTCGTGATGCGCTCGAAGTTTTCTATGATCTGGGCGCCTCTGGCGATGCCGTCGGCGGCCTGGAGCTCTTCCCTTCTCACCATCTCGGGCAGAGTCTCGACGACGTCCCTGACGAGGCTGCCGTAAGCAGGGCCGCCGAAATTGGAGACTCGTGAAATGGTCGCGGTAAGGTCGTCGGCGACTTCGATCTCGTAGGTCGTGTCGCGGTCGTAGGCGAACTCTTCGGGCTGGTTTCTCAGGCTGATGCTGCCGTTCGAGAGGTCAAGTACGACGGTGCGGTCCGGGCCCTTGGTCTCGAGCATATCGTACTGGCTGCAGCAGTTCAGATAGATGGTCTTGCCGTTCAGATAGATCTCGACATAGGCTTCTGTGAAAATGGATCTCTGCGGCAGCATGAAGAAGAGATTCTGCTCGTAATCGAAGGGGTCCAGTGAGCTTGCTAAAAGGATGCTCGGGCTGAAGCCAACGCATTTCAGCATGGCGTAGAAGAGCACGGCCTTGTCAAAATCGTTGCCGTAGCCGTCCTTTAAGGTCTGGTCGGCGTCGCTTATGGCGTCTAAGGGCAGGCTGGTGAAGGAGGGGCCGTCCTCGCGGACGTTGATCTCGATGTAGTCTCTGATGGCGATGACTTTCTGACGCAGCGATTCTTTGCCTTCCGTTATCTCCTTGACCTTCGCCTCGACTTCCTTCTGATCGGTCGTGGCGCGCTCTACTTCCTTCTGAAGCTTAGCGGCGTAGTTCTTCCAGCCGCCGTTCATGTAGCTGTCTTTCGCGTTCTCGCAGATGAAGGAGCGTATAGGGCTGCGGAAGGCCGCGGGCACGAGGTTCGCTTCCCTCTTCACGATGTTGGTAAGGTTGACCATGTCGAGGAGGTACTGCTTGCGGCCGTCTTTGAGGTCGCTGATCACGAAGTTGGGAACCTCCTCTTCGCCGCGGAAGAAATAGCTTGTGTCATTGCAGATCGTCTCAAGCTTCATGCCTTCGGGAATTATCACGGCGTAGCGGTGATGGAGTATCGGTTCGCTCGGTTCGAAATAGATGGAACCGGAGATCAGGGGAAGATCTTTCGTCACGCGCTCGCATTCGTAGTGCACGGTAGTGCCGATGTCCGTGCCGGGGAGCGTCACGACAATGTGCTTGATGTCGGGGTAGCGGGGAGCGCTTGCCTTCCAGTCGGCGTCCATGACGTTGATCTCGGAGTCGACCACTCTTCTTATCGTGCCGTCCTCGAGCTCAACGTACATGTTGGTCAGGCTGATCTCGGTGTTCTTCGGGCAATAGTAGAAGTGCAGTTCGGAATTGGCTTTTTTGCCGGCGTAGTCGAGGATCTTCTTGGTCACGACGCTCTTCGTTTTGACGGTGCTTTCGTCTATGACTTCGTAGGTGAAGTCGTCGTCCACGATAAGGACGTGCTGGCCCTGATAGGGGTCCTTGGCGTTCTTGGCGAAGATACGCTTGTAATTGACGCTCTGGCTGAATTTCTTGTAATCCTTCAGAGTCTGGTAAGCTTCAGCCGGCATTTCTTTCTTCCTGGCTTCCTGGCGCATGCTGGCGTAGAGGATGCCGTTGGTAACGGCTACGGTCTGCTTGAAGAAAATTTCCGGAGTGTCGAAGACGGGATACTCTGGCAGGGAGAAATCCGCGAGCTCCATGTCCGTCATGTCGAGCTCGCAGTAGCACTCCGTCCCGCAGGTGGCGGCCATTTTCATCGGGAAGCGGCGCTTGTCAAGGCTGGTGGACATCCTGGAGAGGATGATCGGGCAGACCGTGCTGTAGGCCGCCATGGAGTAAAGGCTGTCAAGGACATAGTAGCCGTCCTGCTCCGTCATGAGGCCGGTCGCCTTGAATTTTATTTTCATGGTGAAGGGCTCGCTCATGTCGTGGAGATCCTTGGGCGTGATCTCATAGTCGAAAAGCTCGGTGGCGCCGAAAATAGCGCCGAGGAGGCTTTCGACCATGGCCTTCTTCTCCTCTTCCTTGGCTCTCAGGTAGCTGCCTCTGACGTTCGTGTCGTTGATGCCGGTGTAAACGCTCATCAGTTCGGCGATGAGGTTGCCTTCCTTGTCGAATTTGCCTTTCAGGACTTCCGTGGCCATGTTGTCCTCGACCGGCTCCTGGGGCATGGTCATGAGCGTTTCGCCTTCCGGCCTGCAGATGAGGTAGCTGGTGTCCGCTTCGTAGGGCGGGACTAAGTTCTTCTCGGTCTCGGGCGTCGGGTCCATGATGATGTATTCGCCCTTCTCGTCAACGACGGCGTTGATGGCGTGGTTGAACCAGGGGTTGGGCGAATCCTGGTCTTTCTTGGGGCCGACCAAAATGAGGACGGGGTAAGCTTCCAACCCAGCCATGCGGTGCAGAGTGCAAAGGAGCGCGGCCTTGTCGCGGCAGACGCCGTAGCGGTTCTCGAAGGTTATCTTGACGTCGTGCGGCTCGTAGCCGGGGGCGACGGTCTCGGTAGTGAGGCCGCTGTAGCGGACCTGCTTGGCGACCCAGCGGTGCAGCGCTTCGGCTTTCTCCCTTATCGTTTCCTTGCCTTCCGTCAGCTCTTTGGCGAGCGTCTCCATCTCCGGAGTTGTCGCGGCCATTCTCGGTTCGCAAAGGTCAATGTACCACTTGGAGATCTCCTCCCAGCTCGGGATGGTGCCGAAATAGTAGCGCTGGCAGGCGACGTAGAAGGGCGCCATGGCGGGTTCCGGGAAGATCTGGGGAACGTTGCTGACTTCCCAGCTGTAGTGGATCGTGTCTTCAGTTTCCTCTTTCTTCTCCACTATGGTGCCGGGTATCTCAAAGCGCTTGGTTACGTAAGCCAACGGTTTCGCCTTCGGGGCGTAGACTTCGATGGTCTCCTTTAAGAGAGGAGACATGAATTCGCCGACGAAGCCGCCGGACCAGGCGTCCTTCATCCTAGCCTTGCTGATGACGTCGATGGACTCCACCCTGTAGATGTCCCCCACTTCCAGGCCGGGCAGGCTTAACTGCACGATCTTGGAAGCCGGGTCGTAGATGTTGGAGCTCATCTGGCTGGTGTCGATCATGGTCTCGGACTTCGTGACGTCAATCGGCACTTCCCTGCCGTCCGGCTTTATGATGGTCACTCTCACGAAGTAAGAGGTGCCGTAGGCCGCGTTGTAGCTTAAGCTGGCGACAAGGCTGTCGCGCTTGCCGGGCTCCGTCAAGACTTTGATGCATTCGTCGCAGACGGAAATTCCGGTGCCGTCTTCCCGGTACTGGCTGCCTTCATGCAGAAACATGATGACCGTGTCGGCGTCGGGATAAGTTTCCAGATCGCACTTGGTGTTGAGGAGATCCTGGTTGGTCGGTCTTTCGTAGTTGAAGATCGGACTTTCGGTTTCGGCTTGCGAAACGAGGGCGGCCAAAATTATGGCAACGATTAGGGAAGTGAAGCGTGTCATGATTTAATTTTATGTTGATTGTTATTTGTTGTTCGATTTTTCTCTTGGTTTCCTGGCGCCCCTGAAGTAGGCTTTGAAAAGCTCCTTCCATTCGTCCTGCTTAAGGATCAGGGCGCACAGGGCGTAGACTAGAAGGCCCGTCATGATCGGTATGACGACCACAAGGAATTTCGCCAGGAACGTTTCGTGCTGGGGCAGATGACTGTTAAGCAGCTTCAGGGTGCCGAAGATGGCCAGCGACATCAGAAGACTGGAAACGATCGTCTTGAGGAAGGAGAGCGAGACTCCGGTCAGGCCAAGGGGCCCGCATTTCTTTCTCAGGAAGAAAAGGAGCAGCGTTATGTTGATGTAAGTACTGATGGCCGTCGCCAGCGCCAGTCCCCTCTCCTCCATGAAATGCATCAGGATGAGGTTCAAAGTCAGGTTGAGGATCATCATGGCAAGGCCGATGATCACGGGCGTCTTGGTATCCTTGGCGGCGTAGAAGGCCGGGACCAGTATCTTAACGATGGCGAAGCCCGGCAGCCCGAGCGTATAGTAGAACAAAGCCCTGGCGGTGTAGGAGGTGCTCTCCGCCGTGAATTCGCCGTGCTCCAAGAGCAGTCTGATTATGGGTTCTCCCAGGATCATCAGCCCGCACATGGCCGGGATCATGACAAACGAGGAGTGTCTCAAAGAGAAGCCCAGGGCGTCCTTGAAGTGGTCCTTGTCTCCCCTGGCGTGGGCGAAACTCAAGACCGGCAGGGCCGCCACGGCGAGCGCCACGCCGAAGATGCCCAAGGGGAATTCTACGAGGCGGTCGGCGTTGTAAAGCACAGCGGCGCCGCGTTCGTTCACGGAGTTGGCCAGGTAGCGGTCCACCATGATGTTTATCTGCGCCACACCCGTTCCCAGAACGGCGGGCATCATGACCGTCACGATCTTTTTGACGAAGGGATGGTCAAGGGAAAGGCCGAAACTGAAACGGTAGCCGCGCTTCCAGAGTTCCGGGATCTGCAGGGCCAGTTGGGCCAGACCGCCTAGCAAAACGCCGACGGCGGCGAAGAAGATATGCGCCTGCGAGCCCCTTTGGCAGAAGAAGGCTCCCAGCCAGACGGTCGTGATTATGCAGACGTTCAAAAAGACCGGCGCCAGAGCCGGCATGCTGAAATGCCCCAGAGTGTTGAGCATGGCGCCGCAGAGAGCGGTAAGACAAATGAAGACGCAATACGGCATCATGACGGCTATAAGAAGCGCCGTCAGTTTCCACTTCGGGGAGAAATCCAGAAAAGGCACCGTGCCTAGAGCGGCGGCCGCCACAATGATCGTGATGGAAGTAAGGATGACAGCCAGCCAGGAGAGCGTTAGGGAGGCGCACTTGTAAGCCTCCTCCTTGCCCTTGTCCTGCATGACCTGGGCGAACTGCGGGACGAAAACGGAAGCCAGGGCGCCCTCGCCGAAGAGCCTTCTCAGAAGGTTCGGCAGCGTGAAGGCCGTGACGAAGGCGGAACAACAGAAGCCGGTACCGAAATAATTCGCCATCAGCATGTCTCTGACCAGACCGAAAATGCGGCTAAGCGTGGTGAAGAAACTGTTCACCCCCGCGGCCCTGGTCATTTTCCGCCTGCTCTCGCTCTCTTCCGCAAACGTCATTTTATTCAAACCACTTCAGTTCCTGGCGCAAGCCGACCACGTCGCCGACGATCAGAACGGCCGGCATGGGAATTTTCTTTATCTGGCGCTCGTCCTCGGTCATGGACCTTAGTTCGCCAAGGTTTCCGGCGATCGTGCTCTGGTCCTTCCTGGTGCCGGAGCTGACGATGGCGGCCGGCGTCCTGGGATCGCGGCCGTTGGCCAACAACTTTTCTATCACCATGGAGAGCGAATCCTCGTTGATGAAGAAGATGAGCGTCTGCATGCCGATTGCCACCCTCGGCCAATCGATGTCGGTATAGCGCCTGTTGAGGCTCGAGTGCCCGATGGCGAAGGCCAAAGTCGAGGCGTAGCCCCGGTAGGTCAGAGGAATGCCGGCGTAGACCGCCGCCGCGGAGGCGGAGGTTATGCCCGGCACGAGCTCGAACTTACAGCCTGCTTCCACGGCCTTCCTGGCCACTTCCGCGCCGACGCCGAAGATGAACGGGTCGCCTTCCAAGAGCACGCCGACGGTCTTGCCCGCCTTGACGGCCTTTATTATCTCGTCCATGGCGGGCTTGGAGATCGTCTCGCCGTCGCTCTCGTTGGAAAGCGAGATCTTCTCAGTTCCCTCGGGAGCAAAGCAAAGTATCTCCTCGGCTATGGAGGCGTCGTGGAAAAGCACGTCGCAGACTTTAAGGCAGCGCGAGGCCTTGATGGTCAGAAGCTCGGGGTCGCCCGGTCCTGCGCCTATGATAAACAGTTTTCCTTCAGCCATAAATTTTCCTTTATGTGCAGAGCACGTCGGCCACTTCCAGGAAGTTCTCCTTGAAAGGTTTCTTCTTCCCTATGATCTCTTCGATGGGCGTTATGGTGACTTTCTCTTCCTGAACGCCCAGGAAAATGTTCTTTTTGCCTTCGCAGAGCGCTTCCACGGCGCGTAGGCCAAGGACCGAAGCTAGGATCCTGTCGAAAGCGCAGGGGGAGCCGCCCCTCTGGACATGTCCCAAAACGCAGACTCTGCCCTCGACGCCCGAGAGCTCCCTCACCTTCTTCTCTATCGTGATGGCGTTGCCGGCCTCGTCGCCTTCCGCCACGATGACGATGAAACTCTTGTGCGCCCTGGCGAAAGACTTTTTGATCTTCTCAGCCAAAGCCGGAAGGTCCGTCTTGGTCTCCGGGATCAAAACTGCGTCGGCGCAGGTCGCGACCGCGGCGGAGACCGCCAGAGCGCCGGAATACCGCCCCATGGTCTCGACGAAGAAGAGCCTGTGGTGCGACCTCGCGGTATCCCTTACCTTGTCCACGGCCTCGACGATCGTGTCCAGGGCCGTGTTGAAGCCTATCGTATAGTCGGTGCCGTACATGTCGTTGTCTATCGTGCAGGGAAGCCCGGCGAAATGGATCCCCTGCTCCTGGCACAAGGCGGAGCCTCCCCTGAAGGAGCCGTCGCCGCCCATGATGACGAGCGCCTCCACGCCGCGCCTCCTTACGTTCTCGGCCGCCTTCGCCCTTCCTTCCGGCGTCATGAACTCAGCGCTCCTGGCCGTCCCGAGGACCGTTCCGCCCAGAGACGACAGGCCGGAGGCGAAAGTGCCTTTCAGTTTTTCGAAACGGTCGTCTATAAGCCCCTGGAGGCCGTCGTAGACTCCGTAGATCTCAAGCCCCCTGGCCACGGCCGTCCTTACGGCGGCCCTGATGCAGGGGTTCATCCCGGGACAGTCGCCGCCGGAAGTAAGAATGGCTATTTTTTTGACTGCGTTTTCCATAAAATCACACCCAGTTTTCCATTACGGAATTAACGGCGATCTTTATTACCGCCTTTTTTATCGGCAAACTTTCGCCCTCGAAGACCCACATCTGGGAAGCGTGGGCTTCAAAGGGCGGGATGACGGCGATGTGCCCGGGATCGAGTATCCCCGACTGGCAGGCCACCGCTCCGGCTTTATAGAAGCCCAGATCGCGCTCCTCGTCGTAGGGCGTGTCGACGGCAAGGTCCTTTGGCAAATAGCAGCGGACCAGCTCCATACCGGAAAGTACGGTCTGGACGTCGATGTAGCGGTGGTGTATCTCCGGGCGCAGCAGGGCCGGATCCCGGGAGAGGTATTCCTCGACGTTCACGTACATGACGCCGGGAACAATATCGTGCCTGCCAAGAGGCAGACCCGGAAGCGAAGAGAGCGTCTCCCTGACCTTTTCCCAGACGTTTCTGTCGCCGGGAAGGTCACGAAGTATGTCATAAGGTCCAAAATGCATAATTTTTTAAAGTGTATTAGTTATTATACCGAAAAATAGGATCGCCCGGCAACAAAAACGCCCCTTGACTTTCAGGGGCCATTGTAGTACACTTTTCGCTACTTACAATGAATTGAGCGCGCCATTAGCTCAGTTGGTAGAGCAATTGACTCTTAATCAATGGGTCCTAGGTTCGAGTCCTAGATGGCGCACCATAAAATTAAAAAGCCGCGGATTCCCGCGGCTTTTTCTTTTTCCCAAATCGCCCTGCTTACTTGAAGAGCGGCGTGGGATACTTTCCTGCGTCCACAAGCGCCTGAATGTTCCTCTGAACGATGGGCTTGTCTTCTGGATACGTCACGCCGAACCAGTTTCCGCTGGTGGCCAGGCACTTCAGATGTCCCTTGCCGGCGCCGATCAGATCGTTGACGGAAGTCGGGATGAGGTACTCGGACTTCATGGCCGTGCCTTCCTTTTCCAGGAACGTCACGAAACCTTCTTCCAGAAGCTTGAAGATGCCAGGCGTGAACCCGAAGAAGTTCATGCTGGTAAGATCCTCTAGTCCGATCTCGCGCCACTCTTCAGCCTTGTTGCAGCCTTTGCAGTGGTCGCCGTCTTTAACGATCTTGAACATTTCCTCGATCCTGGTAAGATACCCGTTCTCGTCGGTGCGGCAGATGGCTCTCGTCACGCCGCCGTATTCAGAGAGAACGTTGCAGAGCTTGTAGCCGGACATGCACCACTCATTGGTGTTGGGGTCGGTCTCGCTAAGATATTTTCCAACGATCTCGTAGGATTCCGCGCCGTAGAAGTCGTCGGCATTCACCATGGCGAACGGCTCTTTGATGACGTCGCGGGCGGAAAGGATCGCGTGGCTGGTGCCCCAGGGTTTCTCGCGGCCTTCGGGGACCTTGAATCCCGCCGGGATGTCGTTGAGATCCTGGAAAGCGTATTCCACGGGCAGCATGTGCGCGTATTTGTTGCCGACTTTGACGCGGAATTCTTCCTCAAAGTCATGCCTGATGACGAAAACGATCTTGCCGAAATTGGCTCTGATGGCGTCGAAAATGGAATAGTCCATGATAACTTCGCCGGAGGGGCCCATAGAGTCGATCTGCTTGAGACCGCCGTAGCGGCTGCCCATGCCGGCCGCCAGAATAAGAAGAGTAGGTTTCATGCTTTCTCCTGATAAATTAAAAAAATATGTCCAACTCCCTAAATAATA
>JAGCDY010000040.1 GCA_017650925.1 bacterium
CACAGTGAAGCAGCGGAACTTGTCTTTATTTTCTGTAACTTTAACTTCCACTTCGTCAGGCCCAATGAACTCAGCGCTTGCGGATCCTTCGCCGACAACCTTGAGTGAAAAGTCATAAGATCCGAAGACCGCCTGGACTTCCGTGTCTTCCAGAAGTTCCAACGTCATGAAATCGTTTGTAACTTTCGTACCCTTGTAGAAGAAATAACGGAACTTGTCAGGATTCTTCGTAACCCTAAACTCGACCTTGTCAGGTTCGCAATAACCGGAATACACATCGCCGTCGCCGATAATTTCCAAAGAGTAATCGTATTTGTTCGTGAATATGTACTCGCTTTCAAGAATAGCGGGATAGGCGGCTTCAGGGGAAAGCGTATACTTGGCGGTGGCCTTTCCTTTGGAATTTACGGAAACCTTCGCCTGTATGTCGTTAAAGTTGCAGGAGAATTTGTAATTCTTGCCTTTCGGTTGAAGACTGAAGACTAAGGAAGCGAGATATCCCAGACTCTGATCGGCACACAGTTGGTCGAAGACAGTAAGCCTTTTGGTTTCGAGTTCCGCAAGTTTAGATGTATCAATAGTGCCTTTGGATTTTAAAACAGCCTTGTCAGGCCGTATCCTTTCTTTTCCGGTCACGAATGTGAAAAAAGGCGTGACGTCTTTTTCCGTCCATTGAAATTTTCCGTTTTTGGTTTTTACGGAAACGTTCCGCGTCTCGGTCTTTTCTCCGTATCCCGCTTTTGTTGCCGGAAGCAAAGTCGGAAACGCCAGATAACTGTCCAGGGAATTGTAGATCTCCATGGGGTTCCCGTCTGAGATGCTTTGCATGGCGGCGTCGTTCATCTGCCCGCTTAAATTCAGCGTGGTCGTTCCTTTGATAAAGCCGCAAGCGTTCACCACTCTCTGCGTAGCGATAGAGCCGGCGAATATCACTTCCGCCATGAAGAAGATCGTAGCAACGATAAGCAGGATGGATCTTTTCATCTGATTCCCTCCAAAAAATTGGTGTGCTTTGGCAAAAATTATAACTAGTTTTGTTATAGGATTTTACCAAAAAGTCAAATTATTTGAGTGGCAATAAAAAAGGCCCGCATCGCGGGCCTTAAAATAAAAGCTCACTTCTGCTCGTATTCAGTCTGTGCGACAAGCTCACTCCTTCTCCGCGCCATGAGTGAAACTGAGTTTTAAATCAACGGACTAGGAGGTTAACCTAAAACTAATTTCATTAACTTAAAAGCCAGTCGCTAAGATCAACAATCTTAATTCCCTCATACTGATATTCCGGGTGACCAGTGTTTGCTATCAAGATTTTTGGATAAGCGTCCCTGATCTGCAATAAGGAATCAATTTCCCGTTTAAAAGTCTCCTCCACTGTAATATTGTCCGAAACTTGTATGTATATTTTTTCATCGCCCTTCATAGCTACAAAATCTATTTCCTTCCGGTAAAGCTTGCCAACATAGATTTCGTATCCTCGCCGAAGAAGTTCCATGGCAACAATATTTTCATAGCATCTGCCATAATCTATGTTTCGCCTTCCTAAAACAGCACCTCTGATTCCCAGATCGGCAAGGTAATACTTTTCAGACGTCTCCAGATATTTCTTGCCTTTTACGTCAAACCTTTTCGTGCCGTAAAATAAGAAGGCCGCGCATAAACATTTGATGTATTTTCCTATCGTAACATGATTAGCAGGCATTTTATTGATGTTCAACACGTTACTTATGTTATTTGGTGATGTGATATTGGATATGTTGTCCATCATAAACTCAGCGAGATGTTCCAACGAATCAACATCAGTGATTTGATATTTCTTTATCAAGTCTCTTCTGATTATCGTGGAATATACATCCTTCAAATATGCTTTGCGATCAGTTTCGTTAGTATATTCGTATGATCCCGCCAATCCGCCTTTAAGAACGTAATCATCCAGCATATTTTTCTTGCTTTTGGCATCGGAATAATACAATGAAAATTCCTTGAAACTGAATGGATAAACAGGTATTTCCAAGAATCTACCGGTGAACAATGTCGTAAGGTCAGAACTAAGCAGGAAGGCGTTCGAGCCGGTTATGTAAATATCGTATTTTTTGCTGTTGTGGAGACTATTTACTGCCAACTCAAAATTTTCACACAGTTGAACTTCGTCAATAAAGACCATATTTATTTTATCTTCGACGTAATTCTTTTCAACATAATCATAAAGAACTTTATAATTTTTCAGTTCTTCATACTCCAGGTTGAAAAAATCCACAAGAATAACGTTAGCCATTTTTATGTTATTCTCAATGTAGCTCACAAAGGCATGCATCAGTTCGGACTTACCGCATCTGCGGATGCCGGTTATAATTTTGATATCGGGAGTCCCTATAAGCCCTTTGAGCCTATCCAGATATTGTGTCCTTTCAATATATTTCTTCACAAAAGCCTCGCTTTCGAAAATTGTTATTTTTTCGTTTTTCGAAAGTATTATACGATTTCACTTTCAAAATTTCAATATTTTTCGAGTTTCGAAAGTGTAGAAGAGGCTAAGAAGCGAGCAAAAGACAAAGTAATATAACGATTAGGCTTCGTCGGTTTCCACTTCTTCAAGAGAGTCGAAGGGATTGGCGGGCTTTTCGGCTTCGGGCTCTTCTTTGCTTTCGGCTTTTTCGGGCTCCTTCAAACCTTCCTCGTCGATGAAGAGCTTCTGATAGGTCGCCTTGTCCACCTTGTAAGTGAACTTGCCGTACCATTCGTTGTACTGGTTCGCTTCGTCGGCCGCTTTCAGGTCGGCGTCTTTTTCCGCTCTCGTCACTTCGTTGGTGCCGCGGTCGGGAGCGGTGAAAGAGGCTTTGATGGAGAGGAAAGATTCTTTTCCGTCCGCGCTGCTGCCTGTTATGGCGTAATTGAGACCGCTGTTCAAAGATACGCTGAGGACAGACGCATCCTGAAGTTCTTCCTTGGGTTTGGCCTCCTTGGCCTCCAGGCGGGACAGGGTCTCAGTGAGTCTCAGAAGGGCGCCGGAATTAGGCTTAGTTCCGTCTTCCAGGGCGAGGCCGTCCTCCCCTTTTGAGACGAGAGTGTAGTCGGAGCCGACGATTTTTTCAATGTCGTCCTTCTTTAATTCCAGGATGAAGGGGTCGCGCCATTCCTTGGGATCGGGATTCACCCTGAAGACGTTCCTGACCAGCATGGGCTTCTCCTCGTTACTCAGGCGCAGATACTGGCCGACAAAAAGGGAATCCATGGAAAAGGCCCCGGCCGTCATTTCGCCGTCGGAGCTTCTCATCTTGGTGTGGCCGAGAATGAAGGAGGAGACTTTCTTACCGTCGGGAAGGAAGGTCTCCACACGGCAGCCGGCGTTGGTCGTCACTTCGTCGGGATCGGCCACGCTCATCTGCTGGTAGCCTGATTTCCTCACGTTTATGACCTGGCCGGCCTTAAGGGAGTAGATCTCGGAAAGCAGGTTGGCGAGCAGGTAATATTTGGCTCTAAAGTTGCTTCCGTCCTTCACGACCCAGAAATTGCCCTCCTTTTCCACCGTCACCTCGTACTTGTTGTTTTTCAGGGTGACCTTCGTGATGTCGTTGACGGGATAATCCTTGTAGATGGTATCCCCGAGCTTGCGTTCTGAGCTAGCTTTGACCGACTGATATTTTTTGTAAGCGAAAATTCCGCCCAGTCCGAGGAGGGCGATCAGAAGGAGTATTATCGTGGTTTTCGCGTTCATAATTTATCTCTGTTTAACTCTGTATTGGTGACGGATCGCGAGGAAAATTCCGATGAGGCAGACGATGGCGGGAACCAGCGCGATGTTTATGAGTTTCAGATAGAAGCCCAGTTTTTCCTTGTCGCGGTTCAGGTTCTTCCTGACCATTTTCAGTTCGCGGGCGACTTGCTGGCGCTGAGCTTGGAACTCCTTGATCTTCTTTTCCTGCTCGGGGCTGATGATCATGCGCTGGGAGTCGTCTTTCTGCTGCTGCAGTTCGAAGAGCTGGCGCTGCAGGGTTTCGTACTGCTGGGAGAGGGCCTGCTCCTTGCTGAGCCATTCGTTCTGGGCCTTCTTCTCAAGATCCTGCACGACCGTAAAGGGCCTTTCGTAGCTGTCGCGGGCCCTGATGGCGATGAGGTTCTGGTCGCCGCTGAGCTGGTTGATGGCGTTCAGGATCAGCGTGTAGTTGTTGTTGAGCGGCTGGTAGGCCTGCATGCCCATGAAGCCAATCTGACGGATGTTGTACTGGTCGCATAGAACGTCCACGTCGGCGAAGACCACGATCGTGTTGTCGACTTCCGCGTAGGAGATAAGATTGGTCTTTCCCTGGAAAGCGCTCTCGAATTGTCCGCTCACTTTAGCTACCATCGGGTAGTTCTTCACGTCAGAATTGAAATTCATCCTCAGGTCGCTGGCTTCCTTGAAGACTTCCATGACGTCTATAAGGGAGGCGCTCAGGGAAGTGGAAACGAGCGGCACCAAGGTCGTCTTGGCGTCCTGCTTTTTTATTATGGCGCCCGCCAGGGGCAGAAGCATGCGGTCAAGCTGGGCCGTCATGATCTCGCTCGTGTTGAAACTGTCCCCGCTCGGGCTGACCCACAGAGGGTTCTTTTCCTGGCCGCCGCTGGTGCTGGAAAGGACCGTCGGATGATCAAGGTCGGCCACGACTTTCCCGGGATCGACGGTGAAGCCCCATTTCTCGAAGAGCACGTTCGCGTCGGAAGAACCGAAGGGCATGATCGGGCTGTGCTCGTCCCTGTCGGCGGTGCACAAAGGATCGACGAAGAATATGACCTTCCCGCCCTTCATGACGTACTGGTCGATGGCGATCATCGTTTCGTCAGGCCAGGCCTTGGGATGGACGACCAAGAGCATGTCCACGCCCGTAAGATCGACGGGGCTGTCAGGCTTGATGTTCCTGACGACGTAGTTGCGCTTCAGCTCGTTTATAATGATCCAGGGCTGGGCAACGCCCTTGGAATTGCGGCCGTACATGTCGGCCTTGTCGACGCCGGTTATGGGCAGCGAGCTGATCACGCCGATGGTCTTCTTCTGCGGATGCAGGACCTGGTAGATGAGCTGGGAGACGTCGTACTCCAGATAGCGCTCGCGGCTGATGTCGACTATAGGCAGGGAGGCGTTCTGGTCGAGCGCCTCGGCCACGATGCCGAAATAGAAGTAGCCGTCGGACGTCGGATCGCTGCTGAAGCCCACTCTCTTAAGGCCGTATTTCAGGGCCCATTCCTCTTCATCACTGTCGAGCTTCGGGTCGAGGACTTCCACCTTCACGCTTCCCTTGGAAGCATTCTCGTATTCCTTGAGAAGATCCTTGACGCGGCCGGCGAAAGCCTTCAAGGCGGCCGGCTGCCCTCTCAGGCTGGAGGAGTAGAAAAGCTTTAATGTCACGTCCTGGTCCAGGTCGCGCAGAAGCTTTTTCGTTCCGGGAGTCAGGCTGTAAGTCCTGGCTTCCGTAATGTCGCAGCGCACGTAAAAGGACAGGGCGATAAAATTGACGATTATGATGACAGCCAGAAGGGCGATGAGCCCGACGACTGAAGTCAGAAATTTCTGAGAAAACAAATTCATATTTTCTCCCTTAAGAAGCTTTGCGCGAGGTTAAGACTACGGAAGTGGCGGCCAGCATGAAGGTGATCACGGAAGCGTAGTAGATCAGATCCCTGGTGTCGATGACGCCCCTTTGCACAGAATCGAAGCGGTACATGAAGGAGAGCGAGGCGATGAAATTCGCGACGCTAAGAGGCACCGTATTGGCCAGCGTTTCGGTGACCGGCGGCCAGCCCGCCACCACAAAAAAGAGGCAGATGACCAGGCAGATGATGAAGGCCACGACCTGGTTCCTGGTAAGGCTGGAGGCGAAGCTGCCGACCGCGAGATAGCAGCCGGCCAGAAGGAAGCTGCCGATGTATCCGGCTATTATCTGGCCGATGTCGGGGTTGCCGAGGTAGCAGACGGTGATAACCATCGGGAAAGTCAGGGAAAGCGCGATCCCGATGAAGATCCAGCCGGCCAGGAATTTTCCTAAGATGGCCTGCGGCAGTGTGACCGGCAGGGTGAGAAGAAGCTCGATCGTCCTGGTCCTTCTCTCCTCTGCCCACATCCTCATGGCGACGGCCGGAATGAGGAAGAGGTAGAGCCAGGGATGCCAGACGAAAAACGTCCTCAAGCTGGCGTCGTTGGAGTTGTAGAAATCGCCGAACTGGAAAGTGAAGAAACCGCAGAGGATCAGGAAAATAACGATGAAGACGTAAGCCACCGGCGATCCAAAATAGCCGCTCATCTCCCTTTTTATAATGCTTATTATCGTTCTCATATCATTGCCTCGTTATGTTGCGGAAGACTTCGTCGAGACGCCCTTCCTCCACTGAGAACTGGGTGTTGCGCCAGTTGCGGCGCCGTATTTCCTCGGCGACGGCCGGCGCTATGACGTTCCCGCCGGAAGGCAGGACCTTTACTATGATGGTGCCGTTCTCTTCTTTCAAGATCTCTGTACTAGCGACGTTGGCCAGACTCATGAAGGCCTCTTTCGCCTCCTCAGCGCCGACGTTGTCAAGGGAGAGCGTCACAGCCTCGTACAGGGAGGATCTCTTGCGCAGTTCGTGCGGCGTGCCGTTCGCGACGATCTTGCCGTTGGCGATGATTATCGCCCTGGTGCAGACCGCGTCCACTTCCTCGAGGATGTGCGTGGAAAGGATCACGCATTTTTCTTTCGCCATGCTAGAGATCATGCGCCTGACTTCGTATTTCTGGTTGGGGTCGAGGCCGTCCGTCGGCTCGTCCAAGATAAGGACGGGCGGATCGGGCAGGATGGCCTGGGCGAAGCAGACGCGCTGCTTGTAGCCCTTGCTGAGCGTGTCGACGGTCTGGGGCAGAACTTTTTCCAGGCTGCAGATCTCGACGGCTCTCTCGAATTTCTTCTTCGCTTCGGAGCCGGAAAAGCCTCTCACCTCGGCTATGAATTTCAAATAGCCCTCGACGGTCATGTCGGGATAGACAGGCGCGTTCTCAGGAAGATAGCCGATCTGCCGGCGGGCGTCCAGAGAGTTTTTTATGATGTCGAAGCCGTTGATAACGGCCGTGCCGGATGTGGGCGGGAAAAAGCCCGTGAGCATTCGCATTGTCGTGCTCTTGCCGGCGCCGTTGGGCCCCAGGAAACCGAGCACTTCGCCCTTCTCGACTTCGAAGGTGATGTCGTCCACCGCCCTGAAGTTCCCGAAAAGCTTGATGAGATGTTGAACTTGGATCATTTT
This sequence comes from bacterium, assembly GCA_017650925.1. Classification (GTDB taxonomy): domain Bacteria; phylum Auribacterota; class UBA3054; order UBA3054; family UBA3054; genus UBA3054. The sequence goes on from JAGCDY010000040.1 coordinate 7,243, forward strand.
TGATTACGGATAAGTTAATGTGTTGTCATTTTGACAAGACGAAATTATACCACAGGTTATATAAGCAAAAAACGTGCCGCTAACTTTCGCGCAGGACCGCCTCTCCCCTTTTCACAAAATCTAACCAGACGGCGTTCTTGGGGATAATCTCCGGAAAGAGATCGGCCCACTCGACTACGCAGATGCCGCCGCCCGAGCAATACTCTTCCCAGCCGATGCCCCAGACCTCGTCGGAACTCTTCAGGCGGTAAAAATCGAAATGGTAGACATAGGGCTTTTTGAAACGGTATTCCTGGATGAGCGTGTAAGTCGGACTGCCCAAAAAGAGCGTGTCCTCGCCTTGCAGAGCCCTGATGAGGCCCTTGACGAAAGTCGTCTTCCCGGCCCCCAGCTCCCCCTTAAGGCAGAGGATGTCCCCCGGCTCCAGATAAGCCGCCAGCTTTTCCCCCTGAAGCGAGGTCTCTTCCGCCGACTTGGCCTTGAATCTAAATTCAGAAATGCGCATAACCGCTCCACTTTTTCGCTTTCCCGTCTATCGTGAGAGGATGCTTTCCCGCTTTCAAAACTTCGCCGACGACGGTAAGCTTCAGCGAAAACTTTTTTTCGAAGCGCCTTTTGAGTTTCTCATCGAACTTGCTTTTAGGCACGGTAAGAAGAAGCTCGAAATCCTCCCCTCCCGTCAGCGCTTCCTTGAGCGCGCAATGGTCGGCGCAAGGGACTTCCGTTCCTCTTATCGCCAACGTCGCGCCGCTAGCCCGCCCCATGCGGCTCCCGTCTTCGAAAAGCCCGTCGGAAAGATCCATCATGGCAGTGGGAGAAAACTTGTCCCTGAGCCACCTGGCCTCCTTTAGCCTCGGCTCAAAATCGAGGTGTTTACCGTTTGAGAAAGTGTTGCCAAGGAGACCGGTCACCAAAACGAGGTCGCCCTCTTTGGCGTTCGACCTGAGAAGGGCGCGGCCCTTCTCGACTTTCCCTAAAAGAGTGAGCGTCAGCGTAAGGGCGTCCGCTCTCACGGTGTCGCCTCCCACTATCGAGACTTTATATTTTTCCGCCTCCTTCCCCAGAGCGGTCATAAAACGCGTGAGAAAGGCCGGAGAGAGCTTTTTGGGCGCCGCAAGGGACAGTATGCCCCAGAGAGGGATGCCGGCCATTGCGGCGACGTCGCTCAAATTTACGGCCAACAGCTTGTGAGCCAGAAGCTCCGGAGGCGTCCCCTTCAAAAAATGAGTGTTTTCGGAAAGCGTGTCGCAGGTCGCTATCAAGTCCCATTTGCCGTTGTAGCTTAAGACAGCGCAGTCGTCGCCGATGCCTTTTGATATCCCCTTTCCGGCAATGTTCCCAGAAAACAGAGAGTCAGCCAAAGTGATGAGCTCTTGTTCCCGCATGGCTTTACGTCTTATTCCGCCGGTTTGACCGTAACCTTGTGAAGTCCGCCGACGCGCTTAAGACAGTTGCTGACGGAGGAGATCTGGCAGGCCCTCACCGACTCGGAAAGGTCGCCGAAATCGTTCGTGGAAAAGAGCGCCTCGACGGCCGCCCTTCTGACGAAGTCTTCTGAGCTTCTGGAATAGAGCGCGGAACCGGCGGCGGCGGAATTGATCGAGCCGGCGAATTTTTCTGGGGCGAGAAGTTCTTCTCTGCTCTCCTTGCAGGCCTCGTAGAGCATATCGGCGCATTCCTCGACCATATCCGGCCGCGTTTTGAGATAGACCAAGGCGTATCCCAGCGCGTAGCCCCTGTAGGTCTTGGACCCGCTGCCCAAAACAGACTGGCTGCCGTATTTCTCCCTCAGCTTCGCCGCAACGGAAGAAAGCGGACGGTTGAGCGAATAAGAAAGAACGTAAGAGAGCGCCGGCTCGGATTCGAAGCCCGGCAGAACGGTGCCCACGACCGCCATTCCGGTGCTTTCTGGCGCGTAGAAGACTTTCTCCTCCTCGCTCTCCGGGACCTCGTTCACGCGGTCGGGAAGAAGCCTCGGGCGGGAGGGCCTTCTTTCGTTCTTGGCTTTTTCGTTCCTTTTGTAAAGGAAATCCTTCATCTCCCCTAAGATCGTCATGGTGACGGTCTTCTCGTCGCAGGGGCCGCTGATTATGATCTCGGTGTTGTCGGGAGTGATGTACTCCTGATGAAAAGAGGAGATATCCTTCGCCCTTATCCTTTCAAGAACGAAAGGATTTCCGTAGCGGTCGAAAGCGAAGGGGTGCTCCTTGAAAAGCAGCTGCCTCATGAGCATCTCCGCGCTCTCTATGCTGTTGGTAAACTCTATACTGGAACGCGCGAGCGTTTTCTTCACCGCGTCGCTCACGCTGCTTTCCGTAATTTTCGGAGCGCCCCATGAGCGGCAGAGGTAAGGGAGAAGCTTTGTGAAATTGCGGGCCGGGACCACAACCAGGAAACCTATGCTCTGCGGTTCGTTTATCGGTTCGATCTTCGCGCCGCACTCTCTTACGGCTTTCGAAAAAGCCTCCTGGTCGCCGGCTCCCTGCGACAGGAATTCCGACATTACGGCGAAGGTGCCGTTGTTGAAAGTCTCCTCGTACCAGTTGCCGCCCAAAGAAACGAAGGCGCAGCGCACCAGGGTCTCGTCTTCCCGCTTCTGGAACATGATCTCCGCCTGGCCGGGCAGGGGCCTTCTGTAAGACTGGTAGCCGATGTTTTCCAGTATCTCGCGCTCGAGGCGCAGAAAAGCCGCCGCCTTCGGTTCTATTATCTCCTCGGGGTCGCTCCAGCAGAGCGTAATGTTTTCGGGAGCGAGACATTTTGCCGCGTAGCTTTTCAGCTTGTCGGCCCTTAAGGCGTCGATCTCCTTCGCGTCTTCGTTCAAGGAGAAAGGGCCCCTCTTGTCTATGACCGACCTGCAGAGCATCTTGGAATAGCTCGCAGGCCTGGCGCAGTTCGCGCTAAGCTCGGTAAGGATCTGATCCGCTTCGCCCCTCACCTCTTCGTCCGTGAATTTTCTGTTCGGGAAAGAGCGAATGTATCCGCTCATTATGCTCTGGACTTTCCTGCGGTCTTCGGGGGGCGTTTCGCAGATAAAGACAAGGGAGAAGCCTCCCAGTTCCGTTTCCTTTTTGACGTTGACCTCGACCCTGCGCTGGAATTGCTCCGCCAAATTCTTTTCCAGTTCGCCAACGCCCTTTACCAAAAGGTTGGAAAGGACGTAGGCCGCGGCTTTGTCCTTGGCGTTCGGCCTAATAGTCAATCCGAGGCAGACTAGGCTTTTGCCGCCCTTGGCGGTCTTCATGGAAAGGCGGGGCGATCCGTCGTCGCCTATTAGCACCCTGTCGTCCTTTATGAATATGCCTTCCGGAAGCGAAGCGAGGCATTCGCCCGCCAGCTCTTCCAGACCGCTGCCGAAAAGGCTTCCCACCAGAACGAAGGAAGCGTTCCCGGAGACGAAGTGCGCCGACAAGTATTTTTCGAGATCCTCTTTCTTCAGCTTTTCTGTCTGCGCGGAGTAGCCGCATTTCGGAACGGCTTCCATCATGGCCGGGAAGGCCGTGCGCCGCCAGAGGTTTATAAGGGCGTTCTTTTCTTCGCTTTCAGAGCTTTTCAAAAACGCGACCGTCTCTTTTTTGAGCTTCGCGAATTCCTCCTCGTCAACATCCTTTTCCCTGATGATCTCGAAGAGCTCTTTCACGGCCGCTTTGACCTGCTCCTTGAGGCCGGTGAAAACGATCAGGATCGCGTCGCGTTCCAAAACGATCTCGTAGTCCGCTTCCGCAAAGGCGCAGTCCGGTTTCAGGCGCTCTTTGTCAAGCTTTCTCCTCAGCCATTCCGTCGCCGTGAAAGCCAGGCCGCTCCCCAGAAGATTGCCCTCTCCGGAGACGCCGCCTGAGAAAGCGACCGTCACCGCCGTCTCGGGATTGCCCGGAAGATCGGCGCTGACGATCGTCGCGCCCAGGTCGCTCACGGAACAGTTCACGGAGCAGGCCGGAAGGATCGCCTCCTCCCCCATCAGGAGCGAGGCAGCGAAAAGAAGAAAGAAAAGTCCCTTAAAGAGCTTCATTTCAATTTGCCAAGGATCTCTTCAGCTTGTTCTTTGGAAAGCGAGCCGGCGGGCGGGAACTTGTAACCGTCGCCCGCGAATCTCGGTATGATGTGCCAGTGGCAGTGATGGACGGACTGTCCGGCCGCTTCGCCGTTGTTTATGAGAATGTTGACGCCGTCGCAGGGAAGCTTCTCCTTCATCAGGGCCGCAATCTTCTGGACAAGATCAAGGACGGGATAGAGGTCCTTGGGATCAGCCTCGAAAATGTTTTTGATGTGCTTTTTTGGCAGCACGAGCGTATGCCCCGCGGAAAGGGGGCCTATGTCCAGAAAAGCATAGGCCTCCGCGGTCTCCGCGACTTTGTAGGAGGGGATCTCCCCTTTTATGATCTTGCAGAAAATGCAATCTTCCATTTTAGTCCTCGAGTTTCAGTTCGCTGTAGAAGCCCAAATCGATCATGGCGCCGCCATGTTTGTTCTTGCAGCCGATGGCGATGACGTTTTCACCCTTCTTAAAGACTTTCTTGACGTCTTCCTTCTTCAAAAGCACCGGTGTGTAGCCCTGGTTGTAGCCTTCCTGCTTGAAGACTTCCACGCCGTTGACGTAAACAACAGGATCCTCGTCGTAGAAGATGTCCATCTCGACGTTCTCATCCGGGACTTCCTTCAATATGAAGGCGCGCCTCAGATAGATCTCCTTGGTGTCCCATTCCGTTTTCGGCTTGGCGCCCAGGTCGTTTACGATCACTTTGTTGCCGAAGCCGCCCAATCCTTCCTTCCAGGAAGCGTCATTGAAAGAAGGAGCGTTCCATTCGCCCTGCGGTTTTTCAAAGGTGTATTTCCAGACGACCTTTTCTTCCGCGCCCTTGGGCATGAAGCACTTTCTCGTCATGGGCTTGGTGGAAAGGGCGATCTTTTCGACGCGCTTGTGCATCTCTCTCATTTTGTCGGTCGGGTACTTAACCACTTTCCTGTCGTAGGTGACCAGTCCGTTGGCTTCCGTTTCCACGTCCGTCGTCTGCGTGTAGACGCTGCCGGCGAAGCTCTCGTGCGAGGTGCGGGCCAGATTGTCCATGATCTCGGCGTAGCGTTTGAGACTGTCCTCAACGTTGGCGTCGGAGCGGTAGCCCCACTTCTTCTCGGGATCCCAGAGGTGGCCTTCCACGAAGAGGCCCAGGCCGCCGAATTCGCCCACGATCGTCAGCCTGTCGTCGTTTTTGGGAGTCGGCAGCGGTGAGGGATACTGGTGATGGTCTTTCATGTCGCCGCAGTTGTGATCCGTCCAGCCGGAGGTCTCGCTGATGAGGCGCGTGGAGTCGATCTGCTTCAGCCACTTGGTCGTCTCGGTGGATTTCTCCTTGTCGGGCTGGCCCCAGCCTTCGTTGTAGGCGATCCAGACGACGATACTGGGGAAGTTCCTCAGGTCTTTGATCATTTCGACGAGTTCGGCGCGGTAGATGTGGTATTTCTCCTCAGGCTTCTGGCCGCCGGAGACCATGTCCTGCCAGACCGGGAAGCCGGCCTTGTCGCAGAGATAGTAATAGCGCCTCGGCTCGATCTTGATGTGCTTGCGCATGAAGTTGTAGCCGTGCTCCTTCAAGATGTCGATGTCATACTGCATGGCTTCGTCGGAAGGAGGAGTCAAAAGGCCATCGGGCCACCAGCCCTGGTCGAGCGTGCCCTGCATAAAGATCTTCTTGTTGTTCAGATAAATTCTCTGAACGCCAAGCTCGTCCTTTTTGAACTCGATCTTGCGCATGCCGAAGTAGCCCTGGACCTCGTCCTTTCCGAAGGCGGTTTCCAGAGTGAGTTTCAGATCATAGAGGTTGCCTTCGTTGACGTCCCAAAGCTTCGGCTCGGGAATAGTCAGGGTAAGGCCCTTGGACCAGTCGGCGATCTCGCCTTCCGCGACTTTTTCGCCGCCGAAAGAAACTTCCGCCGTGACTTTGGCGCCAGCCAGGTCGCCGGCGCAGTTCACGGTCACTTTCGCTTCGCCTTTGTCGATGTCGCTTTCAACGTTGTAGCTCGTGATGTAACCCTTGGGCGTCGTTTCCATCCAGACGCTGCCGTAGATGCCGGAAACTCTGGTGTAGAAGCAGCCGCCGGGATTAAGGCTCTGCTTACCGGTAGGCTGGCCGTAGGATTTGCTGGGATCCCAGGCGGTCACGACCAGCGTGTTCTCGCCCTCTTTGACAAGGCCCGTCACTTCCACGGAGAAGGGCACGTTGCCGCCGACGTGCGGGGCGTCTGTGGCTTCAAGACCGTTCACGAAGACCTGGCATCTCCAGTCCACCGCCTCAAAGTTCAGGAAATAACGGAGCCCTTCCTTCACTTCCGAAAGATCAAAAGTTCTCTTGTACCACAAGGTCTCGTTCGGCTCCGTAAGGCGGCCTATGCCGCTCAAAGCGGATTCCGGAGCGAACGGCACCAGGATGTCCTGCTGCCAATTCTCGTCTTTAGGCATCTCCTCGTTGATCTTCGTCACGGCGAATTTCCAAAGGCCGTTCAGGTTCTGCCAGTCGGGACGCACAAGATTGGGCCTCGGGTAATTCTGCCAGGCAGTTTCCGGCGTCATGTTTTCGCCCCAGGTCGTCATGATGTGATCCTTGACGGGGGTGTAAGCGCAGGCGCTGATAGCGATCAGAGCCACTAAGAGGAACAAGCTTTTTTTCATATTTATCCTTAAGGTTTTATTGTTTACTTGAATTCAGGCCTTTCCTGCGTGAAGATCTCGCGCAATTTCTCAACGGGGACTTTGTCGGTCCTGTCGTAGTTGTAGACGCCGTTCTGCTCCTGCTCGACGTCCGTCAGCTGGGTGTAGCAGAAGCCCTGGACGTGCGGAGCGTCAACAAAACACTTGACCGTCGCCCTAAGCCTCTCCAAAAATTCCTCCGCGGTCTGCGGCATTCCGCCGTAGCCCCAGGTGTTGCTCGCGAAAGCTTTCCTGTCGGGAGGAATGAAGCCGATGCCGCCGATCTCGTCGACGACGTAGGGTTGGCCGTGATGCTTGGTCTCCTGCTGCTCCGGGAAGTTCTCGAAATAACGCCCGTTCTCGTCCGGGACCAAAAGGGAGGGAAGCTTGTCGGGCTTGTGGTACATGTGCACCGTCCAGATGTCGGTGGCGTAATGCACGCCGCCGGAAGCGGTGTTGACGGGGCGCGAGGGATCGAGCTGCGTGCAGAGCCTGTAAGATTCCATATGGCTGTTTTCGTGCTGCAGTCTGTTCATGATGCCCCAGGTCTCGTTCCAGGGCGTCCAGGCCACGATGGAGGGATGGTTGCGGTCTCTAAGCAAAACTTCCTTCCACTCGCGCTTGTGGTTCTCGCAGGCTTCCGCCATGTTGGGGTCGCATCCCCAGCTCGGGAATTCGCCCCAGGTCAGATACCCCAGCTTGTCAGCCCAATAGTGGAACCTTTCCTCGAAGACTTTCTGGTGCAGCCTGGCGCCGTTGAAGCCGGCCGCCATCGACATCACGATGTCCTGCTTTAAGGCCGCGTCGCTGGGCGCCGTCCAGATACCGTCGGGATAGAAGCCCTGGTCCAGCACCATGCGCATGAAGATGGGCTCGTTGTTAAGGTAGATCTTGCCGTTGGCGCAGTGGTATTTTCTCAGTCCGGTGTAAGACTTGACGAAATCGACGACAGCGCCGTCCAAGACAGTCTCAAATTCCACGTCGTAAAGATAAGGATCAGCCGGAGACCAGAGCCTCATCTCGTCAAAAGACACTTCGTACTGTTTGCCTTCCTTGGCTTCCCACTCACCTTCCGTTACAACTTTGCCTTCAGAGAGAACGCGGCAGCGGAACTTCAAGCCTTCCGGAACTTCGTAGAAAGAGGGCGTGAGATAAAGTTTCTTCGCGTCGATATCCGGACGCATGAAGCAGTCCGCCAATCCGGCCTTGCCTACCGCCTCGACCCAGACCGTCTGCCAGATGCCGGTAGTCCTCGTGTAAGAGCAGCCGTGGGACTGGTAGACGAAGCACTGCTTGCCGTAAGGATGCGTGCAGCCCACGTTGCCGAAATCCGAGCCCTTCAAGCCCACCCGCATGACGTCTTCGACGCGCAGGACAAGATCCATTTCCTCGCCGAACTTGGCCTTCTCGGTGATATCGTAAGCGAAAGAGCAGGCGCCGCCAAAATGCTTGCCAACGGATTCCCCGTTCAGGTAAGCCTCGGACTCGTAATCGACGCCGCCGAAATGCAGAATTATCCTCTTGCCTTCCCAATCGGAGGGAATAAGAAGTTTCCTGTGATACCACATCCCCTCGATGAAATCGTAGTAGCCGACGCCCGACAGCGGGCTCTCGGGGCAGAAAGGCACCGTGATCTCCTTATCAAAACCCGTGCTCTTAAAAAGTTCCCTGCCTTTGTCGGCGCCGGAACGCCCGAAGTCAAAGGTAAAAGTCCACTGCCCGTTCAGATTGATCCAGCTGGTCCGCTCAAACTGCGGCCTGGGGTGCTCCGGTCTCGGTATCATAAAATTCCTTAAGCTGATATTAAAAGAAAATAAAGTACTTCAACTTAATAGGATTTTACCAAAAATAGGGAGTCAAATCCAGCGAACCGCGCAGACATATTGCAAACAAAAAAGCGGCACCTTGCGATGCCGCCTTTTTGCAGAGTTCAACCGAACCGTCTTATTCTTCCGTGACCAGGTTGATGGTATTGGGAGCGACGTACTTCATATTGAACTTCCTGTTCTTGATGGAGAGCGAGATCTGCATCGTAACGTTTTTGACCGTTCCTTTGTAGGTCAAGGATTTGCCGTTGTTGGAGAGCTTAACTTTCGTTCCGCTCAAAATATGGAATTCCATGCAGTCATCGCTCAGGCAGATCCACTTGCCTATCAGCTCATTCGAGATATCCTCGTTTAGCGTAGAAGTGAAGTTCAGTTTACGTTTAGGTTTGGTAACTTCACAAGGAGCAGCCACTTGCCCATCAAAACGAGCCAAGGTAACACTAGGCAAGGTGGAAGTGTATTTGAACATACGCTTCTTAGCGTTATATTGGATCTTCAGACTTTTCTCTTTCACGGGGAGTGTATTGATCATTTTCGGCTCAACTATCATCGTGTTGTCCTCGGAAGCGTACAGAGCAACCTCCAGAGAATCGCAGATATCCTGGAAGTCATCCGGAGCAAGGAAGCCGCTCAGGTTGAGTTTGCACTGCGATGTGCCTGCCCTCTTGACCCATTTGGTGTCCAAGTGCCTGAAGAACGGCTTGGTGATACCGTCGGACATTTCCCAAACGTTGATGAAGTCCCAGTCACTGAAGGTCTCCCTCTTCAGCAGTGCCTCGGCTGTCACGGCCTTGCCGTAACCGTTATCCCCGGCCTGCGACTTGTCAAAGAAGGACGAGATCACCGTGCTTTCTGTCGCCGTGCCGAATACGCCGCCCTGGCTTCCGGAGGAAGTCGTGCTTCCGGCGGCATATCCGTAGGTCAGCGTCGTATATATCGCCGTTCCTACGAAACCGCCTGCGTTGTTACAAGCGGAAACATTCGCCACAGTGAATGCGTTGTTTATGCTGCTGTCCGTAGCGCAGCCTATCAACCCGGCGACGTTCTCGCCGCCCTCGGCATAGCCTTCGGCGCAGACGATCTCTGCAGTAATATTATTGACCGAGCCAACAAGAAGCGCCGTGTTGGTCTCGGCGTTGACACGGCCAGCGACAGACACGTTCTTTATCGTGCAGCCTTCGCCGCAGCCAATCAGCAAGCCGACATTTTGAGACGCCGTAACTTTCGCCTCGGAAATGGTAAGGTTCTTTATCTCGCTTCCTTTGGCGTATCCGAACAAGCCGGCGCCTTCCATATCGGGATCGTTGACATAGAGGCCTTTGATAGAGAAGCTGCGGCCGTCGAAATAGCCCTGGAACGGCTCCGCTTCGCTCCCTATCGGCTCGAAGCCCAGGCCGTCCAGCCAATCTTCGCACAGAGACAGATCAATATCAGCGGACAGGACGCTGTAGGCCCCGACCGTTGTCTTTGTGTTCCTGGAGAGCCAGAGCAGGTTGGCGACATTTGCGATCGTATAAGGAGCTTCTTCGGTTCCCTTGCCGGACGGTTTTTCATCACCGTACACGAACACCGCCTTGATTTCGGTGTCGCCCTCTATAACATAAGTGCTGCCTTCTATTGCTTCTCCGTTTACTAACAACTGTCTCAAGACATATCCGTTATCCGGAGTTGTCTCAATTATAATCACATCATTATAGTGATAAGAATCTTTTGCCGGCTCAATCGCCACACTGCCGCCAAAGGTTGAAACGCAAGTCATGCTGTACTCTTCCAGCTCAAAGACAGGCGTCAGGGTCAGGTTGTCCGTTACGGTTATCGTTCCGGTAGCGTTAGTCAGGACTTGCTCGTAGCCCTGGATCTCAACGAAACTATAGCCTTTTTCAAGTTCGACGCTATACCCCACCTCATCATTGTAATGATACGAGCTCTTTTGCGGATCCAAAACTATGCTGCCGCCTTCAGCAACGTCGCAAGTCACCACATACTCCAGATTGGTGAAGTTCGCCGTCAATTCGTAATGCTGCGTCATCTTTATGACCAGAGGATTGTCGGTGGATTCCAGCGTTCCGGAATAATTTGCGAAAGCGTATCCAACTTCCGGGTTAGCGGAAATGGTCACCTCTTCTTCGTTGTGATAGGTCTCTTTCTCTGGTTCGACGGTAACGGTACCGCCTTCGCTCGTGGTCAGCGTCAAGGTGTAAGCGTCGAAGTAGAACGCGGCAGCTATCTCGTGATGCTGATCCATCGTCACTTCGAGCACGAGGTTCGTGGATTCGGCTGTGCCTGTGTAACCTTCAAAGGCATAACCTTCGTCGGGTACGGCTGTCAGCGTCACCACTTCGTTGCGGTGGTAAGTTTCCTTCTCGGGCTCGACGGTAACAGTGCCGCCTTCGCTCGTGGTCAGCGTCAAGGTGTAAGCGTCGAAGTAGAACGCGGCAGCTATCTCGTGATGCTGATCCATCGTCACTTCGAGCACGAGGTTCGTGGATTCGGCTGTGCCGGTGTAGCCGTAGAAAGCATAGCCTTCGTCAGGAACGGCCGTCAAGGTGACTTTCTCGTTGAGATGATAGGTCTCTTTGTCGGGAACAACCGTTACAGATCCGCCAGATCCCGTAGTCAAGTTCAACTTATAAGCGTCAAAGTAGAACGTTGCAGTAATATCTAAATGATTGGTTACCGTCACTTCAACCGTATCATCAGTTGAAGTAACGCTTCCGCTGAAGCCCTCAAAGGCATAATTCGTCTCGGGAATCGCCGTTAGAGTCAGAACATCTCCATAGTAGTAAACTTCCTTTTCCGGACTTATCGTAACGCTTCCTTCCCCTACCGTTGTCATGGAACACTTGTATTCGCATTTTCTAAACTTCGCCCTGAATGTAGTGGAATGCGTCACAGTATAAGTGCTGACAAGATTCGTCGTCTCAAAATCATCACAATATACCTTCTCCAACTCGTAGCCTGGGTCAGGCGTGGCCGTTATGGTGACAACATCGCCGTAAGTATAATTCCCTTTGACAGGAGCAATTGCTATCGTTCCTCCTTCGGAACTCGATGTTGTTAGATCAAAGCCCGTTGTTGGAATGGTCCTGACAGAAACATTGTCGAACTGAATATTCCCTTCGTAAGTAACGCACATACAGAAGAGATTGCAACCGCTGCCCACATATTCTTCATTTATATAGGCATCCGCAGGATGCTCCGTGTTCCCGTTTATGGCGAATTCCACGAGCTTGCCTTCCTTATAGTCGATAACATAAGAAACATGCATCCATTCTTCTGTGTATTCCGTCGTCGAATAAATGCAGTCGTTGGCATGATCGTGCCCATAAACGATTGGAACGCCGTCCACAAAATCGATATCCAGCGTAATGTCCGCAGCGGACATGAATTTGCTGTTCTGCTTTAAGTAGATGACTTCCCTGCCGATCAGATCTTCCCTGTCAAAGATGTCAGGCGGGAAGAAGAAGTCGCAGTCGAATCTTACGAGCTTGTTGGCCGGGACCTGGAGGTCATGGAAATAGCCGCCCCAGCCGCCGCCAGTCTCAACCATAAGCACTTGAGTATCATTGGTGCTTAAAACATAGGCAACGTTGCCGTTCTGGTTGTCGTTGCCCCATTCATCCTGACCAGTAATATCACCCAAAGTAAAGAATGGTTCCTCAAAGTCGGCATAATAGTAAACATCCCCTTTGACAAAAGAAACGATGCAGGTCGCGCATCCTGCTTCTCCGGCGTCAACTTTAATTCTGGAACGATAGAAATTGTCCTTTAGGCCGCTTCTGTCAACGCTAATGCTCAAATTGGCGGAAGCATCCACCGTTCCCGTCGGATTCGTGATCGTCAAAGCGTCGCTCAAGTCTATGACTTCCGCAGTGTAATCAAAACTGTCAGTACCGCCGTTCTTCATTTGAATGTCTATCGAATCGTTCGTGCCGATAGCCTTGTAGGAGGGAAGCATCAACTTAGAGTCGCCTTCACAGGCAACTCTCTTAATCATAAGATTGTCAACAGCAATCCTACTGCCGTTCGCCTCACCGCTCCAAGCGGCGATTCCCCAGGAATTGAAGAAGTTGCAGTCTGGGTTTTTAAGAGTGAAATTTGTAAAGTTCGTGACCGTGCCGTTCCAACCGAAGGAAAGAAGCATATTAGCCCGGAAATCTATCGTGTACTCAACTTGGACCCACGTGTCATACGGAGCTGTTGGGAAATCACCGATACTTTGCGCACTTCTTGCCAAAATATTGTACAACTCGAATCCATCATCGGCAGGATAAATATGAGCTTCAAATTTCTCGTTTGTATCACTGTCTTTCTGAAGCACGTAAAAAAATTCGGCGTCGCTGTCGCTTGGCCAATACATATCAAAAGAGACTTTAACGACAAGATTCTCGTACCAAGGCTTGGGCAGATACTTGCTGCAGCCGTTATTGCCGCCCGCTCTGTATGCGAACATGCATTTCTCATCGCAATTGTAAGCATTCGTAATAACTACGTTGCCGACATCGACCGTCCAGCCTCTCTGGCCGACGATATTGCCGTCTTCCATAGTGTTGAAGTCTTCGGCAAAAATGACATCGCCTTTGGAGCACACGACGGAAACTATTTGCGTTCCGGCAGCGCCTCCGTCAACAGTCATACTGCCGCGATAGAAACCTTCCTCCAAACCGTTTTTGGGCTTCAGTGTTAAAGTGGCGGACTCATTGAAAGATCCGCTGGAAGGAGTCACTTCAAGCCAAGGACTGTCAGTCGATACGGAGTAATTGATTACAGAAGAAGACGAACTGGCGTTGAAAATATCGAATTCAATGCTGGCAGCGTCCAAAGGAATCACCGCCTCTTCATCGCAGCAAAGCAAAGGATCCGAGGAACGAGCAAATGATGAGACCCCTATAAAATCATAATAAGAGCCCGTTGCTCCGTTAAGCGTACCGAGTCGTGTAGATAGGCGCAATCTGGACGGCTGTTCACATGTACCATTGGGACTGATCTCGCAATCTTTCACTTCACCATTGCAAATTATTTGAACGATCTTTTTCGCAAACGGATCCCAAATGATTGAGATCTCATTGGGGGTCGAAGCATCCGTGTAAAGGTTTGTAAACTTCACGCCAGAGGGACCGCTTTCCAAAGTTCCGGCGCTGCGATTACCATTCAAATAAAAGTAACGGCTGCCATTTTTGTCATAAAGGGCGAAAAGGTCTTGATCGCTGGCAATAACGACTCTGGTGCTTATTCTGACCAAACCGACCGCGGGATTCTCAATATCCAAGTTAAAACTAGGAGTAAAAACCATGACGTATTCATCGCTCCCTCCTGAGGATCGTGAGAGAAGCATAGCTTTGCCATCAATACCGGGAGCATCATCAACCACTGTGGTGTTGCCCTCATAGGTGCTGTAGAAATTCCAGCCATCCACTGTTCCGACCACCTCTGTTCCAACCGCATAATCCTCGAAGTCTTCATAGAACAAAACGCCTGGATCCACACGCTTGGTAAATTCCGCCCTGATAGTCGTAGAGTGCGTCACAGTATAAGAGCTGACAAGATTCGTCGTCTCAAAGTCATCGCAATATGCCCTCTTCAGCTCGTAGCCGCTGCCAGGCGTTGCTGTAATGGTTATAACGTCGCCGTAGGCGTATTGCTCCTGTGCGGGAGAAACAGAAAGTGTTCCTCCTTCCGAAGTCACTGCGTTTATCGTAATATCATCAAGACCTTCATTCGGGAGATAACTAGCCCAGAATCGACTGCAAGCAACGTCTTTGCCGGTTTGCTGATCTCTTGCCAGCATAGAACCGCCGAAAAGCAGCTTGCCATACTCGGTAACATCACAGGAAGCGTAATAAGAGGCTACTGGCAGTTTTGTGTCGTGAACAAGCGAAGTCCTTCTATTCATATCGACGATCTGAACAGTATCCAAGGGAATAAGAGCGTTGCTTTCATCCTTTGTGCGCCCGCCCATGGCGTATATAACATCCTTGTAACAGGCAACAGAAACATCGCGAACCGGTATCTGGAGTTCCAAATCACTATCAACCAGTTTGAAAACATTGGTTGCTGTCTCCATTATTCGAATCTTGGAAGATACCCTGCTATCTCCAACAATGTAGATCTTTGATCCCCATTTGGAAATACCAAAATTAATTAAGTTATCGGAATAAATATTTTCGTAACTTGTCCACTGATCAGACTTGGTGTTGTAAGTTTGCATGCAACAGCTGCCGTTTCCCCAAAAACTGCCTCCAATGACATAGGCGATTCCATCTATGCAGACAGCTCCGCCGCCATACTGACATTTATAACCGCTTGAGAAATTACTGGCTGCGCTAGATCCGCTCCAAGCGCCATAAGGGCTTTCGGGATCCGTTATCGGTTTCCTATTGGGATTGTAAATACTGAATGTGCCGTCCCACGAAGGATAACCGCCATGCACAAAGAAAGAAGGTGTTCCTGATTCGTCAAAATCGTACAGAAAAGCCTGGCCGTTGCCGCTGCGGACACCGTCAACTGAAACTGCTTCCTGCACTACCCATTCATCATGGATCCAACGAGCGCCACATTTATCTGATTGCATATCTATGTAAGTCGGAGGGCCGCTGCCATCCCACTTAGAAGAATCCCAAGAATCTTTTGAAACGTCATATATGTTAAACTGAACGCTGCGATTGAATGAAAAGCCTTCTTCGAAAGTGTTGCTCGGCCAAAAATAGCCGTAATCCGTCAAATCTCCGTTCTTCGTTCCATCCTTGACAAATTTGCAGTAGTTATCCATGCCGGGAAAAGTCAGTTTTGTTTCTGCGCTTCTCAGAGCGAAATTGCACATCTGCCCAGTGGCGATCATATATTTTCCGTCAAGGTAGGCTGCTGCGCCGTAGAAGGTCGGCCAGTAGCCCGGAACTTCCTTGAATGGGTCGTCGGTAGCGACCAGCTGAATATTGGTAGAAACAAGCTCGGCTGTCCCCCAAGTGTTTCCATAAAACGCTTCGACCGTTCTGTTTGTCGGGCAAGGAGGTTCCATATCCGCATAGTACTCAACCATATCTTCTCTTGCGGTTGAACGTCTGGCATCATAATGTTGATATGGCCACCAGGATGGATTCTGCGCTTTCTCTGTCCAAACCTCATTCAAAGCACTCAAATCTTCAGGCCAGAGCGTCTCTGCAAGAGTGAAAAAATTCATTACCATTATGCATGCAATGACTACGGTTAAAAAGCTAAATCTTTTCATAAAAATCCCGTAAAGTTTGATTGTTGGTTCACGAAAGCATTATCCACCCTAAAAAGGATGAAGCCTGCATCGTATTCTTCTACGTTGGAATATTATACCATAAATCCAAGCATTTGTTTTGTACTGATTTTGGACGGATATAAGGCTATGAGACGGCACTTGACTTTAGACCCCCTTTATAATAAAATCATCCTCACTAATTTTGACATCTAGGCGTGTGGTGTAATGGTAACACTTCGGATTCTGGTTCCGCCATTCTAGGTTCGAGTCCTGGCACGCCTGCCAATAATAAATAAGGACCTGCTCGTGTGAGCAGGTCCTTTCTTTTTTGCTTTTTCGCAGATCTTAGAACTGGCCCTGGGGGTGCGGGGTCATCGCCTGCTTGCGGTCCTCGTTCTTGTCGAACTTGCCGCCGAAGACTTCCAGCATGACGCAGTGCGTCGCGGGGACCAGGCTGAAGTCGTAGAGGCAGGCCGGGATCAAAATTGTGTCGCCGGGATGGAACTCGATGTCCTCGAAGAGGCTGTCCGGGGAAATGATCGTGCCGTGTCCTTCCACGTTGCAAAGCAGCCTGAACTGGTTGTAGGTGTAGTCGTGGATGGGTTCCCTGAAGGAATACTTATAAAGGGAGAAACAGTCGTTCAGGCAGATCTTCGAGCAGAGGCTGTTAAGCTTCACTTCCTTGACGAAATCGTTCTGGTCCTGGAATTTCAGGACGTCCAGAACTTTCTCTATCTGCAGGGGGCGCTTTTCGCCCTTGGCGGGAGTGCGGTTGTAGTCGTAGGCGCGGTAGGTGATGTCGGAGTTCTGCGCGACCTCGGCGACGATCAAGCCCCTGCCGATGCCGTGGATGGTGCCGGGAGGAACAACGATGGACTGGCCTTTCTCAACGGGGTAGGAGTGGATGACTTCCTCGGCGCGGCCTTCCCTTATGGCCTTCTTAGCTTTCTCGGCGGTGACGCCGGGCTTGAAGCTCCTTGAGATCCTCGCGTTCGGTTTAGCGTCCACTATGTACCAGGCTTCGAACTTGCCGTTGGCGTTCTCATACTTCATGGCGTAGCGGTCGTCGGGGTGGACCTGGATGGAAAGGGCCTCCTCGGCGTTGATGTACTTGAAGACGACCGGGAAGCCGGTGTACTGGTACTGGCTGGCCTGGCGGCCGTAGATCTCCTGGGGATAGCTCTTGCAGAGTTCCGTAAGCGTCATACCGGCCATCGGGCCTTCCGCGACCGAACTTGTCATGCCGGGCATATCGATTATCTCGGCGGATTCGCCGACCGGGGAGACGTCGGGCGTCGGGCGGTTGAAGAAGCGGGTGAGGCAGCGGCCGCCCCAGGTCTTGGCCCTGTAAACGGGCGCAAACTTCATAGGATAGAAAATTGGCATTTGACTTTTACTCCTCTTTGTAGTATTATTGTCGTCGTTTTCCGTGGGGAATTAGCTCAGTTGGTAGAGCGCTTGCATGGCATGCAAGAGGTCACCGGTTCGAACCCGGTATTCTCCACCAAATTCCATCCCAAGGGGATGGTTTTTTTATTTCTGAGTTTTGTTTCACCAGTGCATTATCTCCGCCACGTGCGGCAGTTTCGGTTTTATAAGCTGTTTTATGGCCCTGGCGTACTGGACCATCTCCCACTGCGCGCCGGCGTGGTCCCTGATCTCCAGGAAGTGCGCCAGGTTGTGCAGGTCGACGGTCGCCCAGAAGGTCGTCATGACGTTCTGAGTCAAAACTCCCCTGGCCTGTTCGCGGCAGACGCCCTTTTGAAGCAGGGCTTCGTATTCCTTTAAGCTTTGCTCATTGGCCTTCTTGATCATTTCCCTGGCCTCGGCCTGGGCTTCCTGTGACATCGTGTCCTCGGAGGCCTGGCGGTTGTTCTCGCTCTGCGACCTGACCATGGGCGGCACGTAGAACTCGATGTCCGTCTCGGTGTAGCGGCGGCTGATCTCGTTGTAGGACCAGGTGCGGTGGCGGTGCCACTGGCTCCTAACGAAGAGCGGGCAGTGGACGATGAAGGAGAAGGCCACGTGCTCCAAGGGGCTCGTGTGGCGGTTTTCGAGAAGGTACTTCATCAGGATGATGTCGCGCTCCGTAATTTCGGAAACGAATTTCCCAAATGAGACCCTGGCGGCGTTGACGATCGTCGTCTCGCTTCCCATCATATTGACAAGGCCTACCCAGCCCTGACCGTCCAGGACCATGACGTGATCCTTGGGCGGCGCGTTCACGTTCAATACTGTTTCTGACATATCACACACTCCAAAATTTTCTAGGCAAAAACCTAACACTTCCATCTTACCATCCCTGTCAACACCTTGCGAAGAGCGAATTATGCTAAAATATAAAGTTAATTATGGATATTGAAAAAGAACTCAACGAGGAACTGGCGAAGTCCCTGCGCAAGGTGGGCGAAGTCTGGGCTCCCTGGCGGAGCGCCTACATCTCCGGGCCGAAAAAGGACGGGGAATGCGTGTTTTGCGCGAAAGTGAAGGCTCCCTCCGGTTCCGACCGCGAAAACCTCCTCCTGGAGAGGGGCGAAAGGTGCTTCGTCTGCATGAACACCTATCCCTACACTCCGGGGCACGTGCTGATTCTCCCCTACTCCCACGTCGAGACGCTGGATGAGCTGGACGAGGAAACTTACGCGGAATTCTTCGCGCTGCTCAAAAAGTGGCAGGGAATAGTCAAGAAGAGCGTGGGCGCGGGCGGCCTCAACATCGGCATCAACATGGGCAAGATCGCGGGCGCCGGCATCGCGGAGCATCTGCACATGCACATCGTCCCCCGCTACTTCGGCGACACGAATTTTATTACGACCTGCGCGGACACTCGCGTCGTTTCCAAATCTTTATTCGACATCTACGATCTTTATCTTTCAAACATAAACTCTAAGGAAGAAAAATGAAAAAATCAAGCATGACCTATCTGGAAAAACTCCTGAACGCTCCCAGCCCGACCGGTTACGAAGACGGCGCCAGAAACATTTGGCGCGCTGAAATGAAGTCCTTCGCCGACAAAGTCTACGGCGACACGCACGGCAACAGCTTCGCCGTCCTTAACGAGAAAGGCAAGAGGAAAGTCATGCTGGCCGGCCATATCGACGAGATCGGCTTCCAGGTGCAAAGTATCTGCGACGGCGTCATCAAGTTCCAGCCTCTGGGCGGCTTCGACACCAACATCATCCCCGGGCGCCGCGTCATCATCCACACCGCCAAGGGCGACGTCCCCGGCGTCATCGGCAAGAAGGCCATCCACCTCATGTCCGCCGACGAAAGGAAGAAAACCACCGAGTTCCGCGACATGTGGATCGACACCGGCATCTATGACGAGGAAGAGCTGAAGAAGACCGTCGAGATCGGCGACCCCATAACCTACGGCTACACGCTTGAACATCTGGCCCACGACGTTTACGTCGGCCGCGGCGTGGACGACAGGATCGGCGCCTTCATCATCGGCGAAGTTTTGAGAAACCTCAAAGGCAAGAACCTCGGCGATCTGGCCGTCTACGCGGTCGCGACCGTCCAGGAAGAGATCGGCTTGCGCGGCGCCGTGACGGCCGCCGGCAGCATCAAGCCGGAATTCGGTTTCGCGGTGGACGTCTGCCACTGCCTGATGCCGGGCGTTGGCAAAGACGTGGTCGGCGACGTGACGATGGGATCTGGCGCCGTCGTTACGAGAGGCCCGAACATCAACCCGAAGCTCTTCGACCTGGTCGTGAAGACCGCCGGCAAAAAGAAGATCGCTTTCCAGCGCGACGCGGCCTGCCGCGGCACCGGCACCGACGCCAACGCCATGCAGCTATCTAGCGGCGGCGTGGCCTGCCAGCTGATCTCTATCCCCAACCGCTATATGCACACCCCGGTCGAACTGTTCGACATGAAGGACGTGGAATCCGCCATCGCCCTCATGACCGAAACGATCCTGGCCGTCGATAAGAAAACCTCTTTTGTGATCTAAAAATGAGCGAAACGAAATATCACATTCCCCTCTCCTCCCCCGACATAACGGAAAGGGAGATCCAGGCTGTGACGGACGTCATGAGGACCGGAACTTTGAGCTTGGGCCCGAAGCTTCCGGAGTTTGAGAAAGCCATAGCCGATTACGCCGGAATAAAGCACGCCGTGGCCGTCAACTCCGGCACTTCCGGTCTGCACCTCTGCGTCAGGGCGCTGGGGTTAAAAGAGGGTGACGAAGTCATCACGACTTCCTTCTCCTTCATCGCCTCCGCCAACTGCGTCATCTTCGAGGGCGCCAAACCAGTCTTCATCGACATCGATCCCGTCGACATGAACTTCAACATCGATCAGATCGAAGGCGCCATCACCGAGAAGACCAAAGCCATCGTGGCGGTGCACGCCTTCGGGATGCCCCTGGACATGGTGAGAGTCATGGAAGTGGCCAAAAAGCATAACCTCGCTGTCATAGAGGACGCCTGCGAAGCCATCGGCGCCATGATAAAAGACGGGAATGAATGGAAAATGGCCGGCACCTTCGGCGACTGCGCCCTGTACGCCTTCTATCCCAACAAGCAGATAACGACAGGCGAAGGCGGCATCATAATAACCGACAACGACGAGATCGCCCGCCTTTGCGTCTCCATGCGCAACCAAGGGCGCGACGCCGGCATGGGCTGGCTCGCGCACGCGAGGCTAGGCTACAACTACCGCCTCAGCGACATGAGCTGCGCCCTTGGCACCGTCCAGGTCTCCCGCCTTGGCGAGATACTGCCGAAGCGCGCGGAAGTGGCCGCCCGCTACACGAAGCTCTTCCAGAAAGAACTTCCCGAAGTGGTCCTCCCCTGCCCCGATCCCGAAAACTTGAAGCGCAGCTGGTTCGTCTATGTCATCCAGCTTCCCAAGCAGTATAGCGGCGACCAGAGGAACGCGCTCATAACGCATCTGCGCGGCCTCGGCATCGGCTGCAACCAGTACTTCTCCCCCATCCATCTGCAGCCTTTCTACGTCAGAGAATACGGCTGGAAGCGCGGAGACCTCCCAGTGACCGAATACATGGGCGATCACAGTATGTCCATCCCCTTCTTCAACAAGCTGAAAGAAGAGGACCAGAAGATCGTGGTCAGTGAAATAAAGAAATGGCTTAAGGAAAATCCGGCCTGATGAGCGAAAGTAAAGGCGTCAAATTTCTGAAACTCCTGGCGGAGCACGGGCTCGCCGTGACCATTGGTCTCGCGGCGCTCGTCAGGATCTATCTTCTGCTGATCAGGGAGTACGTCATCGTCAACGACGGGCTCCTCTATGTTCAGTGGATAGAGAAGATCCAGGAGCTTGGATTTAAGGGCGCCTTTACGAACGCTTATCCTTTCAACCTCTTCCCGCTTTTCGCGGCCTGCCTTCAGAAGATCTCCTTCGGAACGCTTTCCGCCGAGACATCAGTTCTCATCCTGAACTTCTTCTTCGGGCTTTTGGCGCTCGTTCCCGTCTATCTTCTGGCGAAGAGGATCTTCGGGAAACTGCCGGCTCTGGTCACAGGCTTCTACATCGCCTGGCACCCGATCTTCACGGAAGTCTCCTGCCAGGTCTTGAGGGAAGCCCCCGCCATCTGCTTCGGCCTCTGGGCGGTCTACTTCCTTCTGACCGGACTTGAAAAGGAAGAGCCCGAGAACTGGGACTACAAGAAGCTTGCGCTGAGCCTCGTCTTCATCTTCCTCGCGCTCTTAATAAGGCTCGAGATGCTCTCGCTTCTTTTCGTCGCCTTTATTACGCTCTTTTTGGCGCACTATGAGAAAGGCCGCGACAATCATTTCAAGGCCAGGTTCAAGATCTTCTTCGTCTGCGCGGCCATACTTCTCGTCTCAGCCGCCGCCGTCTTCGGCGCCGTCAGAGTCGTGAAGGGCCAGTGGGATTTCGCCAGGCTCGACAAGATCTTCTCCGCCCAGGGAATGGGTGAGGAAAAATACGACGTGGCCGATCCTTTGAAACCCTCCGCGGAAATTTACGACGCCCAGGGCAAGCCTATCCCGATGGCGAGGACGAAGTACGCCTTCGCTCATTTGGCCTGGGACCATCAGCGGGCGCTCTTCGGCTATGAGATCCTCTACAAGACCTGGAAGACGCTGCATCCGGTGGGATTGGCGCTGCTTCTCATCGCGTTCTACTACCTTATTGTGAAAAAGCCCCTGAAGCTGTGCGCTCCCATAAACGTTTTCTCGGCCGCGCTGATCGTGATAATGGGCGCCGTCTTCTACCGCTACGTCTCCACGAAGTTCGCGGTCAGCAACAGGCACATCGTCCTGCCGGTCTTCGTGCTCTCCGTTTACATGGGGCTATTCACCTCTTACCTGAGAGTCGAGAAAGGATACCAGAAACTATTGCTGGCCTTCTGTCTCGCTGCGGCTTTCCTAATGCTGACCTACAAAGCCTTCCGTCCTTTGGAGAGCCATCGCCTTCCCTTAAAGCTTTACGGGAAACAGCTGGCGGATAAAAAACTTATTCCCGAAAAGTCTCTTTTGATCGAGCCCGACGGCCTCAAGCAGCTTGCCTACTACGCGGGCATGAGGCACAAGATGTGGGCCTCGCAGACTTCCGAAGAACTTTTAGAGCAGCTGGCGAAAAAAGAGAACGCCTTTCTGCTCGTCAATTTCCGGGACGGCAGCCACACCGCGGCTTTCCTCCCCGTCAAGGACAAGCTGGAATACATAGATTCCCTGGAACCCGCCGACAAAAGATTCGATCTGAAACTTTACCGTTTGAAAAAATAAAGCCTATGAAGCTGAATTTCCTGAAAAATCCGGACCGCGGTCCGCTTGTTTGGCTGATGGTCATCAGCGACGCCATTTTGTGCGCCGTGAGCTTTTTGATCATGACCTTCGTGCACGCCAGCTGCGCCGAGAAGCCTTTCTCGAACTATCTTGAGATGCTGAGCTACTGCCTCCCCATCGTCATCGTAGTGAGGCTGATCGTCTTCGCCTGCTTCTCCCTCTACCGCAGCGGCTGGCGCTATGCCGGTCTGCATGACGCCGTCAACATCGCCAAGGCCGTCTCGGTCAGCACGCTCATCGCCTGCATCGCGACGATACTCATAAGCAAGATACCGGCAAAGCCCTTCAACTACTCCGTCTACATCTTCCTGGGCGACATGGTCATCGCCACGGTGCTCATCACGACCATGCGCTTCTCCATGAGACTCAAAAAGGAATTCCTGGCCTGGAGGCAAACCGGCAGGAAGAACGTTTTGATAGTAGGCGCCGGCGACGCGGGCGTCATGCTTTTGAGGGAGATCAACGCCAACATGCCGAAATACGCGGTCTGCGGCTTCATTGACGACGATCCCAAGAAGCAAGGGATGCTCATCCAGGGCGTTCCCGTCCTGGGCCCCAGGTCGCAGCTTGAGACCATCGTCCACACCACCTTCGCGGAGGAAGTTTTCATCGCCATCCCCTCCGCTTCCGGCCACGCCATCAAAGAAGTGGCCGAGACTTGCAACGCCCTCAAGATAAGATACAAGACGCTGCCTAGTGTCAACGATATCGTGGACGGCAAGGTGACGGTCTCCGACCTTAGGGAAGTCGACATCCTCGACGTTCTGCGCCGCGATCCCGTGGAACTGGATCTGCCCGCCATCAAGAACAAGATCAAAGGCAAGCGCGTCCTCGTCACGGGCGCCGGAGGATCCATCGGCAGCGAGATGTGCCGCCAGATCGCACTCTTCAAGCCCGAAGAGCTGATCCTTCTGGAACTCTGCGAATTCAACCTCTACCAGATAGATCGCGAACTCAAGGCCAAGTTCCCCGAACTGAAGATCTGCCCCTACATCGCGGACATCAAGAACGAAGCCAGGCTCGACCATATCTTCGCCGAGCACAAGCCCCAGATCGTCTTCCACGCCGCGGCCTACAAGCACGTGCCGATAATGGAACTGAACCCTCTGGAAGCCGTCCTTAACAACGTCAAGGGCACCTACCAGATCGCCTGCGCCGCCGACAAGCACGGCTGTGAGGAATTCATCCAGATCTCGACCGACAAGGCCGTCAAGCCGAGCTCCATCATGGGCGCCACGAAAAGGGTGGCTGAGAAATTCGTCCAGAGCCTCAACACCATTAGTTCGACGAGATTCATCTCCGTCAGGTTCGGCAACGTCCTCGGGTCCTCCGGCAGCGTCCTTCCCCTCTTCAGGGAACAGATCATAAAGGGCGGACCCGTCACCGTCACGCACCCTGACATGACGCGCTACTTCATGCTAATTCCCGAAGCGGCCCAGCTCGTTCTGGAAGCCGCGACCATTGGCGAAGGCGGCGAGATCTTCATTCTCAACATGGGCGAGCCCGTCAAGATCGTCGACCTTGCCAACCAGCTGATAAAACTCATGGGCAAGCGTCCCGGGACCGACGTTCAGATAGTCTTCACCGGACTCAGGCCCGGAGAAAAGATGCACGAACAGCTGGTCTACGACGGCAGCGAGCAGCCGACCAGGATGAAGAAGATCATGGTGACGAGGACCAATCCGGAAGATTACGAAGCTCTGAAGGAGAAGATCCTCGAGCTCATCGACACGGCGGCCTTCGGGAACGAAAAGGAGACCAGGCAGGAACTCTGCGCCATCGTTCCGGAATACACTCCCGACACCAGCTACATAAGCGAATAAATCGTGGCTGTCAGAATTGGAGATGAATTAGTCCTGGACATCGTCGACAACGCCTTCGGCGGCGAAGCGGTCGGAAGGATCAACAATCTTGTTATTTTCGTGCCCTTCGCCATCAAAGGCGAAAAGGTGCGCGTCAAGATCATCAGCAAAAAGCGTAGGATGCTTTTCGCCGATCTTCTGGAAGTAATAGAACCTTCCCCCGAGCGCCAGGAGCCTTTCTGCAAGAACTTCGGGCGCTGCGGCGGCTGCCAGTACCAGCACATAAAGTACCCTTACCAGCTGGAGATCTTCGTCAAGCAACTGAAAGACCTGCTCATCAGGACGGGCGGCTTCCTCGAGCTTCCCGAGATCCTTCCGGCTCTCCCCTCCCCTAAGACCACCCATTACCGCAACAGAATAGACCTGCACCCGGCCGTTAACGAAGCGGGAGAGCCGTATTACGGCTTCTGCTTAAGGAACGCGCCCAAGACCATATTCCCCCTAACAGAGTGCCCTATTTTTGCCTTGGAGGACGATTTCTCAAAGATCCCCATGCGCATGGAGGACAAGCTGCTGGTCTTGAGGACGCACAGCGGGGAGCCCTACTATTATTTCAAGGACAACCACAACGTTGTCTCCTCGAAGCCGTACGACTACAAAACGAAGGAAAGTTTAGGCGACGAGGACGTCTTCTACGACTTCTGCGGGCTGAGATTCTTCAATTCCTACAGTGGTTTCTTCCAGGTCAACCCCTCGCTTCTGGAAACCTTCGCCAAAGTCGTCAGAGATTTCGCCCAGCCCAAATCAGACGACCTTCTGCTGGACGTCTACTGCGGCGCGGGCTTCTTCGGACTCACATTGGCAAAGGAAGTAAAGAAAGTTCTGGGCGTCGAGATCGACCCCTCTTCCATCGCCTACGCCAAAAAGAACGCCGAAGCGGCCGGCTTTGCGAACTGCGAATACACCGCGGACTTCGCGGAAAACTTCCTGAGAGGCCTTCTGGAAACAGGCGCCAAGCCCGACATCTGCATACTTGACCCCCCGAGGACCGGGCTGACCAACAAGGCCGTCTCTGCCGTCAAGCACCTTGAGCCCAAGCGTCTCATCTACATTTCCTGCGGTCCGCCGACCTTCGCCAGGGACGCCGCCAAATTCGCGAACGCCGGCTACCAGCTCAGCAAGATCCAGCCCCTGGACCTCTTCCCGCACACCAAGCACTTCGAGCTCATCTCGCTCTTCGAGTGGAAAGGGAAAGGTCTGGGCTCTCCCACCAAAAGCGCTGAAAGCGAGGAATAATGTCCCTGCTTGAGATCTTACTTCTGGGCGTCAGCCTTTCCATGGACGCCTTCGCCGTCTCCATCTGCCAGGGCCTGACCTTAAAGAGCTTCAGCCTCAAGCACGTTCTCGTGATAGGTTTGTGGTACGGCGGATTTCAGTTTTTGATGCCGGTGATAGGCTTCTTCCTCTCCGCCCGCTGCGCCGGAATGATCGAAAGCTTTGACCACTGGATCGCCTTCGGCCTTCTCTTCCTCATCGGCGTCAACATGATCAGGGAAGCGCTTTCCAATGAAGAGGAGAGCCTCACCTCGTCTCTGGCCTTCCTTACGATGCTTAAGCTTGCCATCGCCACTTCCATCGACGCCCTGGCTGTCGGCGTCTCGCTCTCGATGCTTCAGGATACGATCGTGCTTCCGGCCCTGCTTATCGGGCTTACTACTTTCACGATCTCGGCGATCGGCGTCTCCTTTGGCAAGTATATCGGAGAAAAGTTCAGCTCCAAGGCTGAGATCGCCGGCGGTATCGTCCTGATCCTCCTCGGCGTAAAGATCCTTTTGGAACACACTCTTTTGAAATAAGGTCAGAGCTTGCGGCCGCCCAAATAAGTGGCGACGACTTTTATCTTGCGGATATCTTCGGGATCGACTTTGAAAGGATCTTTGTCGAGTATTATGAAATCCGCCAGCTGGCCTTCCTTTATCCTGCCCTTCACATGCTCCTCAAAGCTCGCTTCCGCGCCGCGGAAGGTAAAGGAATCCAAAGCCTCCGCAACGGTGAAGGCCTCGCTTGGCAGATAAGGCCCGGTGCCGTCCAGGGAAGTTCTCGTGACAGCCAGCTGGATGCCTTTCAAACAGTCCGGCTCCTCCACCGGGCAGTCGGAGCCGTTGGAGACTGAAACGCCTTTACATATCAGCGTCTTCCAGCTGTAGCTTGTTTTCAAAAGTTCGGGATCCAACAGTTTTTCCACGATGTGATTGTCGTAATCAAGGAAAACGCTCTGGGCGTAAACGCGCAAGCCTAGCCTGGCGATCCTTTCCAGCTGGTCTTCTCTTGTCGCCTGGCAGTGGACTATGCCGTGCCTGTGATCGGGCCTTGGAAGCTCTTCCAGAGCCCTTTCGAAGGCTTCCAGAACTTCATCCAAACATTTGTCCCCTATGGCGTGCACAATTACCTGCAAACCCTTTTTGTGGGCGTAGGAGATCATCTCCTGAAGACGCTCAGGACTAAAAAGCGAAAAACCGTATTCGCTGCTCCCCTTGTAGGGCCTAGTAAGATGCGCCGTCCGGCTTCCCAGCGAACCGTCGCCCAGCAGTTTGACGGGACCGATCCTGAAAAGTTCCGAAGCTTTTTTTGCTTCTCTGGAATCGACAAAGCTTTTCAATTCCTCAAGCGTCGTGAAATTGCACTGCTCGCAGATTCTGACCGTAAGCGCCCCTTCCCTTTCCAATTCACGGTAGGCTTCATTTATGACAGCTGGAGCGATCTTTTTGAAAACACAGTAATCGTCCGTCTGCACGCTGGTGACACCGCGGCGGTTGAGCTCTTTTACGGCCGATACGATCATTTCTTTTATTTCGCCTTTGGAAGGCTGTGGCAGCTTGGCTTTGACAAGCTCGAGAGCGTTATCGTAAAAACGCCCTTCCTCAAGATCGACCGCTCCGCCTGAAACGGCGATATTTTCCGCGATATCCAATATTTCCAGGGCCTTGGAATTAACGACGCCCATATGGCCGCAAACGCGCGTTATGAGAATGGGAATCTCCCTTGACACACCGTCAAGGTCGCTCCTTGACGGCAGACGCGCGGCGCCCTTGAAATAATCCTGGTTGAAGCCGCGTCCAATCAGCCATTGTCCCGCGCTTAAGGGATTCCTTGCGAGAAAAGTCCGCAGACAATCCAGCATGTCAGCAAGGCTTTCAGTATGCGCATGCAGCGGAGCCTGGCGCAAAATCAATCCGTAGCCCAGAAGGTGCATGTGCGAATCGTTGAAGCCGGGGCAGACGAAAGCGCCCTGGAGGTCTGCTTTTTCATACGCAGGATAGCTCTCAAGCAGCGAATTGCCGCCTACAGGGCCGAACCTTCCGTTCTCAACAACGAAAGCCTCGGCCAATTCGCCGCCGCCAACATAAACAGCGCCGTTATAGTAGAGCTTTTTCATCCCGTTTTTGCCATTCAAACGGCAAAATATCCGCCGTTTTTAGGCGCGCCGCGAAATTCAATTTTTCCGGAGTCTTTCAAGAGCTTAAGATATCTGGAAACGGTTGGAATGCTCTTCCCCACAAACGCGGCCAATTCCCTGGTCTTTGAGCCAGGATTTTTTTCAATTGCTGAAAGGATTTCCTTGGCGACCACGCTAAAATTTACTCTATCATTTACTCTATCATATCCCCCGGGATTTACTCTATCATCCTGTAAGTTTATGGACTGTCCCATCAGGCGCAGAAGCTCTTTTTGAGTCTCGCAGACCCTGTCCCGAATGAAAAGCACAAACTGAGAAGGATCGGCCTCGGACTTTTCAAGAGCGGTGATGTATTCGTGCCGGCAAACGGGCGGTATAATGGCAAGCGTCCAGCCCGCCCTAAGCAGCATAAGGTTCATCAGAAGCCGCGCCACGCGGCCGTTGCCATCCACAAAAGGATGAATATAAACGAACTTTTGGTGCACGAGCGCGGCGAACTCGATTGGATGAAGTTTTCCTTCATTCCTATCCATCCATTTCAAAAATCCCGCCATGAGCCCCGGAATCTTTTCGGGATCCGGCAATGTCCTGCGGGAACCGGAAATGAAAACTCTGACAGAGCGCCACCTTCCGGCATTGGATCTGTCAATTTGTGAATAGAAAAGCTTATGGATCTTAAGGACGTCAGATTCCAAAACATGACGTTTCTTCAAAAGCTCATAAATGAAGTCATAAGCCTTGGCATGACCGGTCGCCTCATACACGTCGCGAAGCGGCTTCCCACTGATAGTCAGTCCGTCCTCGATGACTATTTTCGTTTCGCTTTCGGTAAGCGAGTTCCCCTCCAGAGCATTGCTGGTATAAGTCAATCCTACGCGATAATACTCGCGCAGTGATTTCAGCGTTTCTTTCGGGAACGGCCGTAAGGCCGCTATCCTACAAGCGTACTGATCGCATTTGCTAAATTCGTTCCGTCTCATGTCAACTTAAAATTATTTCGCTTCGAAGACGGTGTAGTGATACTCGAAGGTG
>JAGCDY010000041.1 GCA_017650925.1 bacterium
GCTGCCCGTTTCGCTCTACGTCGGCGGGACCGAGCACGCGGTGCTGCACCTGCTTTACGCCCGCTTCTGGCACAAGGTCCTCTACGACCTGGGCGTGGTCACGACCAAGGAGCCCTTCATGAAGCTATTGAACCAGGGCATGATCCTGGGCGAGGACGGCGAGAAGATGAGCAAGTCCCGTGGCAACGTCATCAACCCCGACGACGTCATCGCGAAAGTCGGCGCCGACTCGCTTAGGCTCTACGAAATGTTCATGGGCCCCCTGGACCAGATGAAGCCTTGGAACACCAAGGGCATCGAAGGCGTCTCCCGCTTCCTGCAGAGAGCCTGGAGGCTTATACTGAGCGACAGAGTGCCGCAGGATCCCGAGACTGAGATCAGGCGGCATAAGATGATCAAGAAAGTCGGCGAAGACATCCAGAACTTCCGCTTCAACACGGCCATCTCCGCCATGATGATCTTCGTGAACGAATCCCAGAAGGGACTTTCCGAAGAGGACGCGAAAGCTCTGATACTGTGCCTGGCGCCCTTCGCCCCGCACATCGCGGAAGAGCTTTGGAGCTTGACCGGCGGGACCGGCCTGGTCTGCAAACAGTCCTGGCCCACCTATGATCCCGAGAAGACCGTGGACGCCACCATAGAATTGGTCGTGCAGATCAACGGCAAGGTGAGAGCTAAGATCCAGGTCGGCGCGGACGTCGGCAAGGAAGAAGCGCTCGCAGCCGCCAAAGAAAACGAGTTCGCGAAAAAATGGCTGGAAGGCAAAGAGATCGTGAAAGAGATCTTCGTGCCCGGCAAACTTTTGAACATCGTGGTGAAAGGATAATGGAAATAAAAAGTTTTTCTGACCTCGACATAGTGATCGAGCGGAACGGAAAACGCTCCGCCGACGCCAAGCGGGAAACAAAGATCACGGCGCCGTACCTGAACCGCGTGCCCGGCAGCGTTCTCATCGAGATGGGCGACACGAAAGTTTTGTGCGTCGCCACCTGCGAGGAGAAGCTGCCCCGCTGGCTGATGGCTCCCGGCGTAGAGCGCCACGGCTGGCTGACGGCGGAGTACGATCTTCTGCCCTTCGCCGGCGGCGAAAGGAAAGCCAGCGAGATCTCCCAAGGGAAAATAAGCGGCAGGACGCACGAGATCCAGCGCCTCATAGGCCGTTCGCTTAGGGCGGCGGTGGACCTCGCCGCGCTGGGCGAAAGGACGATCTGGATCGACTGCACGGTCCTGCAGGCGGACGGCGGCACGAGGACGGCTTCCGTAACGGGAGGCTTCGTGGCGCTCGCGTTGCTCGTAAAGGACCTCCTGCAGAAAAAAGTTTTGAAGAAGTCTCCTCTTGTGAGGACCATTTCCGCCATCTCGGTCGGAAGAGTCGACGGCCGGACCTTACTGGACCTCGACTATTCGGAGGATTCCAGGGCGGAAGTGGACTGCAACCTCGTCATGACGGGAGAAGGGGAATTCATCGAGATCCAGGGCACGGCGGAAGGGAAGCCCTTCCCCCAGGACGTCCTGGGCGAGTTTTTGAATTTTGGAAAGAAGGGCTGCGCCGAGCTAATGGAACTCCAGAAGCCCTATTTGGACGGAGCGTTTTAAGTTTTTGATGGAACAGGAATTTTTCACACGCGTTGACGGAGAGCTTTACTGCGAAGGCGTAAAGGTCAAAGAAGCGGCCGAAACTTTCGGCACGCCCATGTACCTTTACAGCGCGGCGCACCTTAGGAAGCGCTACCGCGATTTCGAGGAAGCCCTGAAGGGCAGTCCGCACCGCATTTGCTTCGCGGTCAAGGCCTGCAGCAACGTAAACATCCTTGATCTCTTCGCCAAGGAGGGCGCCGGCTTCGACATCGTCTCTGGCGGCGAACTCTACCGCGTCATAAAAGCGGGCGGCGATCCCAGATCGTGCGTCTACGCCGGCGTCGGCAAGAGCAAGGCGGAAATAGAGTACGCCGTGGAAAATGAGATCCTTTATTTCGGCGTGGAAAGCGAGCCGGAACTTGAGAGGATCAACGCGGCCGCCAAAAAGCTCGGGAAAAAGGCCCGCGTCGCCCTGAGGATCAACCCGGATGTGGACGCCCACACCCACGAATACATCACGACCGGCAAAAGTGAGAACAAATTCGGCCTCGCTCCGGAAGCCGCCAGAACGCTTTACCTGAAGATGGCTTCCGCCTACCCGTACGTGGAAGCGGTGGGCGCGCAGGTCCACATCGGCTCCCAGATAACCGAGACCGCTCCCTTCCTGGAAGGGGCGAAGAAACTCGCGGCCTTCATAAAAGAGCTGAAAGTCCAGGGCGTCTCACTCAAGTATTTCGACATCGGCGGAGGCCTCGGCATCGTCTACCAGAACGAGGATCCGGCCACACCGGCCGCACTCGTAAATGAACTTTTGCCGCTCGTAAAGGAGCTCGGCATGACCTTCGTCTGCGAGATGGGCCGCTACATGTGCGGCAACGCAGCCATGCTCGTGGCTAGCGTGGAGTACGTTAAGAGGACGGCCAAAAAGAATTTCGTCGTAGTGGACGCCGGCATGAACGATCTTTTGCGCCCGGCCCTTTACGAGGCCTACCATGAGATCAAGGCCGTGGAGGAGAAAGAGGAGAAGTTCGTTTGCGACGTGGTCGGGCCTATCTGCGAGAGCGCGGACATCTTCAGGAAAGACTGCGAAATTCCCGCCGTCGAAGCCGACGACCTTCTGGCCATCTGCTCGGCGGGGGCTT
The DNA here is from genome assembly GCA_017650925.1 of bacterium. Lineage (GTDB taxonomy): Bacteria > Auribacterota > UBA3054 > UBA3054 > UBA3054 > UBA3054. Next base: position 2,721 of record JAGCDY010000041.1, read on the forward strand.
ACGGCTTCTCGATGAGCTCAAACTACAACTCGCGCGGCAGAGCCGCGGAAGTCCTCGTGGAAGGGGACAAGGCCCGCCTCATCAGGAAAAGGGAGAGCTTTGAGGATCAAGTGAGAAACGAAACGACATGCGAATAAAGTTCACAAAGATGCACGGCCTGGGCAACGACTTCGTGGTCGTTGACGCCACGGGGGAACTGAAGGACTGGAGTCCTTCGGCGAAGGAAGCGTCCTTTCTGCAGGACCGCCGCTTCGGCATAGGCGCCGACCAGCTGCTCATTCTCTATCCCTCGACTGTCGCGGACCTCAGGATGGCTATCTACAACGCCGACGGCAGCGAGGTCGAGATGTGCGGCAACGGCATCCGCTGCTGCGCCCTCTTCGCCAGGAAGCTCGGGCTTGTAAACAGCGACGAGATGACGGTGGAGACTCTGGCCGGCATCAAGAAGCCCGTGATCGTGGGCGAAGAAGTCCGCGTCGACATGGGCGCGCCCTCCTACGACGGGATCGCCGTCCCGCCGCCGGAAGGACTGGATCTGCCGCCCATGACCTGCGTTTCCATGGGCAACCCGCACGCCGTCTTCTTCGTCGAGGACGTTGAACGCTTCCCAGTCGAGAAGTGGGGCCCCCTGGTCGAGCGCCATCCCATGTTCCCGAACCGAACGAACGTGGAGTTCGCGGAAAAAGTTTCCGAGAACGTTATCCGCATGCGCGTTTGGGAAAGGGGCGCCGGCATAACCATGGCCTGCGGCACGGGCTCCTGCGCGACCTTTGTCGCCGCCTGTCTGAACAAACTGGCAAGGGGCGAGGGCAAAATAATATTGGACGGCGGCGAACTTACGATCGCCTGGGCCGGGGAAGGCAATTCCGTCTTCATGACCGGTCCCGCCGCGGAAGTTTATTGTGGAGAGATCACGCTATGAGCCTTTTGGTCTGTTCAGATATCGTAAAGGAATTCGGCAATGCCGAGAACCGCGTGGCCGTCCTGAAGGGCGTGAGCTTCTCGCTTGAAAAAGGCGAGGCCGCCACGATCCTTGGTTCCTCCGGCGCTGGCAAGAGCACGCTTCTCAATATCATCGGCGCGCTCGATCCGCCCAGCTCCGGCAAGGTCTTGCTCGACGGCGAGGACGTCTACGCTCTGAACGACAAAAAGATCTCGCATCTGCGCAACCGGAAACTCGGCTTCGTTTTCCAGCTCTACCATTTGATGGCCGAGCTGACGGCCATAGAGAACGTGCTTCTGCCCGCCAGGATCGCCGGACACGACGACGCCAAGGCCAGGGCCAGGGCGCGCGAGCTTTTGGCCGCGGTGGGCTTATCCGACAGGGAAAAGCATTTCCCGGCCCAGCTCTCCGGCGGCGAGCAGCAGAGGGCGGCCATCGCGAGGTCGCTCATCAACGAGCCGGAACTTTTGCTGGCGGACGAACCGACGGGAAACCTCGACCGCAAGAACAGCGAAATGATCACGGAACTGCTCGTGAAGCTGCAGAAAGACATGGGATTTGCCATGCTTTTCGTCACGCACAACCGGGAGCTTTCCTCGATCGGAAGGACCATGGTGCTGAGGGACGGAACGCTTTCGGAAGCGGACGAAAAAGAGAACATGACGACTTTGAAGATATGAAACTGATTTTGGCGACAACCAATCCGGGCAAGGTCCGGGAGCTCTCCGAAATGATGCGCAAGGCCAAACTTGACATCACGGTCGAAGGGCTCATGGACTATCCGGACTATCGCGCTCCGAAGGAGGACGGGGCAACGTTCGACGAGAACGCCCGCATAAAGGCCGTGACCGCCGCGGAGACGCTGGGCGAAGTCGTCTTAGCCGACGACTCCGGACTCTGCGTGGACGCCCTGGGCGGCGCGCCGGGCGTGCTCTCCGCCCGCTTCGCAGGCGATGGCCACAACGATGACGCCAACATCGAAAAGCTTCTGGAATGCCTGAAAGACGTGCCTGACAGCAAACGCCAGGCCCGCTTCGTCTGCGCCTTGTGCCTGGCTTTCCCGAACGGCGATTTTTTCGTAGTCGAAGGGGATTGCGCGGGCAGCATCGCCAGGGAAAGGCGGGGCGCCAACGGCTTCGGCTACGATCCCGTCTTCCTTCTGCCGGACGGCAGGATGATGGCGGAGCTATCCGGAATGGAAAAAAATTTAATTTCTCATCGCGGCGCGGCTTATCAGCTGGTCATGCCGCAACTGCGCGCTCTAATAAAGGCGCCTAAACAAACTTTGTGAGGACCTTATGCCGACAAAGAAAACCAAAAAAGAAACCGCGAGATCTTCGCAAAGCAAACCTAAAGGTAAAACTGTGGTCAAAGCAAAAGACAGTAAAACCAAAAAGAAAGCCGCCCCGGCCAAGAAAGCCGCTCCGGCCAAAAAGCCAGTCGTAAAGAAAGCCGCTCCGGCAAAGAAGCCCGCTCCGGCCAAAAAAACCGCTGTGAAAAAGCCCGCTCCCATAAAGAAAGCGGCGCCCGCCAAGAAGGCTCCGGCAAAGAAGCCCGCTCCGGCGAAAAAACCCGCGGCGAAGAAGCCTGCTCCCGCCAAGAAGCCGGTAGTCAAGAAAGCCGCTCCGGCGAAAAAGCCCGCGGCGAAGAAGCCCGCTCCCGCGAAGAAACCGGTAGCCAAGAAATCCGCTCCGGCCAAAAAGCCCGTGGCTAAAAAGCCTGTGGCGAAGAAGGCTCCCGCTAAGAAAGCGGCGCCTGCCAAGAAAGCTCCCGCGAAGAAACCGGTAGTCAAAAAGGCCGCACCTGCCAAGAAAGCTCCCGCTAAGAAGCCGGTCGTCAAGAAGGCTGCGCCAGCGAAGAAAGCCGCGCCAGCGAAGAAGGCCCCCGCCAAGAAGGTGGTCGTCAAGAAATCCGCTCCGGCGAAAAAAGCCGCGCCTGCGAAGAAGGCTCCCGCGAAAAAGCCGGTCGTGAAAGCGCCCGTGAAAAAGTCCGCTCCGGCCAAAAAGTCCGCGCCCGTGAAAAAAGCCCCGGCGAAAAAAGCCGCCCCGGCCAAAAAGCCCGCGCCCAAGCCGGAAAAGAAGATCGTTTTGAAGCCGAAGAAGGAAAAGAAGGCCAAACCCACGGAAGAGCAGAGGAAAGAGGCCGAAAGGAATCTTGCCAAACTGAAACAGACCGGCGGCAAAAGGCCCGGCGCGAAGAGCCCCATCTCCGAGATAGTCATTCCCGGCAGCGGACTGGCGAGCGTTCTGGCCAGACAGCTGGTCGAGCTGTGCAATGAAGATGAGAACGGCGTGAAGTTCGTGACGCTGACGCAGTTCACCACCATCGTTCCGGAAGACGTCGGCATGGACGACGTGGAGGAACTGCAGAACCGCGTAGTCGACCTGCTGAAGAGGGCCGGCATCGAGTTCAAGGATGAGGAAGAGCTCGACGACTCCCTCGACATCGGCATAACTGAAGGCGCGAGCGACGACCCCGTCAAGACGTACCTGCGCCAGATGGGCCGCACGAAACTCCTGACCAAGCAGCAGGAGCAGGACATGGCCAAGACCATAAGGGACGCCGAGCGCCAGATCAAAGAGATCGTCGGCGGTTTCGGCAATCTGCCCACCCGCGTCCTGGAGCTCTGCAACAGCCTCCTTGGCGCCAGCGAGCGTTTCGACCACATCGTCTCCGAGGAAGAGAGAAAGAGCGCGGGAAGCCGCGACAACTACGTCAGGAAGATGCGTCCCATAAGGAGGGACATAAGAGCGCTCGACCTCGCCATGAGGCAGACGTACATGCGCATGACCAGAGCCAGGCGCGACGGCCGCAAAGCCGACGCCGAGGCCCTGGGCGAGAAGCTCAGGAAAGACCATCTCAACATGACGAACCTCATCGGCCAGCTGCGCTTCAAGCACAGCATGATCGAAAACTTCGCCGAAGATGTCCTCAAGATGGGCGAAGCCATCAACGAGACGAAGAAGACCATCGCCGACCTGAAGGAAGCCAACCGTCAGGAAGAGGACAAGGAGACCAAAGACCGCAACAGGCGCCGCATCGCCCAGGAAGAGCAGAAGATCCAAATGCAGGAATTCGAGTGCCGGATGCCCGCCAAGGATATCCTCTCCAAGGCCGACCAGCTTGCCAAGTGGACCGAAAAGGCCCGTCAGGAAAAGAACAAGATGGTCCTGGCCAACCTGAGGCTGGTCGTTAGTATCGCTAAAAAATACATGAACCACGGCCTCGACTTCCTCGATCTCATCCAGGAAGGCAACACGGGCCTTATGAAGGCGGTCGACAAGTTCGACCATGAGAGAAGCTTCAAGTTCTCGACCTACGCGACCTGGTGGATCAGGCAGTCCATCACCCGCGCCATCGCGGACCACGCCCGCACCATCCGTATTCCGGTCCACATGATCGAAACGATTAACAAGATGCGCCGCTCGACGAAGAAGCTGGTGCAGCAGAACGGTTCCGAACCTTCCCCGGACGAGATCTCCAACGACATCGGCGTGCCCGTCCAGAAGGTCCAGAGCATCCTGAAGATGGCTCAGCAGCCGATATCGCTGCAGACGCCGGTCGGCGAAGGCAACGACTCCACTTTCGGCGACTTTATCGAGGACAAGAGCGCCGAGAACCCTATTCTCGCCGCCAACAACAAGCTTCTGAACGAAAAGATCAACGAGGCCTTAAACCAGCTTTCCGACAGGGAGCGAAAGGTCATCCAGCTGCGCTTCGGCCTGTCCGGAAAATACGGCCCGCCCAAGACGCTCGAGGAAGTCGGCAAAGTCTTCGCGGTCACGCGTGAACGTGTCCGCCAGATCGAATCCAAGGCTCTGAAGAAACTGAAAAATCCTCTGAGAAGCAGCAAGCTCGTCGCCTTCTACGATGAAATGGAGTAGAAAATGGAAGACAGGCTTACGCATCTGCAGGAACTGGAAAGCGAGAGCATTCACATCATAAGGGAAGTGGCGGCGGAGTTCGCCAATCCCGTGATGCTCTATTCCATCGGCAAGGACTCCTCGGTGATGGTGAGGTTGGCGCAGAAAGCCTTCTACCCGGCTCCCATTCCCTTCCCTCTGCTGCACGTGGACACCAATTTCAAGTTCCATGACATGTACGCCTTCCGCGACAAGTTCTGCAAGGACATCGGCGCGGAACTCAGGATCTACCGCAACGAGGAAGCCATCGAAGCAGGGACGAACCCCTTCGCTCTCGGCACGCAGAAGTGCTGCGCGCTCCTCAAGACTAAGGCCCTGGTCGACGCCTTGAGGATCGGCAAATACGACGCCGCTTTCGGCGGCGCGAGACGCGACGAGGAAAAGTCGCGCGCCAAGGAAAGGATCTTCTCCTTCCGCGACGAGATGGGCCAGTGGGAGCCCAAGAACCAGCGCCCCGAGCTTTGGAACCTCTACAACGCCAAGATCAACAAGGGCGAATCCATCCGCGTCTTCCCTCTGTCCAACTGGACGGAACTGGACGTCTGGCAGTACATCTACAAGGAGAACATACCGATAGTCCCGATGTATTTCGCCAAGGAAAGAGAGATGGTCGTCAGGGACGACATGCTCATTCCCCTGGACGGGCCCATTCCCTTAAAAAAAGGCGAGAAGCCTGAGAAGGTCATGTGCCGCTTCAGGACGCTGGGCTGCTACCCCTGCACGGGCGCCATCCGCTCGACCGCCAAGACGGTCCCAGAGATCATCGAGGAGATGATGGTCGTCACGATCTCGGAAAGATCGACGCGTATCATCGACCACGACACTGAAGGCTCCATGGAGATCAAGAAAAGAGAAGGTTACTTTTGATATGACGAAAGGCAAAACGATAGAAGCGTTCCTTAGGGAAAACGAGCAGAAAGAACTTCTGCGCTTTTCCAGCGCCGGCAGCGTGGACGACGGAAAATCCACGATGTTAGGCCACCTCCTGCACGACGCCAAGGGCGTCTACGAGGACCAGCTGGCCAGCATCAAGAACGCCTCGAAGCAGATGGCCAAGGGCGAGATAGACTACGCGCTCTTCACCGACGGCCTCAAAGCGGAAAGAGAGCAGGGCATCACGATCGACGTGGCCTACCGCTACTTTTCCACCCCGAAAAGGAAGTTCATCGTGGCGGACACTCCCGGCCACGAGCAGTACACGAGGAACATGGCGACCGGCGCCAGTACGGCGCAGCTCGCGGTCATACTCATAGACGCCCGTTTGGGAGTCCTGACGCAGTCGAAAAGGCACCTTTTTATTTCGTCGCTTATGGGAATACCCCACATCATCGTGGCGGTCAACAAAATGGACCTGGTGGATTATTCCGAGGAAGTCTTCTCGAAGATCAAAAAGGACTTCACGGCCTTTGCCCGCAAGCTTAACATCAAGGACTTAAGGTTCGTGCCCATTTCGGCGCTCGTCGGCGACAACGTGGCCGCCAGGGATAAGGAGCACATGACCTGGTACGAGGGCGAGAGCCTTCTGGAACTGCTGGAAAACGTCTACATCGGCAGCGACAGCAACATGGTCGACCTCAGGTATCCTGTGCAGTACGTTCTCAGGCCCAACCTCAACTTCCGCGGCTTCTGCGGACAGGTCGCTTCCGGCGTCATCAAAGTCGGCGACGAAGTCATGGCGCTGCCGAGCGGCAAGAGAAGCCACGTCAAGGACATCGTCACCATGGATGGGGATCTTGACCACGCCATTCCCGGGCAGTCGGTGACCGTGACATTGGAAGACGAGATCGACATCAGCCGCGGCGACATGCTGGTCAGGCCCAATAATCTTCCTCAGATCGGCCGCCACATCGAAGCGACGCTGATCTGGATGAGCGAGCAGCCGATGGATCCCAACGGCAGCTATTTCATCAAACAGACTACCATGACTTCCCGCTGCAGGATCGATCAGATCCGCTACAGGATCGACGTCAACACCCTGCATCGGCAGAAAGCCGATCATCTTGAACTGAACGAGATCGGCCGCGTTTCCATCGTTTCCAACCGAAAGCTGATGTACGACCCCTTCGAACAGAACAGGGCGACCGGCTCCTTCATCCTGATCGACGCCATCACCAACAACACGGTGGGCGCCGGCATGATCATCAGAAGGGATTCCGCGGACGACGCGCCCGGCCTCAACGATCAGAAAGTGATCGACGAAAGGCTGAAGCGCCATCCCGACGCCGTGGGAACGGCGGAAAGATCAGAGCGCCTCGGCCAGAAGCCCCAGACCATCTGGATAACCGGTCTGGTCGCTTCCGGAAAATCCGACCTTGCTTACGCTCTTGAAAAAGAGATCTTCGAGAAAGGCGGGCTTGCCTACGTCTTGGACGGCGAGGACATGCGCCTCGGCCTCTGCAAGGATCTCGATTTCACGGCCTGCGACAAGGCCGAGCACATAAGAAGAGTGGCGGAAGCCGCCAAGCTTCTCAACGAGGCCGGCGTCACGGCCATCTGCGCTTTCGTCTCGCCTTTCAGGAAGGCCAGGGCGCAGGCGGCGGAAATAATCGGCAAAGAGCGCTTCGAGGAAGTCTACGTCAGGGCCAGCCTGGAATACTGCGCCAAGCACGACGACAAAGGCCTCTACAAAGGCGCCGAAGAGGGCAGCGTGAAAGGCTTGGCGGGCGTCAACGCGCCCTACGAAGCGCCCAGCGCTCCCTGGGAAACGTTCGACCCCGAGAACGAAGGCAAGGAAGCCTGCGCCTTCAGGATCCTGGAAAAATTGCGCAAAGAAGGAAAAATCTGATATGACGAAAAAGATCATCTTGACGGGCGACAGGCCCACGGGAAAACTGCACATCGGCCATTACGTAGGCAGCATCCGCCGCCGCGTGGAACTGCAGAATTCCGGACTTTACGACGAGATATACATCATGATCGCGGACGCCCAGGCGCTGACCGACAACGCCGAGCATCCCGAGAAGGTGAGGGAGAACGTCCTCAACGTGGCGCTGGATTACCTCTCCTGCGGAATAGATCCCAA
>JAGCDY010000042.1 GCA_017650925.1 bacterium
GGTTTTTCCTTGCTGACTGATTTACTTTTTACGCGCGCCGCCGATCCAGACTTCGTTGTTTTCGTAATCGAAGTATTTGTCCAGCTTGATATTCTTTTTGGAATAGAGCAGATTTCCTTTGGCGCTGCCGCTTGCCTTGAAGGAGTTGAGGGAGCCCATGTAGGTGGCGTGTTCGGATGTCCCGTCACTGGATAGGAGCAAGCCGCCCGCGAAAAGGCTGTTACTAGCCTCGCAGCAATTGACGGCGCTGATGTTCCCTGGATAGACTTTGCGCTGGGGAGCGGCTGAGGAGGCGGAATGGATGAAGTTCGTGGAGGTGACTTCCTTCTTATTCTGCCTGACCCTGATGGTTAGGGGCAGTTCCGTGTGTCTCCTGGGGGAGGCTCCGTAGGAAACTCTGATCTTTATGTTGGTCAGGGTGTAATACTCGGTGCCGCTGAAATCGAAGTCGCCCAGGGCGGGATCCCAGACGAAGGTGCCGGAAACGGCATTTTCGCCGCTTACGTCATACATGTCGAACCCCGAGAAAGTTTCGTTGACAGTGTTCGAAATGAAGCAGCCCCAGGCCAGTCCGCGGGAAGCGATGCTAATTGAAGAAACGCCTTCGGAGGGAAGGTTGGTGACGGAAAACGGCAGAGTGAAGACGCAGTTGGTGCCGGCCTGCAGTATCCCGCTGTTTGGGGCGCTGGCGAAAATGACGGGGGAGGAGATGTAATTGTTCTCGTAGCCAACGCCGGCGTAGACGAAAGTGTTGAATATGGTTCCGCCTTCGCCGCTCTTATCCGCGCTGGCTTTCAAGCTCTTCAGGCTGCCGTGGGATGAGATCAGGGAATCACGGGCGTTGACCGAGCGCAGGGAAACGGCGCCCATGTAGTAGTTCGTGAAATTATCGGGATTGGCGTCGCTCATCGTTCTTAGGGAAGCGTTCAGAAGGCCGTAATCCTCCTTGGGAGCCGGCAGAAAGGCGGCCTGGGGATTCGGTCCGCTGACGCTGACCTTTCCTATTCTCTGGGCCTTGACAAGCCCGTTCTGCCAGCCGCCGCCGGTTATGGTCAGGTTGTCGATGGAGGAGGCGGCGGCAAGATCGGCGCTGGCAAACCCGCCCTTAAGATAGGCGAGCCCCTTATCGTCCTTCATGAGATAAGACTTCAGGGCGAATTTCTTGACGGTTCCGGAGACGTTAAAGCAAGCCAGGCGCTGCTCCTTCAGCCCGGGGAGGAAGGAATAATTGCCGCCGGTTATTAGGCAGGAACCCAGGTTGCCCTTTATGGAGACGTCGGCCCAGAGGTCGCCGCCCCAGTAGGTCAGTTCTCCCGTGGCTTTGTCCTTGTGCTTCAGTCCGGAAATTTTCAGCTGCTCCACGGAGCCTTTTATTGAAACAAGACCGTCGCCCGCCTCGTTGGAACCAAGGTCGCCGCCCAAGATCGTTATGCTCTGCATGGCGCTGTCAACGTAAAGGTCCTTGAGATAGCCTACTCCATTGCCGCCGGGAGGGAAGGTGATCTTGAGGGAGCGCAAGGCCGGAGCGCTGAGGCTACGGATCTTCACGCAGAAGTTGGTGGGATCGTTCTCCAGAGGCCTGATCGTCAAGGTCGCTTTGGCAGCCAAAGCGGCGTTGTCCACGACCTTCAGATCCCAGACGTCCCATTTCCCGCCGTTGCTGTAGGGGGAGGCGACGCAGTAGCCTTTTCCGGAGTAAGTAAGGCGCATGCCGCCGAAGATGACAGTGTCGGCGGAAAAGGCGGCCGCGGCGAGGCAAAAAATGAAAACCGAGAGTAGACCTGATCTCATAGGCGTAAAATCTTTAGTTAACTATGTAATTTTATCATAAACGCGTGAATTTGTTTTCTCAAAGGTTGATTCAAGTTGACAAAAATTGCGCCATTTAATAAAATTTCCTTATCTTACCTAGACCTGTTTTTACAGGCCGCACCCAATTAACCAAGGAGTTCATTTATGAAACGTTTACTTCTCCTGGCGCTTCTTCTGGCGCTTTCCTCTACGCTTATGGCCGTGACCATCTACGAAGAGGATTTTGAGAGCTACGAGACCGGTACCGAGCTGGTCGGTAACGTTGAGGGCTGGAATTTCTTTTCCACCTACGACGGCAGTTCCACCATCGTCGAGAACGAGAGCGGCATTTCCAGCAAAGCCCTGAAAATGCAGCAGACCGAAGGCGGTTCGGCGGAATACGACATGATCTTCGGGCCGAAATTCGATATGTCCACTGAAGATCCTCTCAGGCAGCTGGTGAGAGTTTCCGCCACCGTGGTCCCCTCCAGCGAGACCGACATTATGGCGCTTTACGCCGTGAACGGCGAGACCAACCGTTTCGCTTATCTGCACATGAACGTGACGAAGGGCGAACTGACTTCTTACCCCACGGGCGCGACGCTGACCAATCTCCACAAGGACAATACGCCCAACCAGATCTCCATACTGTGGGACAACTATGACAACACCATCAGGGAGATCACCTGCAACGGCGAAGCCCAGGCCTGCCACATCCCCATGTCCGGCAGCTTCTATGGTCAGCCCGTCAGGATCCGCTTCTCCACGCAGTACGGCACCAGGAAAGACTGGGTCACCTACTACGACGACGTCAAGGTGGAAGTTGAACCGCGCTACTCCGGCCCGCACCTGTTCATCGACACGAACAGCCTGACGCTTAAGAAGAAAGCCCAGGGTCACCTGACTCTCCAGAACGCCGGCAGTGAAGGCGACATCACCTTCTCGATCACCAAGAGCGAAGGCGCCGACTGGCTGACCGTCAGCCCCAGTAGCGGCACTTACAACGGCACCAAGGACCTGACCCTCTCCACTTCTGGCGACAAGGATTACGCCAGGGCGAAGTTCACCATCGACGCCGGCGAGGCCGGAAAAGAAGTGGTGAGCGTTTACTGGGTGAACGGCACGGTCTTCTACAAAGAAGACTTCGAGGAACCCTTCATGACTATGGGCGACCTGCAGACTCAGGAAGGCTGGATGGTCAGAAGCTCCACAGGCTCCAGCAACAACAAGGCCGAGATCGAAAAGCCCGAGTTCGCTGACAGCCAGGTCATGCACGCTTACAGGTCCACCGGCTACGACGGCGTCAGAAAGGGCGGCCGCCCCGACAGCTCGCCCATCGAAGGCTGCCCGGCCCTGGCCGTGGTGAAAGTTTCCGGCAAAGTCTATTGGGATTCTTCTTCCAACGCCGGCAGCATCTACATCGCCACGCCTGACACCGCCAAGCCCTTCTGTATGAAGATCAGAAAGACTGACGGCCAGAACACCTTCTATCTCTACCAGATGAAGGATGGCTATTTCAGTCCTCCCGAATCGTTCAGCGGCAAGACCTGGCCCATGGACGAGTGGGTCTACATCTCCTACACCATCGACTTCGCCACTATGAAGGGCGTGGAAGTCCAGATCGGCGAGGATGTGGCGGACATCTCCGGCTACGAGCTCTACAACGTTGACGTCAAGGCCTTCACCGGCCTCTCCTTCTGCACCGATAAAGTTAGTGGCAACGACGATTGGGACGCCAAGTTCTACTTCGACGACATCCAGTGCGAATACATCCCCAGGGGCGACGAGCCCATCATGGGCATCGACAACGACACTTTCCACACCGGCTTGACGGCTGAAAGCGGCGAAGTGACGCTGGTCAACGCCGGCGGCGGCAGCTTCGACTATACCGCCACCGTCGCCATGGGCGGCAGCTGGCTCACCATCGCCGATCCCGCCAGCGGCACCTGCGAAGAGGAAGCCAAGATCGTCTTCAACATCGACCGTTCCGGCATGACCGAGGACTATTACCGCGGCATGATCAGCATTGATTGCGGCACGGCCGGCTCCACCAACGTCCTCGTGACGGCCGGCTCCGGACACATCATCTACAAGGAAGACTTCGAGGAACCCTTCATGCAGGTCGGCGACCTCCAGGGCCAGGACGGCTGGGTCGTTAGAGGCACCAACTGCGCCGACAGCAACGAAGCCTACGTCGTCGACGCGCACGGCACGCACTGCATGCACGGCAAGCGCGCCCAGGGCTACGACGGCATCAGGAACAACTCCATGTCCGGCTGCCCCGAGAACCAGATCGTGAAGTTCTCTTACAGGATCTACTGGGACGACCAGTCTGAAGCGCAGAATGTCTATCTGGCCACCCCGGCCGGCATGAAGCCCTTCTGCATGAAGATCAGGCGAAAAGACGACGGCACCTTCTATCTCTATCAGATGATGGACGGCTCCTATCGTCCGCCGCTGGACGGCTACACCTGGTCCATGAACGAATGGATCCCCATCTCCTATACCCTGGACTTCCGTTCCAACAGCGGCGTGACAGTCCAAATAGGCGACGACGAGGCTGACATCAACACCCTGGAACTCTACGGCAGCTACAAGAAGCTGGAAGGCTTCTCCTTCTGCACGGACGGTTCCGGCAACGAATTCGACTCCCTCTTCTATTTCGACGACTTCAAGATGGAAGTCCTCGACAGGCCGGCCGATCCCAAGCTCTTCCTGACCAAGGACAGACTGGTGGTGGGCTTCGACGTCGAGACCGGCGCTCTGGCCATCCAGAACTCCGGCGCCGGCAGTTTCGAATGGACCGCTTCTTTCCCGGATGATCCCTCCTGGGTGGAACTGGTCGCCGAACACGGCACCTGCGAAAAGGAAGACGAGATCCGCTTCAAGATCCTGAGGGACGAGATGGAGTCCGACTACTACCGCACCGTCATGCACATCGACGCCGGCGATGCCGGCGAGGCCGACGTTGTGGTCTGCGTCTGCTCCGGCAGTGTCTTCTACAAGGAAGACTTCGAGGAACCCTACATGCACGTGGGCGACCTGCAGAACCAGGACGGCTGGTGCGTCAGGAACGGCGGCTACTGCCGCGACGTGAACAACGCCTTCGTCACCAACGGTCTGCCCTTCTCGGACGGCGCGGTGATGCACACCGTGGTCTCCAAGGGCATCGACGGCACTACCAAGGACTACGTCGACACCTGCCCCAGGGACGCCAGGGTGAAAGTCTCCATGGACGTTTACTGGGATAGCGCTTCTCCCTGCGACGCCGTGTATCTGGCCTGCCCGGCCCGCCACAAACCCATGACTCTTAAGATCGAGAACAAGGGCGACGGCACCTTCGGCGTCAGAGGCATGCAGGACGACAGCTACAAAGTGATGGTGGGCAAGACCTGGTCCATGGACGAATGGGTGCACATCAGCTACTCTATGGACTTCAGGACCCAGACCGGCGTCGAACTGACGATCGGCGACGAGACCGAGGACATCACTCAGGTCGTGCTTTATGGCAACGGCGGCCTCCACACCTACGAAGGCTTCTCCTTCTGCACGGACGGCGACGACGAGATGGACTCCCTCTTCTACTTCGACAATTTCGTCTTCGAGATCGTGCCCAAGGAAGACAAGCCCCATCCCGTGATGCCCAGCGCGACCGCCGTCGGCTCGGAAGATTCCGCCACGGTGAAAGTTCTCAATTACGGCACGCCGTATGACTTCTCTATCAGCGTGCTGGATCTGCCCGGCAACGTGAGCGTCACTCCCGCCAGCGGCCGCACCGAGGACAGCACGGAGTTTACCGTGAAGGTGAGCCGCGAAAGTCTGGAAGAGAACTACTACCGCGCCAGGGTACGCATGGCTTATACCGACGGAACCACGGAGGGCGCTCTGACGTCCTTGGTGACCTTCGCGGTGGGCGGCTGGTACTATGGCGCCGACTTCCTCGGCCCCTGGTTCAGCTACGGTCCGCTGAACGGTCAGGAATGCTGGAGCGTAGGCGTCAGCGACTGTGAGATCATCAATCTGGACGGTGAGAACTGCATCAAGTTCCCCTATGCCTGCACCGCCGAGCTGGAAGCCAAGGTGCCCCTGGAAGGCATCTTCACCTTCAGCGGCCGCGTCTACTCCGAAGAGCTGGCTGACGACTCCTACTTCCACTTCGGAACCGTGGACGGATCCGGCTACTATCCGATGTACATCTCTAGGGAAGGCGATCCCAGGGAACTGCAGTTCGGCTACTTCCAGGGCAACAACTGGACGCCTATTGCCACCGCGCCCTTCGGCGAATGGGTCGACTTCAGCTTCACCATGGACACCGACGTGACCGTGGCCAGCGTGACCCAGATCACCTTCGGCGACTTTGTGACCAACTTCGCCATCGGCGATCTCCCGCTGAACACCAAGTACGACTTCGCGAAGATCGACAAGTTCACCATCGGCTTGCACGACGTGGCCAACCCGGCCGGCATGTATCTCTCCAGGATCGTCGTCAGGGATCCCTCGGTCCCCGAACCGGCGATCCTGGCGCTGCTGGCTCTGCTCGGCCTTCTGTTCGTTCGTAAAGCGAACTAAGTCCGCAACGCGCTCCAACTGGTAGCGCAAAAGAAAGACACGCCCCTCAAGATTTTGTTACGAAGTAAAATCAAGAGGGGCGTGCCTTTTTTTGCGCCTTTGGTTTATTTTGCTATAATTTCCGGAAATTTAATCAATAAGTAGAGGAATTATGCGAAAGATTTTTCTTACGGCTTTGGCCGGATTGACGGCTGCCGCGGCGCTGGGCGGCCAGGTCTATTTCAAATGCGATTTCGAGGAAGGCTACAAAGACGGCGACCTTCAGGGCCAGCACAACTGGACCGTCAGGTCCACCGACGGCTACAGCAACCAGGAAAACGCCGCCACGGTGGGAAACTACAACGGCCGGCGCTGCGTCAAAATAGAAAGGGGCAACGGCTACGACGGCGTCATCGTAAAGGAAATTCCGGAAACGCCCAAGGGCAGTTTCGTCAAGGTCTCCTTCAAATTCTTCTGGCCGTCTGATTCCGGCGTCTCCAGCGTTCTTTTCACCAGCCACTGGTGGAACAGACCCATGCTTCTAAGGTTCTCCCTGAACGACAAGGGCAAGATCCAGGTCTATGCTCTCCAGGACGACGTCAACTGCGTGCCGCAGGTCTTCAAGACGAAGGGCTTCAACCAGGGGGAGTGGATAGA
>JAGCDY010000007.1 GCA_017650925.1 bacterium
CTTTTCTGCCAGCACATCTTCGGGCCGGTCAAAGACTGGGAGTGCGCCTGCGGTAAGTACAAACGCATTAAATACAAAGGCATCGTCTGCGACCGCTGCGGCGTGGAAGTCGCGCAGAGCAAGGTCAGGCGCGAGCGCATGGGCCACATCGAACTGGCCGTGCCCGTCGCCCACATCTGGTTCTTCAAGACCATGCCGTCCCGTATGGGCGCCATTCTTGACATGACCGTCCGCAACCTGGAAAAGGTCATCTATCTGGAATCCTACATCATTCTCGATCCGGGCAAATCCGGCCGCAAGAAAGGTGAACTTATTAGCGAGGACGAGCTCGAGCAGCTGCGTCAGGACGGCCACAATGATATCAAGGCCGGCACCGGCGCCGAGGCCCTGGAAGTGCTCCTCAAGGAATTCGACCTCGACAAGGAAGCGGAAAAGCTGTATGAAGACATGCAGAGGACGCATTCCAAGCAGGTCCGCAAGAAAATCGCCAAGCGCCTTAAAATCATCGAAGGTTTCCGCAATTCCGAGAACAGGCCGGAATACATGATGATCCATGTCGTGCCGGTCTTGCCGCCCGATTTGAGACCTCTGGTTCCCCTGGATGGCGGACGTTTCGCGACGAGCGACCTCAACGACCTTTACCGCCGCGTCATCAACCGCAACAACCGTCTTAAAGCCTTAAAGAGCCAGCGCACCCCTGATGTCATCATCAACAACGAAAAGCGCATGCTCCAGGAAGCGGTCGACGCTTTGATCGACAACGGCCGCCACGGCCGCACCGTGACTGGTCCCTCCAGCCGCGCTCTGAAATCTCTGAGCGACAACCTGAAGGGCAAGCAGGGCCGTTTCCGTCAGAACTTGCTCGGTAAGCGCGTGGACTACTCCGGCCGTTCCGTCATCGTCGTCGGTCCGGAACTGAAGATGACCCAGTGCGGTCTTCCCAAGAAGATGGCGCTGCAGCTCTTCGAGCCCTTCATCATCCGCGAGCTCAAGAAGCAGGGCGTGGCCCAGACCATCAAGACCGCCAAGAAAGTCATCGAGCGCGGCGAGAACATCGTCTGGGATATCCTGGAACAGGTGACGAAAGGCCACGTGGTCATGCTGAACCGCGCGCCTACGCTGCACCGCCTCGGCATCCAGGCCTTTGAGCCGATGCTCATCGAAGGCAACTCCATCAGGGTCCATCCTCTGGTCTGCGGCGGCTTCAACGCCGACTTCGACGGCGACCAGATGGCCGTGCACGTTCCTCTTTCCAGGGAAGCTCTCTGGGAAGCCAAGAACTTCATGATGGCCCCGGAAAACCTGTTCTCCCCGGCGTCCGGCAAACCTATGATGATGCCGACCCAGGATATCGTTCTTGGTATCTACTACCTCACGCACGATCCCTGGCTCAAAGAGCACAACAAGGCCCATACCGGCGCGCTTACTCCGCAGGAAGTTCACAGAGCCTATGACAACGGCGTCATAAGCCTGCACCACAATATCAAGGTAGTCTTCGCTCCCAACTGGAAGAATCCGGAAAAGGAAGCGCTGCCCGGCAAGAAGGAAGAGATCCTCGACACGACCGCTGGCAGAGTTTTCTTCAACGAGCTTCTGCCCGAGGAACTCGGCTACTACAACAAGACGATCGACAAGAAGGGCCTTAGCAAGCTCATCATGGACTGCTTCGAAGCGGTCGGCGCCAACGGTACGGTGGAAACTCTTGACCGCATCAAGAAAGCCGGTTTCCATGAGTCCACCAGGGCCGGCATCTCCATCTCCACTTCCGACATGATGGTGCCGCCCAGCCGCGACGCCGTCTTGAAAGACGCCCAGAAGAAGGTCGATCAGATCACCAAGCAGCACAACTCCGGCGCCATTTCCGAAAAGGAACGCTACAACAGCGTGGTCGACGTCTGGACGACTGCTACCAACACCATTTCCGAAGACCTCTACGCCAAGCTTCAGAGCAAGGCTGAGGAACTCCGCGAACTGAACCCGCTGCACATGATGGTCGATTCCGGCGCCCGAGGCTCCCGCGACCAGATCAAGCAGCTGGCCGGTATGCGAGGCCTGATGGCCAACCCCTCCGGCGAAATTATCGAGACGCCTATTAGGTCCAACTTCAAGCAGGGTCTCTCGATGTTGGAATACTTCATTTCCTCGCACGGCGCCAGAAAAGGTCTGGCCGACACCGCTCTTAAGACCGCGGACGCCGGTTACCTGACCAGGCGTCTGGTGGACGTCGCGCACGACATCATCATCACCTGCGAAGACTGCAAGACTCCTTCCGGCATCAAAGTCACGGCCATCACCGAAGGCAACAAGGTCCTGGTCAAGCTTAGCGACCGTATCAAAGGCCGCACGGCTCTCTATGACATCATGAAGCCCGGTTCTCTCGAAGTGCTCGTCAAGGCCGGCGAGATCATTACTCCGGCCATTGCCAAAGAGATTGAGGAAAACGATATCGAGGCCGTCACCATCCGTTCCGTCCTTACCTGCGAAGCGCCTTACGGCGTCTGCGCCAAGTGCTACGGCATGGACCTCTCCAAGTATGAGCTCGTAAAAGAAGGCACTCCGGTCGGCATCATCGCGGCCCAGTCCATCGGCGAGCCCGGCACCCAGCTGACGATGCGTACCTTCCACATCGGCGGCACCGCGAACAAAGCGGCTGTGATCACGGCCCACAAGGCCGAGAAAGCCGGCAAGATCGTACTGGAAAACGTCCACAGCGTGCAGTCCGAGGACGGCGTGCGTGTTCTGAACAAGTACGGCAAAGCCATCATCTGCGACAAGCAGGGCAAGCAGCTTCTTTCCTACGACCTTGAGATCGGTTCTTTGCTGAAAGTCAAGGACGGCGAGATGGTCAAGAAAGACCAGGTCATCGCCGAGTGGGACCCCTACAACATCCCGATGTACACGGAAGTTTCCGGTATCGTCCGCTACAAGGACATCATCGAGGGCAAGACGCTTGACCGCCGCAGATCCGAAGAACAGGGCAACCAGGAAGAGCTCGTCATCCTTCAGACCAGGGAAGATCTCCATCCCGAGATCTGGTTCGAGGGCGAAGACGGCAAGTCCAACGGCAGCTATCCTATCCCGGTGAACGCCATTCTGGTCGCCGTGGAAGGCCAGGAAGTCAAAGCCGGCGCCATGATCGCCAAGACGCCGCGTCAGGAATCCAAGACCAAGGATATTACCGGCGGTCTGCCCCGCGTGGAAGAGCTCTTCGAAGCCAGACGTCCTAAGGACGCCGCCGAGATCGCTGAGATCGACGGCACCATCAGCTTCCCCGAAAAGAGCATCGACCGCGGCCACCGCATCATTAAAGTGACCTCCGAAACGACCGGCGAAGTCAGGATCCACAAAGTGCCCCTTAGCCAGCAGCTCATCGTCAGCGCCGGCGACCGTATTAGGAAAGGCCAGCGCTTGACTGAAGGCGCCATCGAGCCTCACCAGCTGCTGGATGTCTGCGGCGTCCGCGAACTCCAGGGCTACCTCCTCGACCAGGTCAGGGAAGTCTACCGCTCCCAGGGCGTGGAGATCAACGACAAGCACATCGAAGTCATCCTGCGCCAGATGCTCCGCAAGGTCAAGATCACGGATCCCGGCGACACCGAGTTCCTGTACGACGACGAAGTCGAGCGCTCCCGCTTCGAGGCCTGCAACCGCAAGGCCATAAAGGAAGGCAAACGCGCCGCCAAAGGTATGCCGCTCTTGCAGGGCATCACCAAGGCCGGATTGAGCACGTCCTCCTTCGTCTCCGCGGCTTCCTTCCAGGAAACCACGCGAGTCCTGACCGAAGCAGCCGCCACCGGCCGCGAAGACCCCCTGATGGGCTTCAAGGAAAACATCATCATGGGTCACCTCGTGCCCTCCGGCACCGGCTTCTCCAAGGAACGCTTCACCGGCGAACTGGACGAGCGCGGCGAACTGGATCTGGGCTACACCGCCCAGAGCGAGATGGACTCCTCCTTCCTGCTCGATACCGACGACAGCGAAGGCGAGATCCTTGGCTCCATGGATGAGATACTCGGCGGCGACTTCTCCAAGGGAGACGGCGCTGATCAGAACGAATAAAAACCAAATCTAAACATAAACAAAAAAAGAGGAACATCATGCCTACTATTAACCAATTAGTACGGAAGAGTCGTCAGCCCAAGCAGCAGCACACCAAAGCCCCCGCTTTGCAGAGCTGCCCCGCTCGTCGCGGTGTCTGTCTGGTAGTCACCACCCGCACCCCGAAAAAGCCGAACTCCGCCTTACGTAAAGTTGCCCGTGTCCGTTTGTCCAACGGAACGGAAGTAACCGCCTATATCCCCGGTGAAGGTCACAACTTGCAGGAACACTCCATTGTTCTGGTAAGAGGCGGCCGTGTCAGAGACCTTCCGGGCGTCAGATACCACCTTATCCGTGGCGTCCTGGATACCGCCGGTGTGACTAAACGCAAACAGAGCCGTTCCATGTACGGAGCCAAGCGCCCCAAATCCTGATCGGTCGTTTACAATTAACTCTATTTTTGGACAAAGATAATAATTTATGGCACGCAGACATAACGCAACGCGTCGGGTGATCACCCCCGACCCGAAATTTCAAGACAGAATCGTCGCGAAGTTCATCAACAATCTCATGATGGACGGCAAAAAGACTTTGGCCCAGCGCATCTTCTACGAAGCCCTGACCAAAGCCAGCCAGATGGTCTCCGTTAGCGAGGAGATCGAAGTCTTCAACAAGGCTCTGGAAAACGTCCGCCCCACCGTGGAAGTCCGCTCCCGCCGAGTCGGCGGCGCGACCTACCAGGTCCCGGTGGAAATTCCCCAGTACCGTCAGGACGCTCTGGCCATCCGCTGGATCATCGGCGGCGCCAGGGGCCGCAAGGGCACCGAAATGGCCCAGGCTCTGGCCTACGAACTGGCCGACGCTTATAAAGGCGAAGGCGGTGCAGTTCGTAAGCGCGACGAAGTGCACCGCATGGCAGAGGCCAACCGCGCGTTCGCTCACTACCGCTGGTAAGTGCACCAACGCTCATAAAAATGGCCTGCCGCGGTACCGCGGCGGGCCATTGCGTTTAAATTAAGCAAAGATAAAACTATGGCAAGAGACATAGCACTTGAGAAAGTCAGGAACATCGGCATCATGGCCCACATCGACGCCGGCAAGACCACCACTACGGAGAGGATACTTTACTTTTCCGGCGTGACCTACAAGCTGGGCGAGGTGCACGAAGGCACCGCCGTGATGGACTGGATGCTGCAGGAACAGGAGCGAGGCATCACCATTACCTCCGCTGCCACCACCTGCTACTGGAAGGAGCACCGCATCAACATAATCGACACTCCGGGGCACGTCGACTTCACCATCGAGGTGGAGCGCTCCCTCAGAGTCCTGGACGGGGCGGTCGCTGTCTTTTGCTCCGTGGGCGGCGTTCAGCCGCAGTCAGAGACGGTCTGGCGCCAGGCGCAGAAATACAGCGTTCCCATCATCGCTTTCGTCAACAAAATGGACCGCGTGGGCGCCGACTTCTTCGGCACCATCGAGCAGATGAAGAATCAGCTGAACACCAACGCGGTGGCCATCCAGTACCCGATCGGCAAAGAGGACAAATTTCACGGCGCCGTCGACCTCATCAAGATGAAAGCTTACATCTGGCACGACGAACTGAAAGACAACATGTACACCGAGGAGGAGATCCCCCCGGAACTCTTGGACGTCTGCAAGGAAAAGCGCCAGATCCTTCTGGAAGCGGTCGCGGAATGTGACGACGTGCTGCTGGAAAAATATCTGAACGGCGAGGAACTGAGCATCGAGGAGATCATGGCGGCTCTGAGAAAGGGCGTCGTCTCCAATAAGATCGTTCCTGTCATGTGCGGCTCTTCCTTCAAGAACAAGGGCATCAGGCTGCTTCTGGACGCCATCGTGGCGTATCTGCCTTCTCCCTTGGACGCCAAGCCCATCGTCGGCATCAACAAGAAAGGCGAGGAAGAGGAAAGGAAGCCCGAAGACGGCCAGCCTTTCTCCGCCCTGGCCTTCAAGATCATGGCCGACCCCTATGTCGGCAAACTTACCTTCTTCCGCGTTTACTCCGGCTCCCTCAAAAAAGGGCAGACCGTCTTCAACGCCAACACCAAGAAGAGGGAAAGAATAGGGCGTCTCTTGCAGATGCACGCCAACAACAGAAAAGAGCTTGACGAAGTCCACGCCGGCGAGATCGCCGCGGCGGTGGGATTGAAGAACGTCAAGACCGGCGAAACGATCTGCGACGAAGGGCATCCCATCATCATGGAATCCCTGAACATTCCGGATCCCGTCATCTCCCTGGCCATCGAGCCGAAATCCAAGGCGGACCGCGATAAGCTTTCGGAATCCCTTTCCAGGCTTTCCGAAGAGGACCCGACCTTCACCGTTTCCACCAACCAGGACACGGGGCAGACTATCATTTCCGGTATGGGCGAACTGCACCTTGACATCATCAAGGACCGCCTTATCAGGGAATTCAAGGTCGACGCTACGGTCGGCCGCCCGCAGGTCGCCTACAGGGAAGCCATCACCGCTCCCACGGAGATCCATTCCCGCTTTGTCAGACAATCCGGCGGCAAAGGCCAGTACGGCGACGTGCACATCAAGTTTGAGCCTCTGCCTCCCGGCACCGGCTTCGAATTCGTCGACGCTATCAAGGGCGGCGTCATTCCTGGCGAATTCATTCCGGCCGTGGAGAAGGGCCTCAGGGAAGCCATGACGAGCGGCGTGCTCTTAGGGTATCCCTGCACGGATTTCCGCGCCACGCTCTTCGACGGCTCCTTCCACGAGGTCGACTCTTCGGAAATGGCTTTCAAGATGGCGGCCATTTTCGCCTTCAGGGACGGCATTCCGAAATGCAAGCCGGTCTTGATGGAGCCCGTTATGCACGTGGAAGTGACCACTCCCGACACCAACCTTGGCGACGTGATCGGCGACCTCAACAGCCGCCGCGCCAAAGTCAGGGAAATAGTGCCCAAACAGCACCTCCAGGTCGTCAAGGCCCAGGTGCCTTTGGCCGAGATGTTCGGATACGCCACCGCGGTCAGGACCTTGACCAGCGGCCGCGCCAGCTACTCTATGGAGCCCGACCATTTCGAGCAAGTTCCTAAAGCCATACAGGAGAAATTGCTGGCGGGCAAATAAACGGCGGTTTGCTTTTTAAAGCCGATTTGTTTATAATATCCCTAAAGTAGTTTAGTTCGCTTAAAAACAGAACAATTCAAAGGAAAGGAGAACCCATGAAAAAAGCGTACATGAAAGGCTTTACCTTGATTGAATTGCTGGTCGTGATTTCAGTTATCGGCATTTTGGCCGGTCTTGGTGTCGGCGCCCAGGGTCCTATCAAGGAAAAGGTCGGTCAGCTGCAGCGCAAGGCCATGCTGCGTGACTTGTATATCTTCTTGCAGACATACCAACAGGACTTCGGTTCTTTTCCCAGCGTCCAGCCTCCTGCCACCCGCTATGAGCAGGGCGGCGGCGTCCGCGACCTGTATCCTCTGGCTTACACCGGCCGTATGGACAGGCAGCAACTTAACGAACTTCTCCATCCGCCGGGAGGTCAGTTCGACGAATTCAGCAAAGATCCGCGTCCTGAGGAATTCGACAAGAACCACATCGGTTGGTCTTACAATTCCTGCGCCCGTATCGACAGTGAAGATCCGCTGATCGCGGACCAGGGCGTCAGCAGCGGTTCTCTGCGTCTCAATAGCTCTGACCGTGGTATCAAGCCGCTTTCCACCAAGAACGTGCTTGTGCTTCTGGCCAACGGCCGCGTCGAGTCCATCTCGACGAACCAGAAAAACGGCAAACTTTTGGGCGACAAAGTCAAAGACTGGGGCGTGCTGAAAGACTAATTCAAGCGCATGTCGCTGACTTGAAAAAGACCGGGAGTTTTCCCGGTCTTTTTTTTGAGTCGGCGAAGCAAAGTTGTCGTATGCCCCCGGCTCACAATTACGCGTGCATGGCCTTGATTTGCATCCTCCATGAGTTCGCCTTGGGGCACACGACACACTTTGCTTCGCCACTAAGGAGTGGAGAGCGGCATGATCCCCTAAGCGAACTCACGGAGGATACTAATGTAAGCAAAGCGCGCGTAGTCCGTGAGCGAGGGGTATGTGCTTTTTCGCTCAAGGTTATTTGATAAAATATAAGAATGAGTTTGAGGTATATTCTTAGCGTTATTATCCTGCTCTTTTGCCTGGCGTCCTTCGCCAGGGATGAGGTCGTTCCCAGGCGCGCCCTGAAGGGCTTGGGCATCGAGGATGACAAATTCTCCGAGATGCCGGTGCAGTCTTTTCCCGAGGACGGCTACATAGTCGACACGTTCCAGGTGCTTCCCATAGAAGGCAGCAACGGATTTTATCAGATTTGGGATGAAGTGCACCTTGATGAAACGGACGGGCTGGTGAGATTACTGAGAAGCGACGCGGGATCGAACGAGCTTTGGAAGATAACTCTGAACGATTTCAAGGGCATGCAGCGCCGTCCGAAAATGCTCGATTTTTCCGACGGCACGATCCTGGCGGTCTGGGAGAGCGCGAGCGCCGGCACAAACAACGTCAACCTCTGGTGCATGCGCATCAGCGGCGACGGCGAGCTGCTCTGGCCTCTGCCGGGCGTTTTGTCTTGCGCCCCGAAGAATCAGCGCAACGTTTCCTTAGCCAAACTGGCGGGCGGCGGGATCGCGGCTGTCTGGGAAGATTTTCGCAACGGCGACGCGGACGTTTATTATCAGGAGATCATGCCTGACGGCAGCCCGGTGTACACGCCCGACGGCGTAGCCATAGAAAAAGTGGAAGGAGCGCAGCTGAAGCCCGGTTTCGTGCTGGATGAAAACGGGTTTGCCAAAAAGCTTTGCTGGGAAGATTACAAGGATTTCAATTATCCCGTCTGCGTGATCACAATAGATCTGGACGATCTTTCTGTTCCGGAAGCGGGAGCGCTTCCTCTCATATTGTCCCTGCTTTTCTTGCTTAGAAGAAAAGATTAGAACTTCAGGTCCAGCATCATCTCGAAACGGCCGCTCTCGACTTTCGTTTTCTGGTTTTCCCAGGCTTCCGTGAGATGGAAATAAGGCGGCGTGTCGTCGACCTTGACTTCCAGATCGAGATTGGCGTCATGAAGCGTGGCCGCCGGTATGGAAACTTTCTTGTTTTTGATATCAGTCGATTTCAGGTCGAGGCCTCTAAGCTGCAGTCTCACCACGCCAGGCAGCATGCTTTTGCCTTCGAAGCGCAGCTCGCCTTCCGCGGAGAAACTGCCCTTACTAATTTCCCAGTTGCCGTAGTTTTCCGGGACGAGCTCGCCTATGACTTCCGCCGGCAGATCTTTCAGCAGAAATTTCAGGACCTTCGTGTTCACTTCGGTCGAAAGCTGGCCCTGGAAGACGGCTTCGGGATATTCTTTGAGTTTCATCAGCCAGGAGGACTGTGGGTCCTCGGCCAGTTCCTGCGGCACGGCCAGGTTGCGCCCGGTCACTTCGACAACGTCCCAAACGATGGGTTTCGTCCGTCCCTGGAAAATTACTGTCCCGCCATTTATGCGGGCGTCCTTGATGTAGAGCGGTTCCTTGCCTTTTTCGTTCTTCGACAAAAGGTAGGGGAGTTTTCCCAATTCCACTTTTTCCGCGGAGTAATTCAAAACAGATCCGCTCTTGGCGATCGGCACGAAGGATTTTTTCCCGGAAATGGCGCTAAGAAGGTCGCAAGGCGCTGATAAAGATATGTTGGTGGCGGAAAGGAAAACGGTGCGCCGGCCTTTCATCAGTTCGCTCTCGTCCAAGGTCATCTCCACTCTTTCGACGTAAGCCGTGAAGCCCAAAACTGGGTCGACGGCTTTGACTTGCTCGAAGACGGCCTCAGCTTTCGGGAGATCAAGGTCCAGCGAACCTATTTCAAGCGGCATGCCTTTATTGGAGGAATAGGAGGCGAGCCTATCCTTAACGGCGGAATTGCCCAGGAAGCCGACGGCCAGTATGAGTATCAAAAGCAGAAGAGGGACGACGAAGAGAATGGCTTTTAAGACGCGCATAAGGCCTAATAAGGGGCTTAACGGGTGGGGTGCGGTAAAGTATTAGTCCAGGGGGTAACGGGCCGCCAAAACGGAAGCGTTGTGGCCGCCGAAACCGAAGGAGTTGGAGAGGGCGTATTTTATTTCGCCCTTCCTGGCGGTGTTCGGCACGCAGTCCACGAGGCATTCCGGATCGGGCTCCTCCTGGTTGATGGTCGGAGGAATGAGGCTGTTGTTCATGGCCAGCAGCGTGGCGATAAGCTCTATGGCGCCAGCCGCGCCCAGCGTATGCCCGGTCATGGATTTCGTGGAGCACAGGGGCACTTTCGTGTCTTCGCCGAAGAGTCTCTTCACGGCCATCACTTCCGATATGTCGCCCAGATGAGTGGAGGTGCCGTGGGCGTTGATGTAGTCGATCTGGTCGGCAGTGACGCCGCCCTGCTCAAGGGCTCTTCTCATGGCGATCTCGGCGCCCCGGCCTTCGGGGTGCGGGGCGACCATATGGTGGGCGTCCGCGGACATTCCGACGGCCTTTATTTCGCCGTAAATCTTGGCGCCCCTCTTAAGGGCGTGCTGGAGTTCCTCTAGGACGACTACGCCGGAGCCTTCCGCAATGACGAATCCGCAGCGCTTCTTGTCGAAGGGACGGCTGCCTTTTTCCGGCTCGTCGTTGAAGCCGGTGCACAGCGCCTTCATAGAGCAGAAGCCCGCCAGGCCCATCGAGACGATGCCGGCTTCCGCGCCGCCCGAGATCATTACGTCGGCGTCGCCGAACATGATCGCTCTGAAAGCGCTTCCGATGGCGTGGCTCGCCGTTGCGCAGGCGGAACTGACGCTGTAGTTCGGCCCCTGGGCGTTGTAGCGAATGGAAACGATACCCGAGGAGATATCGCTGATGAGCATCGGGATAAAGAAGGGGGAGACGTACCTGGCGCCCTTATCCAAAAGCGTCTTGTACTGCTCCTCGAATGTTTTCATGCCGCCTATGCCGGATCCGATTATCACGCCGAACTTCGAGGGATCCTCGTTTTCGGGGACTATGCCGCTGTCCGCTACGGCCTCGTTGGCCGCGGAGACCGCGAACTGCGTGACGCGGTCCATGCGCCTGGCTTCTTTAGAGTCTATGCCGTAGAGCGTCGGGTCGAAATCCAGGACCTGGCCGGCAATCTTGGAGGGGTAAGGTTCGGGGTCAATGATGGAAAGTTTAGTGATACCGCTTTTGCCGGCGGACAAGTTTTGCCAAAAATCAGAAACTTTATTTCCCAGCGGGGAAATAACACCCATACCAGTAACAACTACGCGGCGCGTGGTATCCATACACTCTCCAGATAAAATCAGACAAAAAAGGGGAGCTCACCTTTGAACTCCCCTTGAAAAATAGCGTTTTACTGCTGCTGCTGTTTTTCGGCCAGTTTGGCGTCGATGAAGCGAACGGCGTCGCCGACGGTTTTGATCTTTTCGGCCTCTTCGTCGGGGACAGGAGCTTCGAATTCTTCTTCGAGAGCCATGACGACCTCAACGAGGTCCAGGCTGTCGGCGCCCAGATCATCGGTGAAGTTGGCGTCTTCCGTGACTTCCTCGGGCTTGACGCCGAGCTGTTTCACGATGATGTCCTTGACTTTTTCAAACGTTGTAGCCATTGTTTTTCTCCTTGGTGGTGATAAAACTATATTGATATAAAAAATTTACATTACCATTCCGCCGTCCGCTACTATGACCTGTCCAGTTATGTAGGAGGCCAGTTCCGAACAGAGGAAGAGCGCGGTATTAGCTATGTCATTGGGTTCGCCGAACTGCTTGAGAGCGACCAGTTCGAGCATTTTGGCCTTGACTTCGTCGGAAAGGACTTCCGTCATCTTGGTCTTGATGAAGCCCGGGGCGATGGCGTTCGCGGTGATCCCGCGGCTCGCCAGTTCTTTCGCCGTGGTCTTCGTCAGGGCGATGAGGCCGCCTTTACTGGCGGAGTAGTTCGCCTGGCCGGCGTTGCCGATAAGACCGACGATAGAGGCCATGTTCACGATGCGGCCGCTTCTCTGTTTCATCATGATCCTGGCGACGGCTTTCGTGCAGTTGAAGGCGCCCTTCAGGTTCACCCTCAGAACGGCGTCCCACTCGTCCTCGCCCATGCGGATAAGAAGCGTGTCTTTCGTGATGCCGGCGTTGTTCACCAGGATGTCCAGGGAACCGAAGTCGGCGTTGATCTTCTCCATCAGAGACTGCATGTCGGCCAGGTTGGAAACGTCGCCGGCGTAGCCGACGGCCTTCACGCCGAGTTCCTGCACGGCCGCAACGGTCTCAGTGGTAAACTCTTCTTTTAATTCCACGACGGCGATGTTGCAGCCGGCCTTGGCCAGTTTAAGGGCGATGGCCTGGCCTATGCCGCGGCCCGCGCCGGTGATAACCGCTGTCTTGGAGCTTAGATTGATCTCGTATGCCATATTTTTTCAAGTATTGATGTAAAGATTATACCAAAACGCCCTCTTATATGCTAGCAAGCTCTTCAAGTTTGCCCAGCGTTTGGGTTTTGGCTTCCCTGTCGATTTTTTTTGCGAGTCCGCACACCACATTGCCAGGCCCGCATTCAACGCACAATTCCGCTCCCGTACCGCAAATGGCGCGGAAGTCGTCCTCCCAGCGAACGCTCTCGACTATCTGGCGTCCCAGAAGCTCGGCGAAGTCGGCTTCCTCGGGATAGAAGCCGCCCAGAACGTTGGAGGCGACGGGGAACTTCGGCTTCTGCCATTTGACCGCTTTCAGAAGCGGCAGCAGTTTTACCCTGGCGGGAGCCATGAAGGGGGAGTGGAAGGCGCCGCCCACCGCGAGGGGAATGACGCGCCTGGCGCCGGCCGCGATGAGCTCTTCCTGAGCTTTCTCGATGCTTTCCTTGGCGCCGGAGATGACGATCTGTCCCGGGCAGTTGAAATTCGCCACGTAAAGGGAAGGATACTTGGCGCAGATGTCCTTTACGACAGCGCCGTCCAGCTGCAGCACCGCGGCCATCGTTCCGGGAGCGGCTTCGGCCGCCTCCTGCATGAAGAGGCTACGGGAGCGCACCAATTCAAGGCCTTCCTCGAAGGAAAGTGCGCCGGCCGCTGTCAGGGCCGAATATTCACCCAAACTCAATCCGCCGGCGGCGACGATCTCGAGATCGGGCTTCTTTTCCTTCAGCGCGGCGAAAGCCGCCAAAGAGACGGCGTAAATGGCGACCTGCGTAACGTCGGTCCTCTTCAGGTCCTCTTCCGGACCTTCGAAGACGGTCTTAAGGAAACCTTCGCCCATAAGGGAGGAGGATTTCTCGAAAATATCTTTCGCGGCTGGAGAATTCTCATACAGATCCTTGCCCATGCCTACGTACTGAGCGCCCTGGCCGGGGAAAAGCAAAGCGATTTTTGTCATTTCTTGTCGATCTCTTGGGGTTGAATTAGCGCTTCCGCAATATAGCGGTTGAGGTCTTGGGTGACGATCTCCTGGGCGCGGAAAATGGCGGCGCACAAGGCGTCCGCGTGGGAGTTGCCGTGGGCTATGATGCAGGTCCCGTTGACGCCGAGCAGGGGAGCGCCTCCGAATTTTCTCACGTCAAAGTGTCTTCTGATCTCCTGGGCCGGCGACTGGGCGAAAAAGCTGGTAAACAGTCTCGAGAAGCCGTACTTGTTGCTCTGCGGATGACTGACCATCGTTTGGATACCGCTCGCCATGCCTTCCATAACTTTCAGGGCCACGTTTCCGACGAAACCGTCGCAGACGATGACGTCGACCTTGCCTAAGAAAATGTCCTGTCCTTCAACATTGCCGTAAAAATGCAGGGGAGATTCCTTTAAAAGCGCGTGCGCTTCCCTCGTCTCCCTGTTGCCCTTTTCGTCCTCTTCACCTACCGACAGGAGCCCGACCACGGGATGCGTCTTCTTAAGCACGTGCCTGGCGTAGCAGGATCCCATCTTCGCGAACTGCACAAGATTTACGGCCTTGCAGTTCACGGTCGCCCCGGCGTCCAGCAAAACGGTCGCGCCGAAGGGCCCGGGGATCAATGTCGCGATCGCCGGCCGGTCCACGCCCGGCAGAAGCTCCCACTCCATGAGGGCGGCGGCCGCCAAAGCGCCGGTATTTCCGGCTGAGACGATGGCGTCGACTTCGCCTTTTGCCGCCATGCGCGTAGCCACGGCGATGGAGGAATCGCGCTTTTTCCTTAAGGTGACGGCGGGGGACTCGTTCATCTCCACGTTCTGTGAGGCGTGGATGACTCTCAAAGGAGCGTTGCCGGCATTGAGGTCAGAAAGGCAGCCCTCGATGCGCTCGGCGTCTCCCACCAGGATGATACTGGCTTCGGAGTCGCCGCTGGCAAGATATTTAAGGGCGCCAGCGACGATCTCGTTGGGGGCGTAATCACCGCCCATTGCGTCAACGGCAATACGCATTGCGGACGCGAAAACAGATGATTATTCGGCGACGGTAGCCAGAGCTATGACGCGGCGGCCCTTATAGAAACCGCACTTCGGGCAGACCACATGGGGCTGCTTCTCGTAGCCGCAATTGGAGCAGGCCAGAGTCTGGGGCTTCGTTAAAGAGTCGTGCGTGCGGCGTTTGTCGCGGCGGGTCTGAGAATGTCTGCGTTTTGGATTTGCCATAAAAATCTCACTTTTTGTTGTTTATTTCATTTTTAATTGTGAATAGAGATTGTACCATAACCGCCCCCATAAGTCAAAGCCCGAGCCGTCCAACATGGACCTCCGCCTTTTGCTAAAATTGAGCCATGACTTCTCTCGGACTGAAATATTTTGAGACTCCGAAGCTAACGGTAGCGGATCAGATCGCCCTCGACAAAGAGCTAATGCTTGAAGTCGGGCAGGGGAAAAGACCTCCGCTCCTGCGCTTCTACGATTTCACCGACGAGGCGGTCGTCCTGGGCCTCAGCCAGGAAGAAGAAAAATACGTCAACGCCGCGGAAGCAAAAAAGGACAAAGTTCCTGTGCTACGCCGCTTCTCGGGCGGAGGCACGGTCTTCATTCACAAGGGCTGCCTGGTCTACACCATCATAACCACTCTAACGCCCCCCTTCAAACGCTTCGACGTCATGGGGGCCTACAGAACGGCCTTCGCTCCTCTCACAGAGGCTTTCGCCAAGAAAGGACTCAAACTGGAATTCCACGAACCCTGCGATCTGGCCATTGATGGCAGAAAGATAGCCGGCAACGCTCAGAGCCAGCGCCGCGGTGCTCTCCTAATCCACGGCAGTTTCCTTATTGATCCAGACCTCACAAGGATAAAGCGCTACCTCAAAGAACCAGACGTCCGCCCCGATTATCGCGCGGCACGCCAGCACGAAGATTTCCTCCTCCCACTCGCCCAACTGGGCTTTACCTACCAGATTCTCCGGGAATATCTCATAAATTCTTGGTGCTGATTTTACAAAATCTCCGTAAACGCAAGCGTTAAGCACACTTCCCGACACGCTTCTTTGTAAGGTCAAGCATCGCAGACTCTTGCTTTTTATGTTCTTGTTTTGTAAAATCTTACCATGCTGTAGAATACGGGGGTGGCCGCATCGGTCAAAATTATTGTGACGGCAATTATGGATTTGGGTGAGACCAAAGTTCATTCTTTGAAATAAATCATAAAAACAACATAAACTAAGGGGAAAAAATGAAAAGCACTATCCACAATGAAAAGCCTTACGTACTGTTTGACGAAATAGTAGCCGTATCGGCTAAATTGATGCTTATATTGGCTTTCGCCATTGTGGCGTTTTCCGCACGCGCTGATGTTCAAAAGGTAAGTTCTTCTGACGAAGAAGCTCGCTTTGCTCTTCATGGCAGGCCTGCCCCGGAAAATTTTGAGGAGTTTAAAGCCAACTCTTTAAACAGACAAAAAGCGTTGGAGACGCTTAATTCTGACGAGAAATCATATCCCCCCTCAATAGGCGGCAGTAAAAAATTTGAATACATTTCATCTTTTACTATTACGCCGAAAGATGGATGCTATAAAATTTCAGTCAAGGTCGTATGTCCGAGGCTTTATGATGAAGATGATCCCAACTATGCTGGAGTATATGAATATGTGAACGTGTGGATAGACTGGAACGGCGACTACACATGGTCTGATTCAGAGTGGGTAATGGCGAAATTAAGCGATAATTATAGAAAGATTCTCGCCGATAACAGGATCCTTTATTTTGAAGCTACCGTGAAAGATGTATCTACGGTCAGTGGCACATACAAAGCGCGCGCAATGCTTGGCTGGGGCTATAACCCGACTAATCCCGCAACCTATTCATGGACTTGGGGAGATGTGCAGGACATAGACGTCAACTTTGACATGAATCTTGAATTTAATGCTCTTAAATTTAATACACTTGGTGTACGTCCGACAGGAGAAAATTCAAGTATAACAAAGGAAAACGTTGTTATAGCTGGAACGGTCAATTATGTTGTTCCGGAGTTCAGGGTGAAAACAGCAGACGTTGAAAAAGTTAATTTTTCAGAGTATACAGTAAAGGTTCTCAGTACAGATTATAAGGTTAACTATCCTTTTGAAAGAAGTGTTAGACAAGTTGAGTGGTCACAGGAAGGAACATTGGAATCGCAACCATATGAAGAAAAGGACGGTTACAGTATATTCAAGGTAAAAGGGCAAAATAGTCAAGAACTTTTATGGGTTCCGGAAGTGTCAACCGATAAGACACAATACGGGCCAAGAAAAATGACGGTCTCATTGTTTCGTAATGGGGAAAAACAGTTTGATGTAGAACGTACATATTTCATGTTTTATTCTGCAACAATGCCATTGCGGCAAGGTTCAACTCCTATGTGGTACCATATGTGGAAGGGAGTGGTTCCGCATTTAGAGGATTTTTCTTTTGATGATTCAGATCCACTCAATCAAGGTAACACACGTCAATTTCATACCTTCGATCCTTATCCTCATTTAGAAGGTGCTGTGGCTGGAATTAATTGGACATTCACTCATACTATTGGCTCAGGAGCATGGGAAATTCTGCAAGGAGAAGATCTTATTCAATTTGATAATTTTTTCAAAGAATCAGAAGTTAAATATCCGATAGATGAAGTTTTTCGCACAGTTGATCACGAGAGGTGGCATAAGATTTTGACTGGTGAGTATAATGTTGGTTCCGTTATGAAGATGGAAGACCAATTTTTTATTGCTTACTTAAATGATAATGAAGGGAAGCCCGTATTTGATGGTGAGGAACAGGAATGGAAATGGGGAGAAGGGGATTTGCTTATGCCGGCTCACGAAACTGAAATGGGTGCAAGCCCAGATGATGATAAGACGGATACATATGGAATATCAACTAAAGGGCCTGATTTTGAAATTTATGAATCATACGGAGATCAAGAAGTTTATTGTCGATGGAAATCAGACATGACTTGGGCAAATCAAAATTATTATACTAGTGACTGGTCCTTCCCGGGAGCGCAGCTCAGTGATGATGCGAGCGCAGGAGGTGGAAATAATGCAGAGTTAACTAAGCATTTATTTGAAGAAGTGGCATCGAATCTTTCGACAAATTCTCCTGAAAGCGCAATATATTCATCAGTTTTACTATCGCAGTCGTGGGCCGATGATGTTATGAACAGAAACAACTTTTCTTGGTCAAAATCAACACCAGATATAAGTTTCATGTCGTTCCGCGATGTAACAAGGGATTTTGTTTCAGAAGGGCTTGTTTTTGATGTGATTGTATCTCACAATCTAAAAGGAAGATTCTCATTCGACGCGTATCTTTTTGGAACAAACAATATTGCAATCGCTAGGGCGCATACAAAAGATACTTTTGATGAAAGCAAGACCAATGTGGTTTTTGTGTTTTCTTCAGATATTATTGCTCAAACAAGGGAATATTATGCTGGGCCGTACGTGCTTGGTCTTGTCGAATGTATAGTTCCTCACCATTCATCGGCCAATGCAAGATCTTCAAAGAATGTGCTTATTACTGATGATTATTCTGCATACGAATGCAAAGTCACCAAAACATTCATTGGTAATGCGATAAGCGATTATTCCGATGATGACGGCTTGCACGTTGTCATGCCGTTGACGGTGCCCACAGCCGGAACGTATACTATTTCTGCCCACCTTGCTACGACGAATGGCGTGAACATAGTTAATGTTTCAACAAACTGTGTTTGCGCAGAAGGTAAGAACAGCATCGATATCTGTTTCCCTAACGATGCCGTGTTCATCACTAAGATAGAAGGGAATTTTATGGTGCGTGACGTTTCTGTGGCCGCCGAGGGAGAAGATTCGTCGCTGTTTGTGGTTGATTATGTAACGGGAGAATACGATTTTTATGACTTTTGGCACGAAGACAAAACTATTTACATTCTGCCAGAAGAAATAACAGTATCTACAGTCAAGGACGATGATGGTTCGAGTGATCTGTTCAAAGGCGTGGCATTACACTTTGAGGTGTTCAATTATTACTATGATTATACGCTTTACCGGGTTTCAGCCACGCTGGTCGATTCGAACGGTTATTACGTTGCGCATGCTCAGGAAGATTTGATGTTCTATGGTTATTATACCTATCAAACGCTGTTCTTCTCAGCTTTGGATATACGTGAATCAGGGAAAGACGGCCCCTATTACGTAAAGAACATAAGAATTACCGATAGGACAACCGGAGAACTTATCGACGCTTGCGCTGTCAGCCCTGCAAGAACTGAAATTGTTACTGCGTCCGATTTCAAGGGCGGACTTACGATAGATGAAGACGGGATCACCGTTGCCGCAAGGAAAGCAAGCACGGGATTGATCAAGTGCTTGGATCTGAATGTCCCGCTGGATTCTCCTTCCGCCGGTTATGTTACAATGACGGCCCGTGTTAAGACTTCTTCCGGCGATGACGTCGGACTGTTTGAGGACGATATAGAGGTTAAGTCCGGCCAAAATACGGTCACGCTGGAACTCGAGGGAGGACAATTCCTTGATTCTAAGCTTAACGGCCCTTACTTTATAACGTTAACTCTCTACCATTCCTCGAATCCGGAAGTGTCTTACGATGTTGAGCGCGTTATCCAAACGGACGCGTACAAATACAGTGATTTCACCAGGAAAGTCATCGTAACATTCGACGCCAACGATGGCACAGTGTCGCCGGAAACCTTGACACTTGCTAGCGGAGAGACTGTCGGTACGCTTCCTGTTCCGACTAAGACCGGCCATACCTTTGACGGTTGGTTCACTGCGCTTAGCGGAGGAAAGCAGATTACGGCTGCAACAGTTGTTACGGAAAGCGTCACGTACTATGCGCATTGGACCCCGATTAAATATACCGTAACATTCGATCCCAACGGCGGCACAGTTTCCGAAACGACAAGAATAGTGGCCTATGGCGAATATGTCGGTACTCTGCCTGTTCCGAAGCTAAAATACCACGCTTTTGACGGATGGTACACGGCACCGTATGGCGGATATTATGTATCGTACTGGACAGAAATTACAAGTGACGTTACGTTTTACGCGCAATGGATCGACGAGACGAGACATATCAATACCGGTTATTATGGCTCGAGGCTTCCTTTCTCGCAGAACTATACCTTTAATTCCTTCCTACAGACGTCCAATAACGGCGACTTTGCCGGTACGGTTACGATCAAGACCCGCAAGGCGAAGAACGGCATTGTCACGGCAACTGTGACCATAAAACCTGTCGTCGGCAAGAAACAGACGATAAAGGGAACAATATCCGCTTACGATGGCAGAGGACAGGGCGCACTTTCCGGTCTAACGTTCACGTCCGAAGGTGTAACCGGAACGCTGAACGGCTATAGTGTCGACGGCAGCCTCGACGAATCCAAAGCAAAGAACTCAGTTTACGCTGCCGTATTGAATAATTTTAAGGGCAAGTCATTTAACTTGACCTTAGAACCGCTAAAAGCGACAGGCTCAAACTCTGCGAAAGTGAATGGCAAGGCCAGATTTACTATAGTCTTTGCCGCGAAAGGCAAAGCTAAAGTAAAAGGAACGCTGCCGGAAGGCACGAAGGTTTCTCTGTCTAGCCAGCTGATCGTTGGCTCCGAATGGTGCTGCCTGCCGCTCTCTTATTCCAAGACTAGCAGCTTTGCCTTCGTTATGTGGTTCAGCCGCTACGGATACTTCGATTCTTTGAGCGGAATGACCCCATGGAAGGGAAACGGCTTCGAAGTGATCTGGAAAGACGAGGATGTCGAGATATCGGCAATCAGTGTGTATGAAGCGGAATCTTTTGAAGACGACGATATGTTTTCTGAAACAGAATAGAGAGATATTTTGACTGTATTTTAGCGAAATAAAGCGGGGCAAAAACCTTATCAGTTTTTGCCCCGCTGATTTTAAAATTGTGGAATGGATCGCTGAATAATGGTAAAATATCTAGCGATGTATAATTTGGAGGTTATGGTATGAAAGCGAAGATGAGAAGTCCGCGTTTTTGGGAAACTTTTTTCGGTGTTTCGTTGATCGTGCTGGCGCTATTTGCTGGCGCCGGGGTGGTCAACGGCGGTGAGCGTTCGTTTTGCGACCGTGCTGGGGAAGCGCAGGAGGTTTTGGTTATTCCCGAGAGCGCCGCGAGGGTGTTCGGAGAGGGAGAGAGCGCGATCCCCACGGACTGGGAGGGGACCTATGACGGCGGCAACCCGGAGGCTGTCATCCGACGCACAATGGAGATGCATCTTGATCCTGTTGGCGACGCGGAAGGCGACGTGGCGGTTACGGGAACGATAAATATCCGGCCGTACATCGGCGACGTCTGGTCCGTTTACGAGGGGGCCTACAAGTTCGCCGGGACATACAACAAGGAGACGGGAAAGATTGTCGTACAGGGACAGACTTGGGTAAGCTTCCCCATCGACCAAGACACCCGCGAGGAAGCGCCGGACTGGGACTTTTTCGTTTTCACCGGGACGGTGAGCGCGGACAAGATAACAGGCACCACGGTTCGCGGCAATTGGAGGATGTTCCCCCAGAGCTACGACGGCGACGACGTGGATTCCGGGTTCGGGTTGGAAAAAGACAACAACAGTTTCGTGCACAGCAACCGCTCGCCGAATGACGGCTTCTACGGGTCTACGAACTATGTAATCAGTTCCGAGCTTTTCGAGAGGCTGAAGAGCTTTGCCAGCAGCGAATCGGAAGTCAACGTAATAAAACAGCAGATGAACGTGAAATGGAGCGGATCCTGCTACGGGATCTCGGTCACCATGGGGCTTACCTTTGAAAAGCTTCTGGACGCCGGTGAGATCTCCGGCGAGAGCCTGAGCCCGGATGATTATTACAATATGCCTCAGCCAAAGGACTGCAGGAAGCTGAAAGACATCATCAACTACTACCATCTTTCCCAGGATTTGGAGAACTACGGCGAGTACGCCGGCCGCAGTAAAAATTTCAACCCTTCTCTGTGGAATGGCTGGATCTACGGCTACGAGCCGAAATTCATGAACGAAAGCCTTTCCGGCTTCCTGGGCAATCTTGTGAAGGACGCGAAAGCGGCCTGTGAGGACGGGAAATCTCTGCTATTCTGCTTCGGCGTCCCGAACCTGGCCCACTTGGTGCTGGTGACGGGCTATTCCGTCAGCGAGGACGGGTATAGGCTGAAGATGTACGACATGAACACCGTGCGGGAATACAAAGGAAGCGGCAGGTTCACGTACATGAGCATAGCCAAAGACCTGCTAACTTTCAGCTTCATGACGGGCAACGGAGAGATCGTCGACGAGGACAATTATTTGAATCTCAGCTATCTCGAGCCTTCGAAGCTTACTGACATAAAATACTGCTCCCTTGGGAAGAGGCGCTCTTCCAATCAGGTCACGATCGCCTTCAGCCCGGACAGCGAATTCACGCTGACTGGCCCGAGGGGTACGACGCTGACTTACAGGAAGTCGGCCTTCAGCGGAAGTTTCCCGATCAACTCCGTGGATTATTTGGAAAAGAAGATAAAGATCAAGACCAAGCGCTTTGAGAACTTTACGATCGCGCCTTTGGGGAAAGAGATAAACATCCAGGTCTATGATGACGATCACTACAAGAGCGTGGAAGGGAAAAACATCAAGAAGATCGATCTCTCCCTTACCGGCGACACGAAACTAACGGGCGGCGCGTACACTTTCAAAGCCTATTCCTCCGTGGAGGAGAAGCTCGGGAAAGGGGAGAGCGGCTTAGCCTCGATCAGCGGCAAAGCCAATGGCAAGGTCATCATCAGGAGCGGCAAAGACAAGGTGGAAGCCTCTTCGCCCAAGAAGATCTCGCATGTGAAGACGGCCGTCTATCAGGACGTCAGAAC
>JAGCDY010000043.1 GCA_017650925.1 bacterium
CGAAAACACCTTCTTCGGCATCCTCCGCGCCAAGACCGGCCTGACCTTCGATCTGCCCACCGAGGCGCAGTGGGAATACGCCTGCCGCGCCACCACCACCACGGCTCTGAACAGCGGCAAAGACCTGAACGACGAAGACGAGGACTACAACGTGGCGCAAGTGGCCCGCTATTATTACAACCGCAAAGACGGTCAGGGCGGCTTCGAGGAACACACCGTGGTCGGCAGCTACGAGCCGAACCTTTGGGGCCTCTACGACATGCACGGCAACGTTAACGAATGGTGCCTCGACACCTACCAGCCCAGCCTCGGCACCGATCCTTTGACCGAGCCCGTTGGCACGAGCTGGGGATTTTACCGCGCCATAAGGGGCGGAGCCTGGTCCGCCGGCAGCGACCGCGCCGCCAAATGCCGCTCCGCTTACCACGACAGTCTCAAGCCTGAACAGGTCAGCATGTACAGCGGTTTCCGCGTCGCTCTGATAACGAGCCCCTTTGAGACTTTGCCCGACCGCGCCCAGAGGACCTTCGAGTATGAGCTGACCTCCGGGTCGGAAAATTCCCTGCCTGTCTTCCAGGCTTCCTTCTTCGGCAAACTGAAAGACGGCAGCGAAGAACCGCTGGAAAATCTTGGCAAACTTGAATATGACGGCGCTTGCGGAATTGCGGTTGGTGCTGGAACGCACAAACTGACCTGGACGCCCGACGATGCTTACGTCGACCAGATGGGCGACGTCGTATTAAGGGTCGAATCTGAGGAAGTGACCGACCAGGCCACCTATCTCGTCCTCGACACCTTGACGGGAACAATGCGCGTTTCCGCTTCCGGCCCCGCGGTCAGCGGCGACAAGTGCCGCACGGAAGAGATCTGGCTCAGAAGGATCGAATCGGAAAGTTTGAGCAACGCCTGCTACGTCGGCATTTTCGAGCTGACCCAGAGGCAGTGCCTGAACGCGGTAGGCGGCAATCCTTCCGTCTTTCCCGGCGACACGCGCCCTGTTGACAGCGTCTCTTACGACATGCTCCGCGGAGCAGACTTGGGTTCCGCTTACCCGGATAACCGGGAAGTGGACGAATACAGCTTCTTCGGCAGATTCAGGAAGATCTTCGGAAACGGCTTCGATCTGCCCGCCTCGGCGCAGTGGGGCGCGGCTTGCCGCGCCGAAACCACCACGGATCTTAACACCGGAAAGGATCTGACAGACGATAACTCCTGTCCGAACATGGATGAAGCCGGCCGTTACGCTTATGACTGGATCGACGAAAAGGGCGGATACCGGGCTAATCACACCGCCGTCGGATCCTATGTCCCGAACAGCTGGGGCCTCTACGACTGCCATGGCAACGTTGCCGAATGGTGCCTTGACTGGAACTTAAGAAACTATTACCGCGTAACAAGAGGCGGAAGTCACTACTCAAGAGCCAGAGACTGCACTTCCGGTTCCGGAAACCCCAAGTCCCCCATGACCATCAACTACGAATATGGCGTGAGGCTGGCCATTGGCGCTCAAGACTAACTCTGTTTTTGTCCTCAGCAATTGGATAGATATAAAAGCCAGACTTTCGTCTGGCTTTTATATTTTAAAGTTCTTCGCAGGGGATGAGAAGGGCGGTGCCGTTCTCCAGGTCGTCGAAGTCGATGTTGGAACGTTTTAAGAGCCTGCGGAATTCGTCGAGGCTCTCGGGGTAGAGAACGCGGGCCGCTATGACCTTGCAGTAGGAGTAGTGGTCCATCTCGGTCCTGAGTCCCGCGAAGATTGGGATCCTTTGTCCCATGAATTTCTGGATGGAGCTGGAGTCCACGATGCAGGCCGTGTCGAGACCGGAGGCCGTGAGGGCGGTTAGAAGGTCTTCAAGAAGTTCTTCTTTGGCGAGTTTGATAATGAGGAGCTGCATAATTTTTATTCCGCGCTGTGGTCCTCCCCGGCGCGCCTTATGCCGTAGCGCGTCAGGGCCGGTCCGATTATTTCCGTGAAGATGGTGGTGAAGAGCAAGAGATTGATGATCATCTGGCTCATTTCAAAATTACCGAAGTAGATGTTGAGAGGCCTGAACTCTCTTCTTATGATGACGGCCAGGGCGATGGCGATACCGACCTGGGAGACTAAGCCGTAGCCGATATTCTTTCTTATGGTGTCGCTGGCTTTGCCGATCAGGCTGCCAAGGTAGGCGCCGCCGACCTTGCCGACGATCCTGCTTAGGGTGTAGACGGCCGCCAGAGAGAGCATGAAGGCGTTGCAGCAGGCGTTGAGCCTAAGCTGCGCGCCGGCCAGGACGAAGAAGGCCGCGTAGATGGGCGGCGTAAGCTGGTCGATGGCGTTAAGCAGTCTTCCCGTGGAGAAGCGCCCGACGTTTGCGACGGTGAAGCCGAAGGCCATGTTGCAAAGGAGCTCCGAGAAGCCGAACCTGGTGGCAAGACCGTCGCAGAAGATTATGGAGGCGCAGACGAAAAGCAGCATCTCTGCCTGGAGGGTGATGCTCTTAAGAACGGGCAGCATGGCTAAGCCGAGCAGCCCGCCCAGTCCCAGAGCGCCCAGAATGCGCAATAACGGCAGGATGAAGGCCTGGACGATAGAGATACCGTCAGAGTTGAGAGAGCCCTTTAAAAAGGCCGCAGCGAAGGCATAGACGATAAGCGCCAGGGCGTCGTCGAGGCCCACTACCGCGAGCAGGGTGGTGGTGACTGGGCCTTTGGCTTTCATCTGCCTTAAGGTCATGACCGTGGCGGCGGGCGCCGTGGCGGAGGCCAGGGAGCCGAGGAGCACGGAGAGCGGCAGCTCTTTTGTCAGAAGGAAGGTGCAGAAAGAGACGAGCAGGAAGGAAACGAGCGTTTCGAAGACGACGATGGTCGCCACGCACAGTCCGACTTTTTTCAGCCTATCCATTTCCAGTTCGGCGCCTATCGTGAAGGCGACGAAGCCTAAGGCGAAGTCGTTGGTGATGTCGAAACGCAACAGATCAAAACTTCCGGAGTAGATCGTATGCCCGAGTATGACGCCGGCAATGACATAGCCGGTGACTCTTGGGAGCTTGATCATCTCCGCCAGGCGCCCCACGAAGAAGCCCATCAGCATGGCGACGCCGATGGTCAGAAGGGGAGAGCCCAGAAAGTTTTGGAAATTATTCAGCATCCTCGTCTTTAGCGATGATGTCGTAGACGTCGGCGGGCGTCGGGGCGTCCATCAGTTTCTGGAAGAATTCGCGGTCTTTGAGTCTCATGACGACCTTGGCCAGAAGCTGCAGGTATTCTCTCCTGTCGTTTCCGGGGGCGATGATGAGGATCATAAGATGGACCGGCTGGCCGTCCACGGAATCGTAGCGGACGCCTTCCGCGGTGCGGCCGATGGCCACCGTGAAGGTGTCTGTCTCCGGGCAGCGGGTGTGGGGGACTGCGATGCCGATGCCGATGCCGGTGGACATCAGGCGCTCTCTGTCCATCAGTTCGTCGTAAAGAGTCTCCACGTCTTCGTGGATGGCTTCGTTGACGGCGATTTTGGCCAGTTCGTAAAGGCAGTCGGATTTGTTCTGCCCTTTGAGGTCGATCACGCGTTCTTTAGTGAGGAAGGGAAGTATGCTTTTCATGAGTTGATCCTTAGAGATTCTCGGTTATAAAATTCAACATTCTGGTGTAGA
>JAGCDY010000044.1 GCA_017650925.1 bacterium
ACTCTCACGATGGCGAGCTCGGGAGTCTTGACCTCGCAGGTGTAGCCGTCCCAGCCGGAGCCTCTGACGTAGTGGGCGCAGGCGCCGTTCCAGCCGAAGTCCACGTTGGTCACGATCATCTCGTTGAAGAGCTTGCCGTAGCCGTCGTCCTTCTTGCCGTCCCAGCGGTACTGCCCCGTTATTTCG
This sequence comes from bacterium, assembly GCA_017650925.1. Lineage (GTDB taxonomy): Bacteria > Auribacterota > UBA3054 > UBA3054 > UBA3054 > UBA3054. The sequence continues at coordinate 187 of JAGCDY010000044.1, forward strand.
CCTTCCGTCATGTAGGGACGTTCGAAAGTCTCGCGGAAGAAGACGGTACCGGAACCCGCCCTCAGTGTCACGGTCTTCTGGCCGTAAGAACCAAAGTCCACGAGAAGCGTGGTCTTGTAGTAGCCGTTCGTCATGGCGCCGCTGTCCAAGGAAAGATCGATCTCGCAGGCCGAAACGCAGACGCCGTTGGTCTCGTCAAAGCGCAGCCATTCCGGGTGCTCCACAGCAGTGACGGAATAGTTGAAGTAGCCGCCGCCGTTGTTGGAGATGACAAGGGTTTTGTTCCATTCGTCAGGAGTGTACTCAATGTTCTCAGCGCTGATATTAGGAACAGGCTCGTAGAGGCTCTCGTAAGCCGCCTCGATGTCGTCGATTGGCGAGCACTTGGGCGGCCCGCCGCCGAAAACGCCCACGCCGAAATAAGTGACGTCGTATTCGCCCAACACGAAATTTTCCGGTGTGTTGGTCACGCTGTTGACGATGACGTTCATGAGCCTGCGTCCCGGATACGAGATGTTCAGCTCCACGGGCGTGAAGTTCTGATCGCCTATGCCGCCGACGCCGTAGTCTTCGGAGCCTCCCTTGAAATAGAATGTGCCGCCGTTGCGGAAGCAGTAGAGCGCTCTTCCATCCTCCCCGTCGCCCAGCATTATGCCGGCCATGTTGTAGGAGGATTTGATCTTGAAGCGGATCCTCAGGACGCCGGAGTCGGTGAAGACCGAAGGCTGCGTGCCAAGTGGGATCCAGACACCGGAGTCGTCGTAGTAGTCGCCCGTCACCTTCCTGACGCCCAGGCATTTGGTCGCCACGTTGGTGACGTCGTAGTAATAATGCTCCTTCATGTCCTCGCGGTAGTATCTCAAATCGTCGCGCTGGGAGAAGAAATCGCCCTCAGAGTAGCTCTCAAAATCCTCACTGAAGAAGACCGTCGGCTCCGCTTTTAAGTTAGACGATATGGCAAGCAAAACAAAGAACAGCAAAAGTTTTTTCATAACGATGCGAATTGGTTGTTTATCATCTAATATTCTAATATTTTTCAACTGTGAGACAATGTTTTTTTAAGACATGCCCCGCTTGAAATTTAGAACATTAGATCAGGCTTTTCAGTTTTGCCAATATCAGATCGATATCGGATTGCGGAGTGGAAGCGCCGGCCGTGACGCCTATCCTGCGGAAAGGTTTGAGTTCTTCAGGCTCCCAATTCGCGGGATCGGTAACGAAGAAAGTCGCTTTGCCGCTGCCTCTGCAGATCTCGGCCAGACGGTTGCTGTTCGCGCTGCCAATGCCTCCTATGACGACCATGGCGTCGCAAGTCTCGCAGAGGGAGAGCGCTTCCTTCTGGCGCTTTTCAGTCGCCTGGCAGCGCGTGTTGCGGATCTTTGCGGAGGGGAATTTATTAAGGATCGCTTTCGTGACCGCTTCGAAAGTGGAACTGTCGAGCGTCGACTGGCAAACTACCGTGAAAGACTTTGTGAAATTCAAAGAGGCGACTTCCGCTACAGTACTGACGACCGTCCCCTCTTTGGCGAAACTCAAGAGGCCCGTCACTTCCGCGTGACCTTTGTCGCCTAAGATGACGACAGGCTCACCTTCTTCCGCGGCGCGCTCGATAATTCTCCTTATGGCGATGACGTGAGGGCATGTGCCGTCAAGGATGTCGAGAGCGTGATCATTCAAAAGGTCGTACTGCTCTTTGGGAACGCCGTGGGCTCTGACGAGGAGCTTCGCGTTTTTGGGAAGCTTTCTTATCTCTTCCTCTCCGAGCGAGGAACTGAGGACGCTCATGCCCTTTTTACCCAAGGTTTCAATGACGGAAGGATTGTGGATCAAAGGGCCGAGCGAGCAGAGCGCTTTTCCTGGCTCATTTTCCAAAGAGTCGTTGGCAAGCTGAACCGCGCGCTTGACGCCCGCGCAGAAACCGGCTTCCTTGGCGACAATGATCTCGCGTTCCATCATTCCTCCTCGACCTTTACCTGGATGCGTTCGTAACGCCTAAGCGACGAGGTTATCTTTTCAACGTACCCGGCGTATTCTTCTTCGCTGACGTTGCCGAGGCAGGGCGCGCAGCAGCGCTCTATCTGGTAATAGAGGCAGGGCTTGCCCTTTTTCAGCTGATTGACAGTGCAGCGCCTTAATTTGAAGCGGTCGCGGTAGCGCCGCAAAAGTTCGTCGGCTGAAACGCCAACTATGAAGGGGCCGAAGTAGCGGCTGCCTTTTTTCAAATGACGATGCGCCGGAATAAGCCGCGGGAAGGGTTCTAACACAGTCAGCTCCAGGGAGGGATAGCTCTTGTCGTCGCGCCCCAAAACGTTGTAACGTGGAAGATATTTCTTGATGAGTTCATCCTCAAGCAGAAAAGCCTTTGCTTCATTGCCGGTGATCCTGAACTCGATCTTCCTCACCTTCTCGACAAGAAAAGGCACACTCCTTCTTCCGTCCCCACCGGGACGGAAATACTGCTGCATCCTAAGCTTCAGGTTTACGGCCTTGCCGACGTAGATGACTGTCCCCTCCTCGTCGTACATGAGATAGACTCCGGTCGCTTTGGGAGCGTCCTTGTAACCCGGAGCGGTCTCCATTACGCTGATAGGCTCATCAGAGGAAACGGCCATTTACTTGACGGCGGGACGACCTATGCTGTAATAAGTGAAGCCCAGTTCCTTCATTTCGGAGGGCGAATACTGGTTGCGGCCGTCGAAGATGACGGGCTGCTTCAGGAGCTCTTTGATGCGCGGGAAATCCGGAACTCTGAATTCGTTCCATTCGGTCAGGAGCATCAGGGCGTCGCAGTCTTTGAGCGCTTCGTACGCTTCCTCGCAATAAGTGATCGTGTCGCCGAAGACAGCCTTGGCGGTCTCTTTCGCCACCGGGTCGTAGCCCTTGACCTTCGCTCCGGCTTCCAGGAGCAGTTTTACGATGACCTGCGAAGGAGCGTCGCGCATATCGTCGGTCTGAGGTTTGAAAGCCAGCCCCCAGAGGCCGAAAGTCTTGCCCTTAAGGTCGCCCTGGAAATGTTCCTTGGCCAATTCGAAGAGCAGTTCTTTCTGCTTGGCGTTGACCTTTTCGATGGCGTCGATCATGATCGGCTCATAATCGTTCTCCCTGGCCGTGGCGGCCAAGGCCTTCACGTCTTTCGGGAAGCAGGAGCCGCCGTAACCGATGCCGGAATAAAGGAAGCGTCTTCCGATGCGGGAATCGAGTCCCATCGCGATCCTCACTTTCGTGACGTCCGCGCCGACCTTCGAGCAGATGTTGGCGATCTCGTTCATAAAGGAGATCCTGGCGGCCAGCATGCAGTTCGAGGCGTATTTGCACATCTCGGCGGACTTGTTGTCCATGATAAGGATGTCGGCGCCGGATTTGGTGAAGGGATCGTAGAGGAGGCGCATGACTTCGGCGGCCTTCTCGCTGGTCGTGCCGATGACCACGCGCTCGGGCTTAAGGAAATCGTCCAAAGCAGCGCCTTCCTTTAAGAACTCAGGGTTCGAGACAACGTCGAAAGGCTGCGTGGTGCCCTGGGAGAGCACTTCCTTGACCTTCGCAGCCGTCCCGACGGGGACCGTGCTCTTGTTGACGACGATCTTGTAGCCGTTGAAGTAGGGCGCGATCTCTTTCATTACCGCCCAGACGGCGGAAAGGTCAGCTTTGCCGTCCTTTCCGGTCGGAGTTCCAACCGCGGAGAAGATCACGTCGGAATTCTCTATGGCGTAGCGCATGTCGGTCGTGGGAATAAGGCGCTTGGCGGCCAGGTTGCGTTTGACCATCTCCTCCAGGCCCGGCTCGAAAATGGGGATCTCGCCATTAAGCAATTTCTTGATCTTCGCTTCGATCTTGTCGACCGTTATGACGGTGTTGCCGCTGTCGGCGAAACAAGTGGCGGCCACGAGGCCGACGTATCCGGTGCCAATTACTGCTACTCTCATCTTGATCTCCTTTTTTTAGCGAATGATCTTTAAGAATTTTCTCTTGCCGACCTTCAGGATGAAGCTGTCGGCTTTCGGCATGGTAAGGTTGAAGCCCGTTACTTTCTCGCCGTCGCAGGTCACGCCGCCCTGCTGGATGACTCTCCTGGCCTCGCTTTTCGTGGCGGCCATTTTGTTCTCGACCAGAAGCTCGAGAAGGTCAAGTTCGGGGACTCCGCCCTCTTTCAGTTTGTATTCCGGAATATCGTCCGGGATCTCTTTGTTGCTGAAAACATTCTCGAAATTGGCGACGGCCGCGTCCGCGGCTTCCTTGCCGTCGTAGATCTCCGTGATGGCGTGCGCCATGGCCTTCTTGACGGTCATGGGATGGACCGTTCCGTCCTTGACGCCCTTTCTCCATTCCGCTATCTGTTCCATGGGAACGTCGGTCAGAAGCTCAAGGTACTTGAACATCAGCTCGTCGTTTACGGACATCAGTTTTCCGACCTTCTCGTTGGGAGGATCGGCGATGGCCACATAATTGCCATAGGATTTCGACATCTTCCTGACGCCGTCAAGGCCTTCCAGCAAAGGCATGGTAAGGCAGACCTGAGGCTCCATACCCTCCTCCCTCTGCAGATCGCGGCCGACCATAAGGTTGAAGGTCTGGTCGTTGCCGCCCAGCTCCACGTCGGCTTTCAGAACGACGGAATCGTAGCCTTGCATGAGAGGATAGACGAATTCGTGCATATGGATGGGAAGGTTCTCCCTGAAGCGCTTCTGGAAGTCGTCGCGCTCGAGAGTTCTCGCGAGCGTCGCTTTCGCGAGCAGAGCGATCACTTCCTTGAAAGTCATCTTCGAGAACCATTCCCCGTTGTAGCGGACGATAAGCTTATCCCTGTCGAGGATGCGGGAAGCCTGCTCAAGGTAGTGCTCGGCGTTTTTCAGGACCTGCTCTTCCGTGATCTGAGGGCGCGTCTTGTCGCGGCCGGTCGGGTCGCCGACCTGGGCCGTGAAGGAGCCTATAAGAAGCACGGCCTGGTGGCCGAGGTCCTGGAATTGCCTCAATTTTCTCAATACCACGGTAAAGCCCAAATGCAGATCGGCGGCCGTCGGGTCGACGCCCAGCTTGACGATCAAGGGTTTTCCCTTGGCGAGTTTTGTTTTAAGTTCTTCCCTTTCCGTAATGGTCATGGCGCCTCTTTCCAGGATCGCCATCTGTTCCTCAACTGGTCTCATATTTATCCTTAATTTATTTTTTACGTGATTTTATCAGAAGCTTTGAATTATGGCAATTTACTGACCGTCCCTCACTCCGTGCAGAAGCATCTTCATCTGCGCCATCTTCTCCTCGCTGGCGGCCATGATGAGAAGCTCGTCGCCCTCCTGGATGACGGTCGATCCGTTCGGCGTGATGAAGTCTCCGCCTCTTTTAATGCCCATGATCAGGCAGGACTTCGGGAACGACATGGAAAGGAGCGAGCGGTTTACGCACTGGTCTCCCGGGCGCACGGCGAAGCTGTCAAGATTCGACTGGAAGGAATCCGAGACTTCCAATCCGAAATCGCTGGTCTTGCTCTTGTCCTCGGGGATGGTGACGTCCAGCAGCTTTCCGGCCCAGACTAAGCTCGAGCCCTGGAAGAGCACCGAAGAGAAGGAAATGCAGCAGACCATGAAGAATATCGCCCGCGCCATCGGGTCGTTGACGCCGAAAGCGACAAGAGGATACGTCGCGAAAACGATCGGCACGGCACCGCGGAGTCCCACCCAGGAAACGAAGAGCTTGTCTTTGACCGGCATCTTGAAAAAGTGCAGGCACAGGAAGACGGAGATGGGGCGCGCCACGAACATAAGCAGCGCCGAAACAGTGAGGCCGAAACCGATGTAAGGCTTGAAGCGCTCGAAAGGCGCCGCCAGAAGGCCCAGCATAATGAACATCGTGATCTGCATGAGCCAGGCGAAGCCGTCGAAGAAACGCGACATGCTTCGTTTGTGGATGATGTTCGCGTTGCCCAAGACCATCGCGGAGATATAGACCGCCAAGAAGCAGTTGCCGCCCAGATGCTCCGCCGCGGAGTAAACGATCAAGGTCATGCTGATGACCAAAACGGAATAGAGTCCGTCCGCCTCAAGTCTGATGCGGCGCATGATGAAACTCATACCGTGTCCCAGCGTATAGCCTACGAAAGCGCCGACGATCATGCCTTTCGCGAGCGTAAGAAGCATGTTGCCGGGCGCGCACTGCCCCATGCACAGGTCGATGCAGGTGACAGTCAAAAAGTAAGCCATCGGGTCGTTGGAACCGCTCTCAAGTTCCAAAAGAGGCCTAAGGTCGTTCTTGAAGTCGAGATTTTTGGTCCTGAAGATCCCGAAGACGGAAGCCGCGTCGGTAGAGGAAACGATGGAGCCGAGAAGCAGCGCGTAAGGCCAGGTGAAGTTCTTCCAATGAAAAAGATAGGCCAGAAGCATCGTCAGCGAGCCCAATATTCCGGCCGTTACAAGAACGCCGATCGTCGAAAGGACGATCCCCTTGTAGAGGACCGGCTTTATCTTGTAGAACTTCGTCTCAAGACCGCCGTAGAAGAGGATGAATATAAGGGCGAAGTCGCCCAGGCCTCTCGCCACCGCGATGCTCGAGAAATCGAGCCCGTACTCCCCTGCCAAAAATCCCACGAAGAGGAAAAGCGCAAGGATCGGGATGCCGGTGCGGCTGATCGTTCGGCTGAAGATGATCGACAGGAAGAAAAGGATCGCGCCGATCAGGAGGAAGTTTTCCGTCGAAAGCTTGATGAAGCCCTTGGCGGTCTCAGTGACAACGTTTGTACTGCAGGGAACAGAAACGGAAACGGCAGCGTAAAGGTCGGTCAGAGACGGGATCGTCTCAGAGACCAGACTCTCAAAGCTTTGAGTTAACACCTGTTCCACTGCCATAAAAGATCAGAGCTTGTTCTTGGGCAGGACCGCCCTTAAGTGAAGATAGATGGCGTCAGCGGGAAGTTCTTCGCCGTTATCCAATTTTTCCATGGCCAGCGCCAAAAGACTCTTCGCGTCGAAATCCGTTTTTATGTGAACAAAAAGTTTACCGGGGAAATCTGTTTCGCCGCACTCGCCGTAATAGCACTCGCAGTCGGGGAACTTGAGCGAAAGCTCGTCTTTCTTGCAGAAGCCGGCTTCCTTTTTTCCGTCCGTACGGTACTCGTAATAAAAACCGCCGCCGGCCTTGGCGTCAAGAAGAAGCAGTTCGTTCCCGCTTTCCTTATGCCGCGGGAAGCAGTCGAAACGCGAAAGCCCGACAAGCTTCGAGCCCCAGCCGAGCGCGAGCCCCTGGGCCGCCGCGAGGCCGGTCCTGATGCCCGTAAAGGAGCCAGGCCCGCGATCCACCACGATAATCTCTGGAACGCGGCCGCGAATCATTTTCTCTATTGCTGGCATGATCTGGCTGGAAAGATCCCTGCTCATCGGAAAGATCGTTTGGAAAAATCCGACGTTCCCGTCGAAGAACGCTACCGAGGCTTCCTGGTAAGAGGCGGTTTCCAGAGCGAGCAAACTCATTTACAGCTTCTCCTCATCGCCTTCTTTCACCACGAAGTTTTCCTTGGGCGCGTAGACGCCCTCGCCTTTGGCCCAGACGCCGAAGGTCATCAGGAAAATTTTAATGTCCAGCCAGAGCGACCAGTGCTCGACGTACCAGACGTCGAGCTCGATCCGCTGCGGCCAGGTCAGGGAGTTGCGGCCGTTGACCTGGGCCCAGCCCGTCACGCCCGGCGGCACCAGAAGACGCTTCTTCTGGTGCTCGTCATACTCGGCTGTCTGGTAGAGCAAAGTCGGCCTGGGGCCCACGACGCTCATTTCTCCCAGGAAAATGTTGATCAATTGCGGCAGTTCGTCGAAACTCGTCTTCCTAAGGAAATTCCCGACTTTTGTGATCCTCGCGTCGCCTTCCCCGGTATAGAAGCCCTCCTTGTCCGCGCCGACCGTCATGGTCCGGAATTTGTAGATCATGAAGGGCTTGTTGTTTTTCCCAGCCCTTTCCTGCAGGAAGAAGACCGGTCCCTTGCTGTCGAGCTTTATGAGGACGGCGATAACGAGCCACGGCAGGGCGCAGAAAATGAGCCCAGCTATGGCAATCACAAGATCGAGAAATCTCTTAAAAAAGCGTTGCATCAGCGGCTGGCGTATTTCTTGGCAAGGGCTTCCCTATTCTCGCGGTACCATTCGATGGTCTTCTTGAGACCTTCCTCGAAATTGGTGTGCGCTTCGAAGCCGAAGAATTCCTTGGCTCTCGTCGTGTCTAGGCAGCGTCTCGGCTGGCCGTCGGGCTTACTTGAATCCCAGACGATCTTGCCGGTGAAGCCTGTCAGTTTCGCGATGAGTTCCACGAGATCCTTGATGGAGATCTCGAAGCCGGCGCCCAGGTTGACGGGCTCGGTGCCGTCGTAACGTTCGGCCGCCAGCGCGATGGCTTCAGCGGCGTCCTCGACGTAGAAGAATTCCCTCGTGGCCTTGCCGGTGCCCCAGACTTCGATGCTGTCGAGGCCTTTTTCCTTCGCTTCCACGCACTTCTTGATAAGAGCCGGAATAACGTGCGAAGAGCGGTCGTCGAAATTGTCCCTCGGACCGTAGAGGTTGACGGGCAGGAGATAGATCCCGTGGAAATCGTATTCCTGACGGTAAGCTTGCAGCTGCACCATCATCATCTTTTTCGCCAGTCCGTAGGGCGCGTTGGTCTCTTCCGGATATCCTAACCAGAGGTCGGTCTCCTTGAAGGGAACCGGCGTGAATTTCGGGTAAGCGCAGATCGTGCCCAAGGCCACGAATTTCTCGATCTTGTGGAGCCTCGCCTGCTCGATGAGCATGGCGCCCATCACCATGTTGAGATAATAGAAGCTCCCCGGATGCTCCCTGTTGGCGCCGATGCCGCCCACGACGGCCGCCAGGTGGATGACGATGTCCGGTTTGATCTCTTCATACATTCTTACGATCTCGGCTTCTTTCGTCAGATCGTATTTGTCGCGGTCCGCGATGAAGACATTTTTGCAGCCGCGGGCTTTCAGACGATCGATAAGATGGCTGCCCAGAAATCCCAGGCCGCCCGTGACGCAGATCCGTTTTTCCGTGAAGTTCATAAACAAATCCCCTTTATGATTGATTGGTTTGTGGTTTTAGATTCGCGAAGTAAGCGCGCATTTTCTTCGTACGGGAAAGTCTTTTCCCAAAAAGCGCGTAAGTTTTCAAGGGAGCGATAAATTTCGAGGGAGCCCTGAAAAGAAGATACAGCGATCTTCCCAAGGGCGCCAGGAAAAGCAAAATAAAAGTTTTGAAGCAGCCAAATCCGCGCAGATTTTTTAAACAGGTATCGAGCGCGTTGGCGCCAAGGCGCGTGATGGTGTCGGCGCTCTTCTCGTACCAGCGGACGCCAGACTGCGAACCGGAGTGCACGTGATGGCACTTGAGGCTCGGCGCGTAGAGCGCCTTGCCGCCGATGGCGTTCAGCCTCAGATAAAGGTCGATGTCCTCGCCGTAAGCAAAATAGCGTTCGTCGTAATATTCCGTCTTTCCGCTTGCCGACAGTTCGGCGGGAATAGCGGCCCATTTAAGTTCGCTTGCCATAAAGAGCGGAGCGCAGCCGCCCGGCGCGAAGACGAATTTCTCCGCGAACGGTTCCGTCAGATCGGTAGCCAGACTAAGGAAGGGCGTCGGCACGACGTAGGTGCACAAGACTTCCTCCGTAGGCCCAGACTCCTTGTCATAGCGGTAAATCAGAGGGCCCAACATGGTAACGCCCGGATCGGCCTTGATCTTCACCGACGCTTTCTCGAAAAAGTCAGGCGCTAAGAAAACGTCGACGTTCAGAGGCATGAGCCAATTCCCAGAAGATATGCGCAAGCCTTCGTTCATGCCGGCCGCAAAGCCCGTGTTAGCGGAAAGCATCACGCGTTTATAGCCGAAGCTTTTGAATTCATCGCCGTTCAGATAGTCTACGCTGCCGTCAACAGACCCGTTGTCCACCACGATCACTTCCAAGGAGGGATAGCTCTGCGCCTTCAGAGCGGCCAGGTTCCTCTTCAGAAGTTCCAGCGTGTTCCAGTTGAGGACCACGACGGAGAAAAACGGTTCAGCGGAAGCGTCCGTCATTTGATGTCCGTGAATTTCCTAACGTTGGTGTCGGTGCCCACCACGACGAGAATGTCGTTCTCCTCCAAGGGGGAGCTGGGGTCGGGCGAGAGCATAAGGAAGCGTTCCTTCTCCTCGCGGTTTACCGGGAGACGCTTGATGCCGATGACGTTGACGCCGTAGCGGTCCCTGAGCCTCAGGTCGATCATGCTCTTTCCCACGAAGCTCTTCGGCAGATCGACTTCCGCGATGCTGGCGCCGGAGGCGAAGGGAATGACTTCCCTCAGGTTCGGGGCGTAGATCATTCTGGCGACACGGAGGCCCATCTCCTTTTCGGGGTTGACCGCTTCCGTCGCGCCGACCTTTTTCAGGATGTTAGCGTGTAGTTCAGAGCTGGCGCGGGCCACGATCCTTTTGACGCCCAGCTGCTTCAAGAGCGCCGTCACCATGATGCTGTTCTCGACATGATGGTCGCCTATCGCGACGACCACGACTTCCATCGAAGTGATGTCGGCTTCAAGAAGCGCGGATTCATCCGTGCAGTCCATGCACAGGGCGCCCGTGACGTTCTCCTCGTCGGCCACCTTCTGGACGACGTCCTTGTCGTTGTCTATCGCCAGAACGGGAATGTTATGGGATTCCAGCCAGCGGACCACTTCCGTTCCGAAACGGCCCAAGCCGATAACTGCGCATCTTTTGATCATAATTCGATCCTCCTTTTACCCCACCATCAGGGGGGTCTTGGGATATTCAATTGCCGAGCGTTTCCTGGTCGGCAGTAAAAGCAAAAGCGTAAGCGGCCCGATACGGCCTATGAACATCATGGCGGTGATTATAAGCTTGCCCATGACGGAAAGCTTTTCCGTGATGCCCATGGATAGCCCCGTCGTGCCTACGGCCGAGACGGCCTCGAACAGAAGTTCCTCGTAGCCGCCTTCCTCAAAAGTCAGAAGCAGAAGCAAGCCCACGAGCAGCGTGATGTTGTAGAGCATGAAGACGGTTACGGCGCGCCAGACCGTGTTGGCGTTGAAGGAGTGACGCCCTAACGTCACGTCGTCGCGGCCCCTCAGGACGGCGAAGAGAAGAGCGAGGAAGACGACGATCGTCGTCAGCTTCACGCCGCCGGCCGTGCTGCCGGGAGCGCCGCCCACGAACATAAGTATCATCGTAAGGAAGCGGCCAGCCCTGGACATGTCGTTCAGGTCAAAAGTCGAAAACCCCGCCGTCCTAGCGGTGACAGAGCAGAAAAGAGCGTTGCAGATCTTCTCGGGCCAGTCGAAATTGGAAAGGCCCCTGGAGTGATCCCAGAGCAGAAAGCCGATCATGCCGCCGAAGGTCAGGATGCACGTGCCAACCAAAACGACGCTGACGTAGAAGTTGCCGTGCGGCTTCTTAAAGCGCACGAAGTCGCTGATCCATGAAAGCACGCCGAAACCGAGGCCGCCCGCCACGATCAGCGATGTGATCGTCAGAAGCACCCAGGGATGGTGCTGGAACATGACGAGGCTGTCGGTCTGAAGCGACAGGCCGCCGTTGCAGAAAGCCGAGACGGAATGGAAGAGGCTCTTCCAGAGCGCCTCCTGCCAAGGAAGGCCCATGTGCACCAGCTGCGGTAAGAGGAAGGCCACTCCCACCGCCTCGATGATGAAGGTCGCCGCGCAGATGAAGATCGTCAGCGGCAGAACGTTCGACTGACGCTTCTCGCCCAGCATGTCTCTTACGAAATATTCCTGCCTAAGGCCGATAGCGCGCCCCAAAACGAGAGCCGAGAAGGTGGACAAGGTCATGATGCCCAAGCCGCCAACCTGGATGAGTCCCAGAATAACGACCTGGCCGCTGAAGGTGAAGACTTTCGAGATGTCGACCGTCGCCAGGCCCGTCACGCAGGTGGCGGAAGCCGACATAAAGAGCGCGTCCACCAAGCCTATGTCATAGCCCTTGTTCAGGACCCAGGGCAGGGCCAGAAGATACGTTCCCAGCAGGATGACGCCCAAAAAGCTTACGACCAGGAGCAGAGCCGGATGCTGGAAGAAATAGTTCGAGAACCTGTCGAAAGCGGCCGAGCGAGCGAAATAATGTACTATAACGAAACTCAAGGTCGCCATCACGCCCAAGAGCCCCAGCGACCACTGCAAAAAGCCGAAGGAGATGAGCGTGAGAAGAAATACCGCCATGATAAAGAAGCAGAACTTCCCGCGGCTTCGCTTGAAAAGGTGCAGTTCGCAGCGGAGGCTGCCGTAAATGGAAGCGAGCGCCAGTATCCCGGTAAAAACGAATGCCGGCCAGCCGAGCGTGTTGGCGCGATACATCAGAAGCGCGAGCGCGAAGAGCGCCAGCCAGTTCAGAGGCATGAAGAGCATCGTCCTGGGGCCGAAGATGGGCTTCAGCCACCTCCTTTCGTTCAGAACAGCCGCCTCCGCGTCAACGTTGGCGCGGTGGAAATTGAAGGCGGCCCTGAAGAACAGGAAACCGCAGAAGATGGCAGGAGCAAGGCCCAGAAGCCAGCGCCGCCAGTCCCCCGTCCAGGCGAAAAAGAGCGGCGTGAAGGCGAAAGATACCAGTCCGCCCAAAAGCAGCGCCCTTATCGGCCTCTTGGAAGCCAAAAAGAAAGCCGCGACGGACAGCAGCACGTATCCCGCGAGGCAAGCGAAGAAAGCCGGCCGCGTCAGCCCGCCAGTGCCGAAAGCGAAGGTAACCAGGAAGAGGTCGACCAGAAGTTCCGCCGGAAGCAGAAGCAGGGCGTTTGTGGTCTCCCTCTTGACCAGGACTTCTTTAACTCGGAATATTAGCATATTTATATATTATACCATTCCGGCCCTTTTTTGGGGCAAAAAAGAAAAGCGGGAGAAACCTCTCCCGCTTTTTGGACCCATGACTCTATTGATTATCAGAACCAGGGGGCGTTGCTCTTGAATTTGCCCTGGCTGTCAAGGAAGATGTTGGTCGAGGCCTCGTAGTCCCCAATTTTGACCTTGAAAGGCACCGAAGAATTGAAGGGAATATTCTGCAGTCCCTCGCAGTAGGCGCTGCTGGTGGTCAGGGTCTTCAGATTGCACTGGAAGAAGTCCTTGTTCGGCTTGGAGTGGATCTTGCCGGCGACCTTGTCGTCGCTCGTTTTCTTCTTGTAGTTCGAGACGAAGGTGTTGGCTTTCGTCCAGGCTCCCTGCTCCAGGGGGAAGGTCAGGGGGCCGAGCGTCACGCTTCCCTCGCCGTTGGGAGAGACGCTGACCAGATTGGTCTGGGTGATATTGGAGATATAGAAGTTGAGGCCGGTGCGCTTCTTGTTCACGATAACCTTCTTGATCCTGAAATCCTTGCTGCCCCGGAATACCGTGATGGCGACGTTGTTGGTCAGATGGTGGCCGCTGACGGCGTAAACGCGCAGCGCGTTGTTCCCCTTGTAAAGCTTGGCCGTGAAGGCCCAGTTCACGCAGTTGGTGGAAACGTAGGTGTCCCCTTCCCCTCTCTGGCTCTTGACGGACAGGTAGACGTTGCTGACGCCGCTGTCGGCGTAGGCCGTGCCGTAGATGTCGATCGTCTCCTCGTAGGTGAAGTACTTCTCGCCCGCCTTGTGGGAGAGTATCTCGATCTCGGGCTTGGCTTCCTTCGGCACTCTCAGGTTGACGAAAGCCCAGTTGGTGTAGCCGTTGTTGGCGATGGCGTAAGCCTTGATCTTGTTGGCGCCTTCCTCGAGGGTCAGCTCGCACTGCCAGTTGGTCGTGCCTTCCGCCACCAGATCTTTCGTTCCGCTGGCGGAGACTTGCTTCACGGTCACTTTCTTGATGCCGTCAGCGAATTCCGCCGTGCCGGTGAGGGTGTATTTGCCCTGGACCGCCGGCACCTCATCCTCGTCCTCATACTTGCCGTCAATGAGGATCTTGATGTCCGGGAAGAGCGCCAGCTGCTTGGAGAAGTGGTCGAGATGCTCGGGGATCCTGGAACGCCAGTATTTCCAGTCATGTTCGCCCGCGGGACGGGAGAAGACCAGATCCACGTTTTTCCGGCGCCCCATGGAAATCAGGCAGTTGGCCATGTCCATGTTTATCTCCGCCAGATTGTAGGATCCCAGCCAGATGTCCTGGTCGCCGCAGTCGAAGAAAAGCTTGATGAATTTCTTGGGGGCGACGGCCGCGGCAAGCTCGTTGGTCTGCAGCGTGTTCACGCCGTCCAGAAGCTTGCTGATCTTGGGCCCCACGAAGGCGCCGCTCATGGAGGAGGCGGCGCAGTAGCGGCAGTTGAAGTAGGCGTCGCAGCAGCCGGCGATCCTGAAGGCGGCGTAGCCGCCCATAGAGACGCCGCTGACGCCGCGGATGTTCTTCACGCGGTATTTCTGCGCGATATGTTTCGGCAGGTCGCGGCACACGGCGCCCATGTAGCCGTTGCCGTACTCGAACCAGGAGTTTTCATACACGGCGCCTTTCCAGCGGCTGCCCTGGGGGAAGATCATGATGAACTCGTTTGTGTGGTCCGTGCCCATGAAGGTCGCGTAGGCTTCCTCGTACCAGGTCTGGTCGCTTTCGTCGCGGCCGTGCAGGAAATAGATGACCGGATAGTACTTGTTGGTCTGCCAGTTGTAGCCGGAAGGCAGAAGCACGCCGTACCTGAGATCTCTGCCGACGCTGTCGGAGTGGTAGACCTTGTTGGTCTCCCAGACCATGGCCGCCAGGTTCCCCGCCGCGAGAAACAGCAAAGCTGCGAGAAGTAGTTTTTTCATTTTGTTTGTCCCTGGGTGTACTGATCGCTGAGGATCTTCTTATAGCGGCTTCCGGCGTCGTTGGACCATTCGGTCTGAAGTTTCGCGCGAATCCGCGAGTTGGTGTAATCTCCCCTGCCCAATTCCCGAAACTGCTCCGAAGAGGAGACGGGGTGGGCGAAAAACAGCCGCCGCTTCCCCTCGTCCTCCGGGGAATCCAGGACCGCTTTCCAAGCCTTGGCGCAATCCTCCCGGTGATCCACGAAGAGGATCCCGAGATAATCGCGGAAAATGTTCATCCTGTCCGCCGCGGCCCGCAGGTCGTAATGGAATTTCACCGGCATTTTGAAGGGCGAAGCCTTCAGCATGGCCGCGGCGGGATATTTCTCGTACATGTAAGGGCAGACCGACATCTTCAGAAGGGCGTGCTCCTTCGGGGCGTCCGGGTCCGTTCCCGGGAAAAAGGACCAGAGTTTCTGGCCTTTCTCGGAAAGGTTGAAGATGATGAAGTCCCTGGCCAGCTCCTTTTCCGGCGCCCCTTTCAGGAGCGCTATGGCGTCCGGCGTGATGACCGTCTCCCCCGGCGGCAGTATGAAGCCCAGCCTGTCCTCCCCGGCGTCCATGACGGCGTTCAGGGCGTAGACGTCTATGCAAAGCCCGAAGGCCGCTTCCCCCAGCGCCACGTCCTTGGGAATGCTGCCGGCGTTGCCGGAAAAGGAACGGGTGTTCCCGCTCATGGCGCTGATCACCTCCATGCCCTTTTCCCAGCCGAAGCTCTGCACGATGATCTCGTACATCATGAAGACCGAGCCGGATTTCCTGGGATCCGCGGAGGCGATCCAGGAATAGCACTCCCCTTTCGCCAGGTCGGACCAGCTGACGGGCTCCTTCACCCCGAGTTTTTTTAAGATCACCTTGTTGTAGATGATGCCGAAGCCGGAAAGCCCCACGCCGTACCAGAAGCCTTCCTGATCCAGCACCGGCACGCCGGCGCAGTCTTTGCCTATGGAGTCCAGAAGCTCGGCGGGCAGGTCGCATTTTTCCAGCAGGCCTTCCTTCTTCAGCGCCAGGTAGGGATCGGTGCCTCCTCCGAAGAGTAGGTCCACGCCGATGCCTTCGGGCCGGTTCAGGAAGGAGGAGCGGATGTAGCGGATGATGTCCGAGGTGCC
>JAGCDY010000045.1 GCA_017650925.1 bacterium
CGCCGTCTCCATCGTTTTTGCGATGGTGAGGAATAGTGTATCAAAACATATTCCAAAAAGTCAACCCCCCCTCCGCAAGGCCCCCTCGGGACCCCTGGCTGGCGGGCTCAACTTCCCTGTCTGGCTAAGGGGCGCGCTAAGCTTTTCTCTCTTTCGCTTTCCTACTTTTTCAGGCAAGTGGCGACAATAATACTAAACCACTTTCCAAAAGTCAAGCGACTCGGTTTACTGCTCGACCACCACGCGGAAGCCGATGTCCTGGGCGTGGGTGCTGCCGTCGACCGGAACACGGGAAGCGGCGCGGCATTCCTCGGCCTGGCACTTCCAGCCGCCGCCTCTGATGGCGCGTCCAGAACCGGAAGAGGGGCCCTTGGGATCGACCTGAGCGTCGCTTGAAAAATCAGCGACCCAGTCGAGGCACAGTTCGTAAAGGTTGCCGTGGGTGTCAAAGATGCCCCAGTTGTTGGCCATGTACAGGCCGGGCTTGGTGTAGTTGTTGCCTTTGCCGTCGTTGGTGTTGTGGGTGTATCTTCCCACTTCCGCCATGTTCGGGCAAACCGTCCTGGAAGTCAGATCCTTGCCGCTGTTCAAAGCCGTGCCGGTCTCCGCTCTGCAGGCGTATTCCCACTGCGCTTCGGTGGGCAGATCGAAGGTCAGGCCGGTCTTGGCGCGCAGGACGCCCATGAAGGAGTCTGAATCGACATTGTTGTCCGCCGGCCAGTTTTTGCCTTGGTCGTTTCCGCGGATCATGTCGTAAGAGACCTGTTCCACAGGATACTCGGAACCAATGTTCAGATCGGCGGGATTCGTTCCTTTTATAAGTTCATACTGTTTTTGCGTAGTCTCGAAAACGCCGATGTAATAAGGCTTCGTCAAAGTGACGGTGTGCTGCGTTTCTCTGTCGGGATGATTGTGGTCTCTGCCGGTTTCGCCAACGGGGCTGCCCATGGTGAAGGTGCCGGGCTCGACGAGGCGGAGGACCAGCTTGGTAGTCTTGTATTCAGCGCCCCAGCCGCCTTCGGGAACGCTGGTCAGATAGCTCACAGGATAGCTGGAAGCGCTAGTCCCGCCGGAAAGATCGACCACCATGTATTTTTTCGGCGAAGGATGCAAAGCGACGCGGAATCCGATGTAATCGTCCCCGGCGTGCCAATCCAAATTGCCCCTGCGCTCGGCGGAGCGGCAGGACTGGGCATACTGATACCAGCTGCCGCTCTTTATGACGCGGGTGTCGCCGCTCAAAGGTCCTTTGGGGTCCGCTTCGTCGGCGCCGTCAAACCCGGCGTACCAGTCCAGGCACCATTCCCAGACGTTGCCGTGCATGTCGTAAAGGCCCCAGGCGTTGGGGACTTTCTGCCCGGGAGCGTAGGTTTGGTTGGCCGCGTTGTACAGATACCAGCCCACCGCGTTCATATTCGGGTCTTCGGCAGCGGAGGAAAGATCGGTGTTGTTGTTAAGCGCGGTCGTCGAGCCGGCTCGGCAGGCGTATTCCCACATGGCTTCCGTCGGCAGGTCGAAAAGGAAGTTATTGTTGAATTTTTCCCTCAAGGCGTAGAAGAAGGTCGGCTTTCCCTGATAGGTCGCGTCGACGTCGCTGCCGCTCGGCCACTGGGCGCCCAATTGGTCTCCTCTCAGCTCGCGGTAGCAAATGTATTCGTCCGGCAGCGTGTCGCCCACGTGGAAGCGGTTGTGGTCGGCGCCGGTAATGTCCTTGTACTGCTTCTGCGTCGTCTCGAAAACGGCGATGTAATAAGGTTCCGTTATGGCGACCGAATGCTGCGTTTCGTCGGATTCCCTGCCCAGTTCGCCGGAGGGAGAGCCCATGTTGAAGGTTCCCGGCTCGATCCTTCTCATCCAAAGCTCCTTCGTGCGGCAGTCGTCGCTGGAAAGATTCGGGCCCACGGAAGAAGCGCGCACGCTGGAAGTAGTAAGGTCGAAGACAAGATAATCAGCCGTGCTTGTGACATCCGTCGTGCTGACTTTGATCTTAAGATTGTTGGATTTGAGAGTCAGGTTGGCAGCGGGGTTCCAAATGACTTTGTGCGTCCCAGCTTCGAAGAGCACGCCGTTGGCGCCGTCTTTTTCCAATGTTCCGCGGTCGCTGAGTTTGAAGACCGTTTCGCCGTTGTCGAATGTGCCGTAGAAGTCGACAGTAAAGACCGGCATGACGCTTTGGGTGTCGGAAGCGAGAGTGTAGTTGATCACGACGCTTCTCTTAAAAGGCCAGGCCTGCTGAGCGTTGACGGAGGTGACCGTAACGTCCGCGAAGGCGCCCAAGGATGCGACCGTAAAAACGAGCAGCACAAACGCGCCTTTTTTGCGAGCGATCAAAAGGCCGCCCAAAATGGCAAAGAGCGCGAGGCAAGCGGGCTCGGGCAGGATCTTGACGCTGCGGGTCAGAACGACCGTCTCTTCAGAGGTCGTGATGGTTTCCTTAAGTTCATAAATGTCGCTCTTGGAAAAATCATCATACTTTGGATCTTCATAGTTCCATAAGACCGTGCCTTCCACCGCGGTCTTGGAATCGTCGAAGAAAAGCTCAGCGACCTTCGCGGAATCAACCGTGTCCGTAGCGGTAAGCTCGAGGGATCTGGGATCGCCGTCCGCCAGGGCGCTGCTGTAAAAGATCTTGTCCGCGGGAAGGAGCGTTATAGTGGAAGATGTGTCGCTTCCGTCAAACGCGACAGCGTTGGACCAAAGCTCATTTCCCAAAACAGACGCGCATAAAAGCGCGCAAAGTAAAAATAATAAATTTTTCATGTTTTTTTAGGATTAAATTTTAAAAAGAGGCCAAAAGTCTATCAAAACGGCATTTGAAATTCAAGCGGTTAAGTAAAAAGCCCAAGGGCCCCACTATATAAGCGCAAAGAGAGCAATACCCTTAAGCGAACTCACGGAGGACGCTAATCAAGGCCATGCACGCGTAGTCCGTGAGCAAGGGGTATTGCTCTCTTTGCGCAGATTTATGAACAGAAAGGATTTTTACTGGATTATCGCCAAGCGGAAGCCTGTTCTCCTGCCGTGGAACAGCGGATTGCAGCGCACACGCTGGGCCGAACGGATATCACCGGCATCAAGGCCGCAGTTTCCGCTTTTTAGAATATTGTCTCCGGAATCCGCGCCGATTGGATCGACCTGGGGATCGGGGCCAAGATCATAGATATATTTGTCCAGGCAAAATTCCGCCACGTTGCCGTGCATGTCGTAGAGCCCCCAGTTGTTCACCTTGTAGCTGCCAACGGTGGTGTGCTCGGTGTTGTAGTCGCCGTGCCCGTCATTCCAGTCGTATTGATACCTTCCGACCTCGTTCGCTTCGGAGCATTGTATATAGCTGGATATGTCTTTGCCGCTGTTTAAAGCCGTCGTCGTTCCCGCGCGGCAGGCGTACTCCCACTGAGCCTCGGTGGGGAGATCCAAAGGCAAGGCTATTTTGGAGCGCAGAATGCCCATGACAGAGGTCGGATCAACGTGCTTGTTCTTCGGGAAGGACAAGCCTTCGTCCGTCCCGCGGATCCTCTCGTAAGAAATTCTCTCGACGGGCCGCTCGTCGCCCGTAAATTCCGAAGGATTGTCCCCGGTTATAAGCTGATACTGTTTCTGCGTCACTTCGAAAACGCCGATATAGAAACTCTTCGTCAAAGTGACCTGATGCTGCGTTTCGTGTTCCAGGCGTCCTTCCTCGTCCTCCGGACTGCCCATCATGAAAGTGCCGGGCTCTATAAGGCGCAGCACAAGCTTGGTGGTCTTGTACTGGCTGGTCCATTCGTAAGGCGCTTCGGAAGCGGAAAGGAATTCCACCGGATAATTCGTCGCCTCGGGGCCTTCGGAAAGGTCTATTACCATGTATCTGACGTCGTCCTTGTCCCTCTCGATGGCGTCGACCCTTATCTTGAAGGTGTCTGTGTTCACGTTTTCCAACCTGCTGTCGGTCGGCGTCCAGATAGCGGTGTGCTTGCCGATGCCGAAGACCTGGCCTTCCGTTCCTTCCGGGGCGTCCTGGTAGAAGCCCAGGAACTCCGCGCCCTCGCCTTTAAGCTTTCCCTTAGACGACAGCCTGAAAACTTCCACTCCGTCCAGCGTTCCGTAAAAGCGCACGTCGTACAAACCGGAACCTTTGGTGGAATCGCCTATAGTATAGTTTATGGTGACGCTTCTGTCGAAAGGCCAGTTCTGGTGGATGCTCACGGAGGTAACGTGATTGTTGTCGGCGTATGAACTCATCGCGCCAAGCGCGATGACCGCCAAAGCAGCGGCGGCGCTCATGGCGCGGCGGCGCAACAGAAGCGCGAGTGCGATCCCAATCAGCAGAAAGCCAAAGGGCTCCGGCAGTATAGTCACGTAACGGCTGAGCGTTTTCGTTTCCACGTCGGTCGTTATCGTTTCCTTCAGGGCGTAAGTTTCGTTCTTGGGAAGCGAAACGTATTCGTAAGCGTAATAGTTCCAGCACACCGTGCCTTCCGCTTCGTCGGAAGTCGTATCGGAAAAGATCAGGCCGGACTGCTCAGGGTCGGAAGCGACCTCCGCCTTTATCGTCAGTGATTTCATATTGCCGCTAGCCAGAGCGCTGCAGTAATAGAGTTCGTCCGTATGCAAAAGCAGGATAGGCTCGTCCGTTATGGGAGCTCCGTTGAAAGAAGCGTTGCCTGACCAGCAATCCTCACAGAACGCAGCGCCGCAAACGAGCGCAGCCGCGAAAAACAAAAGCGTCTTTTTCATTAGTTTTCTTCCTTTATGTTGTCTTTGCAAGCCATTTTATCTCAAACTCTCGCAAAAATCAACAACACACGGAATTTAACACGAGCCAAAACGGGTCCGAAATTTCGGGCCCCAGACGCCGCGTCACGGCATAAGGCTAACGCGGAAACCGAAGTTGTTGCTGGAATCGACGGGATGATAGTAATTGCGGTAAGCGGAACGGCAGCGCCTGGCCGCATGGCGCCAGCTGCCGCCGCGGAGAACGCGGTGGCTGCCGCCGGATCCGATGGCTTTGTCCTCTCCTTTGGGAGCCGGGCCGTGACCGTTCAAGCAAAGCTCCATGACGTTGCCGTGCATGTCGTAAAGACCCCAGGCGTTCGGCTTGTAGGCGCCGACCTTGGTGTAGGCGGTGTCGTAGCCGCCCTTGCCGTCGTTCTGATTGCCGTGGTAGCGGCCGACTTCATTGGCGTTGCCGCAATTGTCGGTGCCGTTAAGGTTCTTGCCGCTGTTGAGGGCCGTGCTGGTTCCCGCGCGGCAGGCGTATTCCCACTGGTCTTCCGCGGGAAGATCGAAGCGCATGCCGGTCTTTTTCCTCAGCCTGCCTATGAAGGAGTCGGCGTTGACGGCGCTGTCGGCGGACTCCGTGGCGCCGCGGACGTCGTTGTAGGAGTTGAGCTCCACAGGACGCTCGTCGCCCTTATAGTAGGAGGGCGAGTCGCCCATGACAAGCTCGTACTGCTTCTGGGTCACTTCAAAAACGCCGATATAAAAAGGCCTGTTCAAAGTCCTCTGACGGGCGGATTCGTCATCAAAACGGCCGAATTCCTCTTTCGGGCTGCCCATCATGAACGTTCCGGAGGGAACAAGGCGCAGAACAAGCTTTTTGGTCTTGTATTCGTCGCTCCATCCGCCTTCGGGAACTCTGTCGAGATAGCTGACGGGATATTTCTCGGCGTCTTTCCCTCCGGAAAGATCCACGACCAGAAAGAGCTCCTTCTTTTTCAAGGCCGAGATCTTTAGGTCGAAATTCTTGGGATCGAAACCGGGATAATCCTTGGCGCAATTCCAGACGAAATGATGTTTCCCGGGCTTTATGGGCTTTTCGATCGCGTCGCCGGTAGTCGAACTGATGGGAACGGAAAGATCCGCCGACTTGTCATATCCAGTGGGATAGACCAAGATCTCCCCTGCCGGATCATCAGAGGACACTTCGTAACTTATGTCGACTTTTTCTCCCGACGGATCCTGGGGCTTGCAGACAACATTCTTAACGTTGATCTCGGCATCAGCGCGAAACGCGAAAGCCGAAAACAAAAAACTCAGAGCCGCGAATTTTAAAGCATTGTTTGAAAACATATCGCCTGTTTGTCCTTAATTGTCTGTCTTTTCGCTGGAGGCCAGGAAAGCCGCCAGCCCCCTGCGGTATACAAGGGTGTTCTCGTTCACGTTTAAACCGGAAACGAGTTTCTTCCATCCCTCGCCGTTGGTAATGTCGGAAAACACCATGCTGTCGGGCGCTCCCGTGTAGCAGACCTTCACTATGGATTCCTTTGTAACCGGAACGAACTCGTAATACCTGACCGGCACTTCATAACTGCTGCCGTTGCCGGCGGTAACGTTAATGTAAGCCCAGCGCTCCACTTTCGAAAAAGATTTGGCGTAGACCGCGACGTTCTCCACTCCGCCGCTTTCCTCCAACGGCCTTGCCTTTAAAATACACTTCGTGTCGGCATCGCCAGACTTGAACATCTTTTCGCCCATATAATTTGCCAGCGCCTCGTACTCGCAGTGGGAGGCCAGCGGTTCTCCGGTCTCCTTTTGCGATATGTTCTGCAGATAGTCGCGGGCGGGGCTGTGGTAGGCCTGGATGCAGAACAAAGGAGCGAAGGAGAAGTAAAAATTGCGGAAATACTCCGTGCTGTAATCGAAATATTTTTCCTTGACCTTCTTGAAGTCGTAATCCCGCACCAACCACGGATCCGATGAGAAATCGATGTTGCCCATGTGGTAGGAGGACAGTATGTTGATCTTGTTCCTTTTCTCGAAAGAAAAATCGTCCCCGTATCCCTCTTCCTTGTCCTTCAGCAAGTTATAGGTCTCCTGCTGGGAAAGGATGCTGTAGAGCACCTGGAATTGCCGCTCGTCGCTTCTGTCGATCGCGTAAAAGCTGGCGTCGAACTCCTGGTTCTGCATCATGGTGAAGTTCTGTTCCAGATCGCGGTTCTTTTCCTCGAGCTCCTTGATCGTCTTGCGCATCTTCCTTTCGTTCCCGGCGATGCCCATGGGCTCCCTGGAGAATTTCAGATCAGGCGCGGAGTCGTGGCCGTAAATGAGCATTTTGTCGTGGAAATAAGCCGGCGCCCACTCCTTTTTGTAAGCCGTAAGCGTCTCGTACTTTGTCACCCATCTGGATCTTGTGTGCCCGTTGGAGTCCGTGTAATATTCCAATTTCTGATACGAGATCACCCTCGACCCGCTGTAGGTGATCAGGGTCCAATCCTGGTTTATGACGTCCGCCAGAATAAAGGGATTGCCGTTGAACGTACCGCTCTGGCAGCAGCTGACCGAGCATTTTTCTCCGAAATCTTCCAACCCGTAATCGTTGTACAGCTGCGCGAAACGGGCCCTGTTGAAGATCCTGTCGATCTTCAGCACGGGGACCACTTCCATAATGAGGTTGTTCATGGTCTCCCATTGGAACTGCCGGTTCAGGGGCCACATCATGTCCCAGGCTTCCCTGATCTTGTTCTTCAGCAGGGCTTCCGCATCCGTTATTTTTTTGCTTAAACATTCGATCCCCAGCGCGACAAGAATGATCAGGGCCGCAAAGCCTATCAATATCGCTATGGGGATCAGGATGTTGCCGACCGTATCTTTTGTGACATCGGACCACGTACGGCACGACTCCATGCAAACAAGGATCCTGTAAGCGATATACAGCACCGCAATCGCCGCCAAGGCGTTCCTGACCAGCCTCAAAAAGCCGCGGAAGAACTGCAGCCGGCTGATCTTTTTCTCCAAATCATGGATCTCCGCCACCAACATAGCGTTGGCCGCTTCGTCGATACCTGCGGTCTCGACAAACTTTTCGTAAAGATCCCTGGCTTTTTGGGCGAACTCGCCTTTGAACCTGTTTTTATACTGCTTTACAGGTTCGTAGATCCCGGTTAAACTCTCGTCTGACATCAGATCAAGCTATCGGATTTAAGCGAAGAAGTTTCCCCTGGAGCCTTCGACCGTTGAAGCCGACGCGATGTACGGGATCATTGTGGTGTAGTGGTTTCTGGCGGCCACGATCTGCTTTACGGGCCAGGAGAAGATCTCCGTGTTCCAAAGCTGGACCTTCTGGTTGTAGAGATTACGCGCGGCCGTTATTTCCCTCTGGAGCTGATCGTTCTGCCTCATCGCTTCCGCGATCTGGTAATGTGCCTTGAGGTCGGGATAAGCTTCGAGATGGGGAACAAGTGACGCAAATCCGCGGTTCAAAACCTCGGCGTTCTGGTTAAGATCGCCCGGATTGGCGCCGCCTCTGTAAGCCGCAACAGCCGTCATGACCTCTTTGTCAAGGGTTATGGACTTTGACAGCAGGTCCGACAGGTTTTTCAAAACGATATAGCGCTGTTCGTGGAGGTTTTCAATGTCCGACGCCCTGGCCTGCAAGACCTGGGAAAGCTTAAGGAAATAGTTCTTGGCTTTGACCTTCGCTATAGTATAGAAAACGCCCGGCAAAAAGGCCGCCAGCCAGAGCAGGACCAAGATGCTGGGATGGATCTGATCGCCAAAATCGTGAGTTATTATGCCGGCGACGATAAAACCGATCGCCCAGACAAAGATCTCGAACAGTATGGAAAAGATGCCGATGGTAACGGGGATCTCATGCTCGCTGACTTGCACGTCCCTGCCCATTTCGCTTCTCGGACCGTTCGTATTGCCTAAAGGATTACCCATTGTTTTTCTCCTAATTTAAATTAAGTGTTTGTGTTTTTATCCAAAGAACGCGATCAAAAGGAACGCGGCGAGGATCACCAGCGCAACGATCCAGTGCCTTATCAGGAACCTGACGATGGCGCTGAATATTTTGCAGCACCACCAGCCGATCACGCCAAGGACCAGGAAAGAGATGATGAAAACGGGATTCTGACAATCCTCCTGAGTAACAAGCAAGCTAATGAAGATAAAGAGGTATAGGATAAGCAATATCCATTTCGCAGCTCCGGATATCTTGTCCCACACTTTCGTCTTGGCCTTGACCTTGGGCGGAGTGTAAACACCCAGCCCCACGAGGTGGAGGTTTTCCACATCGTTTTTAATCCTGCACAAGCACTTGTAACTCATATCGCCTAGTTCCCCAAAAAGAGGTTAAGCCTGCTGTTCCTCGCTTTCCTCGCCCTGCTGCTTCTGAGCCGAAATCGTTTCGTGAACCTTGTCGATCTTGGTAGGAATGCAGCAGATCGCCTGGACGAATTCGGCCAGAAACACGGTAAACAAATAAACGAAATACGCCACTACCGGAGCGACGACGGGAAGCAGCATCGCAACCGGATAAAAGCCTGGCGCGTTTGCAAACATCGCGCCGAGCAAGAATAAAAACGACAGTATGACGATTACGGGCGACAGCAAGAACATCACGATCCTGTAATACATCAATATAAGCGCCGTGATCTCAACAACGGCGTTGCCGGGATATTCCGCCCTGATTCCGATCAATTGAGGTTTGCAAAGAATTCCCAGCAATATCACCGTGACAGGCAGTAAGATAAGCCCGAGGAAATAAGGAGGGCTTAAAAACGCAAGCACGTTCAGTACGACGATTATAACTTTCAAAATGTAAAGATATTCCGGGCGAATGAGAATAACGGCGTTCTTATCCTGAGTCGATCTAGCAAGCCTCAGCGCTTTCGGCGCCAGAACAGCCAACGTTATGATAAGGACAAGCAGCGTAAGCGTGATGGAAAAAACATTCATTCCCAAAAGGTATGAGACCCAATCTCCGCGAAGCAAAGATGTAATATCTCCTCTGCCGAAGCCAAGCGGCATGCCATCCTTGATCATTTGGACTATTAAGTAGATAAAGAAGCCTATGCCGGAAATGATAATGATAATGGGCGTCGATTTTTCCATATAACCGAGCACCTTCTTGGTCTGCTCTTCATAATTGCTTCTTTCAAAAAAATCAAACAGAAGATCAAACGGTTTGGTCAGAAAACTTAAGAAAGCGTCGAACATCTCCCCGAAGCTCCTGGGGGGCTGGTAGCCGTAATCAGAGCTCGGGCCTTCGACGTCGCCGATGACGATCCTTCTGCTAGCTCTGGGCTTTTCCTGCCCGCCTTCGCTGCCCGCTCCAAAAACGCGGGGGCCGGAAGAGGTTCCGCCTTCCTGGCTCGATCCGAACGTGCGGGGGCCGGAAGAGGTTCCGCCTTCCTGGCTCGATCCGAACGTGCGGGGGCCGGAAGAGGTTCCGCCTTCCTGGCTCGATCCGAACGTGCGGGGGCCGGACGTGGTTGTGCTTTCCGGTCTTGATCCTGATGATGCTCCGAAAACATGGACATTATTTTCGCCATTATTCTGATTTTCTTCCATAACTGTCTCCTGATGACTAGAAGGTTATTGGTTTATTTTTTATCGCTTTGTTCGTAGATTACTGCGCTTTGAGTTCCTGAACTTTTTTGGAAGCGTCGCAAAAATTCGCGCGTTCCGCAAATTCATAATAATAGATGGCTTTCTTCAAGTCCTTTGGAACCGCTTTGCCGTATTCATAGCACATGCCAAGGCAGTAACTGTCACTGACGCCGGCGTTGCCCTCGCGTTCATGTTTGCTGGCCTCGTCGAACGCCTCCTTGTAGCAAGTCGTCGCCCGTCTGAAGCTCTGCTTCTTTCCCCTGCCGTAGTGATAGCATTCTCCTAAACGGTATTTGGCATAAGCCGATGCTTTGGAAGCTGAAGCATACCACTTGGCCGCCTGATCGTAATCCGGTTTGAAGTCCTTGTCGCCGAAATAGTAGATGTCGGCGATCTCCGCCGCCACGTCATTGTTGTTGTCGGCCAGCTTGCCGAAACATTCCAAGGCCTTTTTAATGTCTTTCTTCCCCGCTGTGCCTTCCTTATAGAATTTGCCCAGTTTGTACAAAGCCTCCTTGCTGGTAGAGGACGCGCGATGATAAGCGTCGAAAGCCTTTACCGGGTCTTTTTCCGTGCCGGTTCCGTTTTCGTAGCACTGGCCCAGTATGTACAGGGCCTGGCCGTCTCCACTAACCGAGCCTTTCTTAAGCCAGGCGAAGCCCTCCGCTTCGTCTTTGGGCGTACCGTATCCGTAAAGGAGACAGATTCCCGCCGCCGCCTGCGCCATGGAATGGTTCTTTTCCGCGGCTTTCATATAGTATTTAAACGACTCTTCCTGACTCTTCGGAAGATCGTACAGTCCGTTCCAGTAGGCATGCCCAAGAATATACTGGGCTTCGGTATTGCCGTCCTCGGCTTCCAGGCGATAAAGGTTTATGGCCTTCTTAGGATCGGAAGGCGTTCCGATGCCGTTGAAATAGCAATTCGCCAGTTCGCGGCGAGCTTCCTTGAAACCGCTTTCTTCGGCCAGCTTTATCATTTCAAAGCCGTCGCTGAGCTTCTTGGAATCCGATTTGTAATTTAAAAACAGCTTTCCTAAATTGTATTGCGCTTCCACATCACCGTGATTGGCCAGATCGGTGAGGTATTCCTCATAGCTTTTTCCTTCCAATTCCTTGGAGGCCAGAGGATAGCCGTTCCGCGCGGCTTTTGTGAACCAGTCGAAGGCCTCTTTGGTATTGCCGTTCCGACGTTCCCTTTGTCCCAAAACGTACTGGGCGGGCGCGAAATCTAATTCCGCCGCCTTCTCCAAGTTCTTTACAAATTCCTGTTTTTTGGCCTTTTTAACTTTTTTGGGCGCCGTTGGGAGCGACTTGCGTCCGAGAACTTTCTGTTTCAGCATGCCGAGTATGCCGTTGCCGCTTGATGAAGATGGCGACGAATAGGTGCTTTGAGTTGCGTATGTCTCTTCCTCCTCGGCTTCGCTTTTCCGCTGTTCTTCTTTTTCGATAGCTTCCTGGATCTGCGCAAGGCGATATTTACCGTAGCCGCCCATCAATTTGGCGCCCTTTTCAGCGTAGCTTTTGGCTTTCTTATCATTTTTAGGAACGCCATCGCCGTTCAGATAGGTCTCGGCCAGTATAATATAAGCTAGACCGTAACCGCGTTTTCCCGCGGATTCCATTATTTTCAAACCGGCTTTGACGTCCTGCGCCGTGCCCTTCCCGCCGAAATAACAGTCGCCAAGATAAAAATCTTTGTGCTCATCCTCGCTGGTCGAGCAAGTGGTGAAAAGCTTGGACTTCCATTTCAACGCTTTAAACTTGTCTTCCTCCGGCCCGGCGGAATAAATTTTGCCAAGGACATACTGCGCTTCCAAGGACCCGGCCTCAGCCGCTTTTTCGTAGAACTCCATGGCCCTGGCGTCGTCTTTTTCCGTTCCCAATCCGTTCTGGTAGCAAAATCCCAGCATGTACTGCGCGTAGGGGTTTTCAGCCTGGGCGGAAAGGGTGTACCACATGAAAGCCTTGTTCAGGTCCCCGTTCGTCTCTATGCAGAACAGATACTTGTCGCCAAGCTGCGCCTGCGCCACAGGGTCGTTGTTCCCGGCCTTTTCAAACAGTTCGTCCAGACCCGCTTTTTTCTTTTTGCCGGAACTGAATTTGGGGAGACTGATCTTCGGAACGCTGAAGCTCGGCAGTTTGGCTTTCACGGAACCAAGATCCACTTTGCCGCAGCCGGCGAGCATAAGCGCTGCCGCGATAAAAAGAACTAAACCTGAATAGTTTCGTTTTTTCATAAGACTTTCACAATGATTTCTTTGCTTCGCAACACGGGTTGCTCTCGTCGGTCTTCGCGGCCGACGAGAGCAATAAAAACACCTCTAAAACTTACTTAGCGTACGTGGCGAACACGCCGATAGCGTCGTTTTCCGTGATGGAGAACTTGGACTTGCCGGTCAAAACGTTTACTTTGACTTTGGCTATTCCGCGACGCCCTTCGCAAATATACGGTATTGTGCCAACAAGACTGCTGCCGGACAGCGAAAGCTCAAAGTGCTTTCCGCCAATGGTTGTCATTATTCCTTCGTCGCCGTAAGTAAACCGCATGCGGCTGTTCGGCATATAATCTGGGATCTTGGTGAAATTCACCTTGCCGGAGAAATCGTAAGTCGTCTCTTCGTTAATGTAAGGGACTTCCCTCCAAATGTCTTTCTCTGCGTTGTAGGTCAGCATGCGCATAAATTTCTTGCCAACTTCCGTACCGATCTTGAATTGCAGCGATTGGGAGTTCACTTGACATTTGATAGAAACGTCTTTCCCGTTCAAATAACTATAAGCTTGTTTGTTCACAAGCTTAAATTCCGGAGTTAGGATTCCCCTGCCGTAAGAAGCTTCAAACGCTATCCTGCCTCCGCTGGTCATAAGGTCGTTTATAGCGGCACCTGATATCGTACCGCTTATGGTAAATTTAAATTTGCCAGTGCCGGCCCCGTCCCAACGGGTCTCCTTGGATGGTTTAACATAAAAGTCAAGGACCGTGCATCTACCTGATTCGATACTAAATGGGACAACGGTATTGTCGCCAAAAAATCCGCCGGAAGCCAGATTGTTTCTGATAAAGTATGCTCCAGCAGGCATCTTTTTGAAAGCACAGACGCCTAAACTGTTGCCCCAAAGGGTCTGAAGAGGCACCAGGCAGTCCTTGTCGCGATAGATCGTGTAACAAAAGCCCGGAACCGGCTCTTGGGCTGGGCCGTCTATGTAGGTATGGACCTCCGTCCATCCGTCCACAAGACCGCCGCCGCCCGCAAAGGCGAAACTTGTTAAAAAGATTGTCAAAAGCAGTGACATCTTGATTATTTTATTCATGGTTTTTCCTTTAGGTTTGTTTATTTTTGATATGTTCGCAACCCGAATCTCTTGGCGTCCTCTTCGTTTGTAAAGATCAAACGATCCTCGGAAGAGAAAACCCTTTGCCAGGGCCAACGGTAATATGATTTCATTACTTCGCGATACTTCTCCTTGTGCCCCAATCGGATGAGGACAGATCGCACCACCAGACGCTGGCAGGGAACGTCAAGATATTCCTTAAAACTCTCCGGACGTATCGCTTTTTTGTTCCGTCTTTCCAGTATGAAATGGAGACGCAACTTCTCTCCGTACGTTTGGTGCACACCTATGCCGCCGCTCAGGAAAAAGATCCCGAGGGCGGCACAGACGCAGGCTGTTATCCACGCCCCGTTCAAAACGGCCGCGCCGCCGGCGCAAAACGCCGCCGCCGCCATAAAATCCAGCAGAAACGCGTATGCGTTAAGCGTTACCGCTAACGGAAGATGGACAATAAGCCAACTCATTTGTTCTCAAACAAGGTCTCGATCGTGTAATTAGCTATGGCCGCCGCTTCGCTGTAGCCGTTCCTGATAATGAACCCCCAAGCGCGACCGTCGTTAGCGGTTATGATGAAACGCCATCTTTTGCACAGACAGCAGCACAGGGAATTACAATCGAAGTCCACGGACGCGACCGCTTGCGGCATGATCGTGACGACGAACCTGCTTTTTTCAAAGCAGCAGAGAAACGTTTGGTACCCTTCCACGATGACCCGCTTGTTGGTGACCGTCAGGATACCTCTGCGTCTCATGCCCAGGAGCGTCTCGATGATCCTTACGATAAACAGAATGATGTTCCAAATAAGGCCTTCCTGAGCCGCATACATGTTCGCTTCCAAAATAACCTTCGCCTCTTCTCCAGGCAAAAGCGTTACCATTGATCTTGCCATAACTATTCCTTTGTTGGTTGTTGATTGATGGTTTTCTTAAAATATTTTCAGGATTGTTATCTCTGTCGAAATGAGCAGCGATCTTCAGTTCTATCCCCAAAGAATCCCGTTGCCGCGTAAAAAGCGGCCTTGCCCGGTAAAAAATTAGCCTTTTTCATGTTTCCCCCGAAAAGGTCTGTATTATTTTTATTTTCGAGAATGTCCGCCTGTTTTCCGCAAGGAAAAAAGAAACGGAGAACCCCGGATTTTATACTACGTATTTTATCAAAACAAAGCCCAAAATATCAAGAGTTTGGGCACTTACGGGACGGGGGGGAAGGACGATTAAAATCAAAGCATCTGCTCCCAGCGGGAGTAGAGGTCAGAAAGGTCTTTTTGGACGGTTTCTTTTTCTTCGTTGAGAGCGCGGGCGGATTCGTGATCGCCTGTGGCGAAGGCGTCGGCAATCTGTTTGTCGAGTTCTTCGGTCCTTTTTTCGAGCTCTTCGATTTTGTTTGTGAGCTCGGCTTCCTGCTTGGCCAGTTTCTGCCTGGCGTTGTTGGAAAGCGGTTTGGCAGAAGTGTTTTCCGTTTTGGGTTTGGGCTGCTCTTTTTCTTTTTTGTTCTGTTTAGCTTCCTTCGCTTCTTTCTGTTCCCTTTCTTTTTTATGGAACCAGAATTCGGAATAGGAGCCCGGGTAAGAATGAAGCTTTTTGTTGTCGACTTCTATGATTCTCGTGGCAAGCTTGTCGAGGAAGTAGCGGTCATGGGAGACGACTATAAGCGTGCCCTTGTAATCACTTAAGGCTTCTTCCACGGCTTCGCAGGTCTGGATGTCGAGGTGGTTGGTGGGCTCGTCGAGGATCAGCGTGTTGGGGTTTATGAGCATCAGCTTGGCAAGCTGAAGGCGGTTCTTTTCCCCGCCGGAAAGATCTTTGATCTTCTTTTTAAGATCTTCCTTGAAGAAGAGGAATCTCGCCAAAAGATCGTAGGCCTGTTTTTCGTTGGTGATGCCGGAGATGGCTATCTCCTCGAAGACCGTGTTGTCGGGGTTGAGGGTCTCCTGCTGCTGGGAGCAATAGCCGATGGTGATGGAAGGTCCGACCCTCAGCTTCTGGTTCTCCCAGTGGCCGTCGTTCATGATGGCTTTAATCAGCGTGCTCTTGCCACTGCCGTTGGGGCCGACCAGGGCAATGCGTTCGCCGGAGGAGATGTCAAGGTCGACGTTGTCGAGGACTTGCCTTCCGTCGAAACTGGCGGAGAAGCCTCTGACCTGGATGGCGATGTTGGCGTGGCTGGATTCACCCTGGAAGCGGATAGAGGCTTTCTTATCCTCTTTTTCCGGAGCCTGGACGGCCGACTGCTTCAGCTGCTCGATCTTCGATTCCCGGGAGCGGATCATTTTGCCCCAGCGCTTGTCGTCGTAGACCTGGGCGAAATTTCTAATCCTCAAGATCATAGCTTCCAGGCTGGCGAGGCGCTTTTCATAAGCGGCGTGCTCTTTTTCCTGGCGGATCTGCTGCTCGAGTTTCTGAGCGCGGTAGTCGGAGTAGTTGCCTGGGAAATAAGAGATCTTTCCGTTCCTCAATTCCAGGATGCCGTTGCAGGTTTGGTCGAGGAGGTAGCGGTTGTGGGAGACGAGAAGAATAGCCCCTTTGTATTTCTTGAGGAAATCTTCCAGCCAGGCGATGCCGACGTAATCGAGGTGGTTGGCGGGCTCGTCCAGAATGAGCAGATCGGGGCGGTTAAGAAGCGCGCCTGTCAAAGAGACAAGGTTGCGTTCGCCGCCTGACAGCGACATGACGGTCTGCTTGGTCCTGTTGGCGAGGCCGAAGGCCGCCAGCATGCGCTCGGCCTGCACGGCGTAGTTGTCGCCGCCCTGCTCTTCGAAGAGGTCTCTCGCTCTCTGGAAGGCGTTGAGCTTTTTATCAAGATCTTCGGGGGCGCACTCCGCGAGCTGCTTTTCCGCTTCCCTCAGGCGTTTTTCGACTTTGTTGTGCTCTTTTAGGAGATAGTCCAAAATCGTTACGTCGTCAGGACAAATGACGGTTTGCGGAACATAGCCGATCCTCGCCTCCTCGTCAAAAATAAAAGATCCTCCGGAGGATTTCTCTTCCCCCACGAGGATCTTTAAAAGCGTGGTCTTGCCGCAGCCGTTGGCGCCAACTAAGCCCCATTTGTCACATGGGTTTATTTCGAAGGAGACGCCGTCCAAAAGGACTTGCAGCCCGTATTCCTTCCTGAGGCCGTTGACACGGAGAAGGGCCATAACGAGCCCTTATTCCTCTTCAGCCTTTTCCGGGGCGTTGCTTTCCATCTTGACGTCGCCGCGGTTTGATCCGCCCTTATTTAAGCTCTTGGAGACGGTCTTCTTCACTTCTTCCACCGTCTTTTTCGGCTTGTCCTTCTCGGATTTCTTGGCGGCTTCCAAGGTTTCCTCTTTGGCTTTTTCAGCGTTGCGGATCCTGTCTCTTTCCGCCTTCTCCTCTCTTTCCCTGGCTTCCCTTTCCCTTTCGGCGTCGGCTAAGGCTTTTTCAGCGATCTTTTTGGCTTTCGCTTCGGCTTCAGCCTTGGCTTTGGCCTGGTATTCTTCCCAGAGCATCCCGCTTTCGATGTCGACCTGCTGCATCTTGAGGGTCGCTTTATCCTTGGGGTCGGGCAAAATGCGCCACTCGACTTTGCGGCCGTCTATAATTGCCGTTTGCGGGGCGGGCGGAGGCGTTGTGGGGTTGGAGACGATCACCGGCGCGACGCCGGGATTGGTCGTCTGCACGGTCTTGGCGACCACTTCGCTTTCCGTGGGATGGGCGGGCGGAGTGGTGTAGGTGTTCATGAAATGAGTCCCCGTCACGGGTTTCGAGGGCTTCGAGGCGCTCGTTTCCGTCTTGGCAACCGTAGCCGCAGGCTTGGCGCCGGCCTGCTCCTGCGCCCTTTCCTGAGCCATCTTGGCCAGATACGCGTTGAAGTAGGTGTAAGTCGGCTTGGCGGTCAGGGGCTTCGGCCCAGAAACAGTTTCGCCGTTTATGAGCTTGACGATAATGTCGAGCGCCTGAGGCATGCAGAAATAGCCGAGATGCGAGCCGTGGTCGAGCATGACGAGGCGGTCGCCCATGGCGCGCTTGAGCCAGTTGCGGTCGTAATCGTTCAGCAGGAAGTCGTCGGCCGTGTGCAGGCAGACGATGTTCTTGTTCTGCTTGAGCTCGTTGGCCATGGCCGGAAGGCTGCAGATGCCGTTGACGTGCTTGAAGGGCTCGCTCGTCGCGAAGATCGTCGGATGCGCTTCCTTGAGGAAGGTATCAACGTAACGCTGGTAGCCGTAGCGCTCAAGCTGCTTCTCGAACTCCTGCTGCTTCCAGCTGGAGACCTCGCCGAAGATCTCCATAGGATAACGCTCGATGATCTTCTTCATAACGTCGCCCAAAGACATCCTGAACATGAAGCCTATGACAAACGAGGCCTGTTCTTCCGTAACAGGAAGATAGGAGTCGGTCTTCAGGGCGCCGTAGGAATAGCCTTTGTAGAAGCTGACAGCCAGGTTGCGGTTGTTAGTCAGCGTGA
This sequence comes from bacterium, assembly GCA_017650925.1. Lineage (GTDB taxonomy): Bacteria > Auribacterota > UBA3054 > UBA3054 > UBA3054 > UBA3054. The sequence continues at coordinate 18,072 of JAGCDY010000045.1, forward strand.
CGGCGTCCCAGTTTTTCCAAGTGCTGTAGTATTTGTCCAGGGTCGTCAACCCGTAGATGAGGTTAACAGGCGGGCTCAAGAGCACGTAGCGCTTGACGTTCAGACGGTGCTCTATGACGTCGTTGCGGGTAAGGAAAGCCGCCTGCAGAGCGCCAAGAGAGTAGCCGACGATAGAGATGTCCTTCACTTTCCCGGGGTGCTCTTCGTTGATATCGTCGAGGACACGGGCGATGTGATGGTAAAGGTCCTTGGCGTCCGCCCGGGTGTAGCCCGGAGCCATGCTGGTAAGAGCTGACTGCGTGAACTCCCAGCAGAAGGGGTTCGATATGATCGCCACCGAGTAGCCGGCGTTGTAGATGGCTTCCGCCAAAAGCGCGGCCTGGGAGTTGCGGTAATGGTCGCCCAAGCCCGGGACGATGAAGACGAGATCGGCGGGCTGCTTTTGCATCCAGACGCTGTAGCGGGAATCGACCTTCTCTTCCTCGTCGCCATTCTTCTGCATGAACTTCACCTTGCCCTTCTCAACGTCGAAATAGAAGTCGTCGTCTTTGAAGTTGGCAAGCTTATAGCGGAAGGAGTCGATGATCGGCCCCTGGGCCGGGAAGTTGGTAAGCGCTATGTAAATTTCACAGTTGGCGCTAAGAGCGCTCAGCGCTATGAGCGCGAAAATTAAGAACAGAGCTTTTTTCATTCGTCAATCTCCGCGCTTCTCTTAAGATACCACATGTCTCTGGCGAAAGCATAAGGATCGCCGTTGTCTATAAGCATGCTGTCGATGGAATCGACCTGCAGGCTGATGTTGTTCATGACCATGAAAGTTTTGACCATGCCGCCGAAGGGCAGGTACGTCCTCGGGTCCATAGCCTCGTCGAAGATCAAACCGACCGTGTCGCGGGCGGTAAGAGGACCGGCGATTGGCAGGAATATGTAGCAGCCCGGGCCGATGCCGTAGAAGCCGAAGGTCTGGCCAGTGTCCTCGTCGTATTTGTCGAGGTCAAACCAGGCTTTGGCGGGATCGAAAAGGCCGCCGATGCCGACGGAAGAATTGATGAGGAAGCGGGCGGTCTCCACGCCGGCCCCTTTGAATTTACCCTGAGCCAGATTGTTTATGAGCCTTTTCGGCCAGACGATGTTGTGGTCCATCTGGGACACGCAGACCCTGGCGGGCGTGGGCACGACGAAGCGGTAGCCTTTGCAGACCGGGCCGATGAAGTAGGTGTAAGCGTAGTCGTTGACAACGAACATCGTGCGGTTGAAGCGTTCGATGGGGTCGTTGACGAAGATCTCGTCGGAAAGAAGCGGCGCGGCATCATCCGCGTCGTAGTCGTGGGAGATCTGGCTGTAATCCATGTAGTCTACATAGTCGCCGCCCACAACATTCTGCGGAGGGAGCTCAACAGTTTCCTGTTTGGGCGGCTTGGGAGGGTCCAGCTCTCGGAGCGTCACTTTCGGCAGAGCCTCAATCAGCTCCACCATATCCGGAGTGTCCAGCTTCGGGGGGTTGACCTTCATGTAGACCTTGTGGTCCAGTTCCTTGTACGGCGTGTAGAAGACCACGTTCGTCGTAAAGTTCGTGACGGAAACGTTGATGTAATAGTCTTTCGTCTCGAAGCGCCTAACGCCGCTGGTGACCGTCACGGTCTCGATGGCCAGCTTGTAGTAGACGGAATCGGGAAGATTTGAGTCCACTCTCTCCCAGTTGGAGCTGGAATTCATTACGACGTTCGTAACATAGCGCGCCACAGCCATGGTCTGGGTCTGGGCGGACGCCTGACCGGGCGTGACCGTCTGCATCGTGACTTCCGCGTAAGCGAAAGCGCCGAAAAGGGCCGCCAGAGCCAGAAGCCCGAGACGGAACCTTAGATCCTTTTTGTTTTCTCTCATTTTTATTCTCAAAATGGTGATAGATATCCAATTTAAGGGAAGGTTATATTAACAAAAAGGGCTTTTTTTTGCAAAAGAAAAGGCCGCCCGACCGGGCGGCCTTTCCTAATCGTCCTTTCAGACTAGCTTAGCGCTGCTTGCGGGCAACAAAGAGGCCGATGAGAGCCAGGATGCCGAGGAAAGCGGGCTCGGGCAGCGTGCCGGACTTGATCAGCTCGACCTTGAAGTTGTCGATGTAGTAGCCGTCGGAGCCGCTGAAGGTGTAGTTGCGGAACTGCAGGAAGTTCTCGTTGTCGCCGGCGGCGCCGGGAACGTACTCGTTGTCAAAATGGTAAGTTTCGCCGTCGAATTCAGCGTAATGCAGGAC
>JAGCDY010000008.1 GCA_017650925.1 bacterium
GCATTTCAAAATTTTTCAAATTCATGGGAATACCCCTCTAAATTCAGGTGAAACTCCAAACGCTGGAAATGAACAAATTACACGCGGCGGCGCTTGCGGGGACGGCAGCCGTTGTGGGGAACGGGCGTGGTGTCGCTGATGGAGGTGACGGTCATGCCGGCGGTCTCGAAAGCGCGGACAGCCGCTTCGCGGCCAGCGCCGGGACCACTGACTTTGACTTCCACCTCGCGCATGCCGTTCTGCATGGCGACGGCGGCGGCTTCCTGGGCGATCCTGGTGGCCACGAAGGCCGTGGATTTGCGGGCGCCGCTGTATTTGAGTTTGCCGGCGGAGCACCAGGAAATCACGTTGCCGCGGCGATCAGCCACGGAGACGATGGTGTTGTTAAAAGAGGCCTTGATGTAGGCAATGCCCTGCGGGATGTTCTTGGAAACTTTCCGCGCGCCTTTGCGTCTTGTAGTAGCCATTTAAGATATTACTCCTGAGTTTATTTCTTATTTCTTGGGACCGCCGCCGGCGCTCAACATGCGCTTGGGGCCTTTGCGGGTACGGGCGTTGGTGCGCGTACGCTGACCGCGCGTCGGAAGGTTCTTGCGGTGGCGCTGGCCGCGGTAGCAGTTGATGGCCACCAGGCGCTTGATGTTCTGCTGGACTTCGCGGCGAAGATCGCCCTCGATCAGTCTGGCCTGAAGCGCCACGGTGATGCGCTGGATCTCGTCGTTGACCAATTCGTGGGCTCTCTTGTCCGGATCAACTTCGGCTTCCTGAAGGATCAGTTTCGCGGTGAGGGGGCCGACGCCGTAAATGTACTGTAAAGCGGCTTCGATCCGCTTCTGGTTAGGAATGTCTACTCCTACGATACGAGGCATAAAGTTTAGCTCCTGATTTGCTTACACAAGGGGTTAGCCCTGACGCTGTTTGTGGCGAGGGTTGGTACAGATAACGCGAATGACCCGGTTTCTCCGGACGATGCGGCATTTTTCGCACATCAGTTTTACTGAAGAACGCACTTTCATAGTGTTTTTCCTTTATGTATTTACTTTGTTAATATTTCACATCCATTCTTTGTGACAACGACCGTGTTCTCGTGGTGGGAGCAGGGCAGGCCGTCTTTGGTCACGACCGTCCAGCCGTCTCTTAGGGTCCTGACGCCCGGCTTGCCCAAAGTTATCATGGGCTCTATTGCCAGAGTCATGCCCGCGGCCAGGACCGGTCCCGTCCCCTTCTTTCCGTAGTTGGGGATATCGGGCGGTTCGTGCGGCTTTCTTCCCACTCCGTGACCGACGTATTCCCTGACGACGCCGAAGCCGAATTTCTCGGCGTGGCATTGGATCGCGTGGGAGACGTCACCCAGATGGACGCCCTCCCTGACGAGCTTCACTCCGGCATCAAAGGAGGCTTCCGTCTCCTTCACGAGCTTCTCCACCTTAGGGTCGACGTTCCCGACCAGGTACGTCCTGGCCGCGTCGCTGTACATGCCCCTAAAGAGCGCGCCCGTGTCGATGCTGACGATGTCGCCCTCGCAGAGCATCCGGTCGCCTGGGATCCCGTGCACCACTTCCTCGTTCACGGAAGAGCACACCGTTCCCGGAAAACCGTAAAGTCCCTTGAAGGCAGGCACCGCGCCCTTTGACCTGATGAAGTCCTCGGCCCGACGGTCTATTTCGATCGTCGTGACGCCGGGAACGATCCAGCCCTCTATCAAGCGCAGAAGTTCAGCGGTTATCGCGCAGGAAGCGCGCAGCCCTTCGATCTCTTCTTCTGTCTTGATGGTAATGCCGGACATCAGAGCAAAGCCGCGATAGCTTTCGCCGTCTCGTTCTTGTCACAGTCGGCTTTGACGTCCTTTAGGACGCCGTTGCCTTTGTAGTAGTCAATGAGCTCGGCCGTCTGGGCTTTGTAGACGCTCAGACGGTTGGTGATCGTCTCGACAGTGTCGTCACTGCGCTGATAGACTTCACCGCCGTCGATATCGCAGACGCCGGCAACTTTCGGCGGCTTCGATATGACGTTGTATATTTGTCCGCAGGTGCGACAGACGCGGCGGGTCGTAAGACGACTCAAGACCACTTCGTCGCTGCACATGAGGTTTATCACAAGATCTATCTTCTGCCCTTTGGCGGCGAGAGCCGCGTCGAGGGCTTTGGCCTGGGCCATGGTCCTGGGGAAACCGTCCAGAAGGAATCCGTTTCCGCAGTCGGCTTCGGCTATTCTTTCTTCCACCATTTTGCAGACCACGCTGTCGGGGACCAGTTCGCCCTTGTCCATATAGGACTTGGCTTCCAGTCCGACCGGCGTGCCGTTCTTGATGGCCGCCCTGAACATGTCACCCGTAGAGATGTGCGGGATCTTGCAGGTGTCGGTCACGATACCGGCGTGAGTGCCCTTTCCGGCGCCCGGAGGTCCTAGCAAAACGACGCGCATAAGGATCAATATCTCCCTCTGAGGCGTCCCTTCTGCATGAAGCCGTCATACTGGTGCATGAGAAGGTGCGCTTCTATCTGCTGCATGGTGTCGAGGACGACGCCCACGACGATCAGGATACCGGTGCCGCCCATGAAGCTCGCGACGGTCCAGTCCACATTCAGCTTGCTGGTGATAAGAGCCGGAACGACGGCGATGATCGCCAGGAAAATGGCGCCCGCGGTCGTGATGCGGAACATGCAGGCTTCCAGGAAGTCGGAAGTCGGCTTGCCCGGCCTGATGCCCGGAATGAAGGCGCCGTTCTTCTTGAAGTCATCGGCGATCTGCACGGGATTGAACTGAATGGCCGTGTAGAAGTACGTGAAGAAGATGACCAGCGCGGCGTAGAGGATCAGGTATCCGGCGCGGCTCGGTTCGGAGAACTGCTTGACGATGTCGTTGAGCGTGTGCCACTCGACGGGGATCATCCTGGACAGCGCCGACGGAATGATCATCAGAGCGCCAGCGAAGATGATGGGGATCACGTTGGCCTGGTTGAGGCGCAGCGGGATGTAAGAGGTGTGAGCCGGGACCGTCTTGCCGCCGCCGGCCACCCTGCGGGCGTACTGCACCGGGATGCGGCGCTGGCCCTGGATGACCATGATGATGGCGTAGACCACGACCACGAAGAGCACTATCATCAGAATGCCGACAGGCAGGCTGCCGGGAGAACCGGGAGCGAGATTGTTAGTCCACAAACGCTTGAAGGCATAGGGCATGCGGCAAAGGATACCGGCGGCGATGATGAGCGAGATGCCGTTGCCAATGCCGCGCTGCGTGATCTGCTCGCCGAGCCACATAAGGAAGGTGGTGCCGGCCGTAAGGCAGATGATGAAGAGCGGTATAAAGAGCGGAGCGGGGATCATGTTGACGCCGTTGCTGCAAAGGGACTTCGCAAGGATGCCGCCCTGCACGACGCAGATGATGACCGTAAGATAACGGGTGTACTGGTTGATCTTGCGGCGGCCGGCCTCGCCTTCCCTGGAGAGACGCTCCAGGCTGGGCACGACGCTGGCTGCCAGCTGTATGATAATGGAGGCGGAGATGTTAGGCATGACACCAAGAGCCATAATGGTCATGTTGCCGATGCCGCCGCCGGTGAACATATCCATCATGTCAAACAGGTTGCCGAGCTGACCGAACATTTCCTGAACTTTATCCACGTTAACGCCGGGAGCCCAGATGCTGCCTGCCAGACGATAGACACCAAGCATCAGGAGAGTGAAAACGATCCTCTCTCTGAGTTCCTTGATGCTGAACATGTTGCTAAGCGCTTTCCACATTTTGGTCCTTTATAGGGCTGTAGTAAAAAATTATTCCTGTTTTCCGTTGGAGATGGAACCGCCCGCGGCTTTGATCTTTTCTTCCGCGGCAGGGCTCCATTTGTCGGCGACGACCGTCACGGCGACGTTGATGTCGCCCTTGGCCAGAACTTTGAAACGCGGGGTCTTCTTGGGAAGGATGCCGATGGCGATGAGTTCCTGGATGGTCACGGTGGAACCGGCCGGGAATCTGTTCAGTTCGCAAACATTGACCACTTCGTAAGCGATCGTGAAGTTGGCGTTGTTGAAGCCCCTGCGGGGAAGTCTGCGGTAAATGGGGGTCTGGCCGCCTTCGAAGCCGATGCGGACGCCGCCGCCGGAACGGGCTTTCTGACCTTTGCTGCCGCGGCCGGCGGTCTTACCGTTGCCGGTACCCTGGCCCTGGCCTCTTCTCTTGTTCGTGCGCTTGGCGCCCGGAAAAGCTTTTAAATCGTTGATCTGCATAATCTATTTCCTTATTCAGCAGCCGGAGTCGCCGGAGCTTCGTTTTCCTTGTTCTTACCGCGCAGGCCGCGGCGGGCCAGAACGTCGTCCATCCTGGTCATCATCTGAAGGGCCTCGAGAGTGGCCTTGGCCATGTTGATGGGGTTGTTGGAGCCCATGGATTTGCTAAGGATGTCTTTGACGCCAACCGCTTCCAGGACCGCACGGACCGCGCCGCCGGCGATGACGCCGGTACCGGTCGTGGCGGGCTTGAGGAAGACTTTGCCGGCTTTGAACTTACCAGTGGCGGCAAAGGGGATGGTGGTGTTGTAAAGCTTGACTTCCACAATGTTCTTGCGGCCGTCGTTGTAAGCTTTGCTGATAGCGTCGGTGGTCTCGTTGGCTTTGCCGAATCCCAGACCAACGTGGCCTTTGCCGTCGCCAACGACGACCAGGGCGCTGAAGCTGTTGCGGCGTCCGCCTTTTACGGTCTTGGAAGTGCGGTTGACCTTGATGACGTTCTCAATTTCGAACGTATCCGCTGACTTCTCTTCTCTGAATCTTGCCACTTAAAAACTCCTCGTATATTGACTTAAAATTGCAAACCGGCTTCGCGGGCGGCGTCAGCCAGAGCTTTGACCTTACCGTGATACTTGAATCCGGCGCGGTCGAAGACCACCGCGGTGATGTTCTTGGCTTTGGCGGCTTCCGCGACCATCTTGCCGACTTCTTTGGCGGCGGCGATGTTGGAGCGGCTGCCCTCGGCGGTATAGCTCTTGCCGGCGCTGGTGGCGCTGGCCAAAACTTTACCTTCGGAATCGTCGATGACCTGGGCGTAGATGTAGCGCAGGGTGCAGTTGACATGCAGGCGGGGACGCTCTATGGTGCCGACGACGCGCTGCCTCATGCTGCGATGACGTCTTTTACGCGGAGTAAGATCTTTGCGTTTAGCTGTGTATTTCATAGTGTTGTTCCTCTCAAATCCTTATTTGCCTGCCACGGACTTGCCGGCTTTGCGGCGGACGTTCTCGCCGGCGTAGCGGATGCCCTTGCCGCCGTACGGTTCGGGCGGGCAGATGCTGCGGATCTTGGCGGCGACGACGCCGACCTGGTCCAGGGAGATGCCGGTAAGATTGATCTTGGTGTTCTGATCGACGGCGCAGGTGATGCCCTTGGGGATCTCGACCTCGGCGGGTTTCGTCCAGCCGATGTAGAGATAGAGCTTGTTGGCCTTGACCTCGGCGCGGTAGCCGACGCCGACCATTTCCAGGCCCTTGGAGTAGCCGTCTTTCACGCCAGATATCATATTGACAAGCGTAGCGCGCACCGTGCCGTGCATTTCGCAAAGATGGCGCTCTTCGCTTTCTCTCGAGACGCTCACGTTAGAGCCGTCCACGGTCACGGTGATACCCTGCGGGATGGCAAGGCTCGTTTCCCCTTTCTGACCTTTCACGGTGACTTTGCCGGTCTCGGCAGTCACGGTCACACCCTGGGGCACCGTAATAGTTTTTCTTCCGATTCGTGACATTTTCTTTTATCTATTGGGTTTCGCGGATGACCGCTTTGATTACCAGATTTCCACTAAGAGCTCGCCGCCCACATTGCGCTTCTTGGCCTCTTTGCTCGTTATGACGCCTTCCGGGGTGGAGACGATCATAAGGCCCAGGCCGCCTCTGACCAGCTTCATTTCGGAAGCGGCCGCGTAACGGCGCAGACCGGGCTTAGAGACGCGTTTGATGTGCTGGATGACCGGTTCATGACGGAAATAGCGGATATAAACTCGCAGCGTGGGGATGGGCGCGCCTTCCACAGGCTGATAACCGCTGATGAAACCTTCCGCCTTCAGGACTTCCAGAATGTTGGTTTTGAGCTTGGAAGCGGGGACGTCGACGGTGCGATGCTTGGCCATGCACGCGTTTCTGATGCGCGCGAGAAGATCGCCGATCGGGTCTGACATTGCCATACTTAACTCCTGATATATTGAATTATCTTGTTTTCAGAAAAATCACCAGCTGGACTTGACCACGCCGGGAATGACTCCGTTGCCGGCCAATTCGCGGAAGCAAATACGGCAAAGCTGGAATTTACGCATATAACCGCGGCGACGACCGCATCTCTGACAACGGTTGTAGCCTCTGCAGCTGAACTTCGGGGTTCTTTTCTGCTTCTGTATCAATGATGTTTTTGCCACTTTGAGAACCTTTATTTAGCGTTAGATTTGACGAAAGGCATACCGAATTCGACGAGCATGGCTTTGCAGTCGGCGTCGGAATTCGTGCTGGTGACGAAGGTGATGTTCATGCCCTGCTGGCGCTTCACTTTGTCCGGGTTGATCTCGGGGAAGACCAGCTGGTCGTTAAGGCCGAAAGAGAAATTGCCGTGGCCGTCGAAGCCCTTGGCGGAGATGCCGCGGAAGTCGCGGATTCGGGGCAGGGCGATGCAGATGAGCCTTTCTAAGAACTCATACATGCGGGCGCCGCGCAGGGTGACTTTGCAGCCAACCTGGTTGCCTTCTCTCAGCTTGAAGTTCGAGACGGACTTCGTGGCCTTGGTTATGATCGGCTTCTGGCCGGTGATGATGGCCAGATCGGCGGCCGCGTTCTGAACGTGGGCCGCGTCCTCGGTGGCGATGCCGACGCCCATGCTCACCACGATCTTTTCAAGTTTCGGGACGAGGTGGACGTTGGTCTTTTTGAGATCCTTAAAGAGCTTGGCTTTGATCTCGTCGTTGTAGAGCGCCATGAAGCGCGGCGTCACTTTTTCGGCAGGGGCCGCGGCCTTGGCTTCAGGGGCTTCTTTCTTAGCTTTTGCGCACATTTTATCTTTTCCTTGATGCTTACCTTGCTTTATTCATTGGCGGCGGAGCTCACCAGTTTCACGTTCGAGATGTGGATGGGAGCTTCCTTGTCGACGATGCCGCCCTTCTGGGCTTCGCTGCGGGCCTTGACGTGGCGCTTCTGGAGCTTCACGCCCTCGACCTTCACGGTGCAGTTATCGCAGCCGGCATTCTTGACGCTGAGGACTTTGCCTTCTTTTCCTTTGCCGTTGCCGGAGATGACTTTTACGATGTCGCCTTTTTTGATACCCATAATTCCTTCCTTACACGACTTCCGGGGCTAAAGAAACGATCTTCGTGAACTTCTTTTCACGCAGTTCCCTGGCGACGGGCCCGAAGATACGGGTGCCTTTCGGATCCTTGTCCTTGGCCAGGATGACGAGCGCGTTGTTGTCGAAACGAAGCTTGGAGCCGTCTTTGCGTTTGATGATATTCTTGGTGCGGACGATGACGCCCTTCACGACTTCGCCTTTCTTGACGGGGCTGTTGGGGTCGGCGGCCTTGACGGAGCAGACGATGATATCGCCTACCTGAGCGTAATGACGCTTGGTTCCGCCGAGGACTCGAATGCACATGACCTCACGGGCGCCCGTGTTGTCGGCGACTACCAGTCTGGTTTGCTGCTGAATCATAATCTAGTACTCCTTACTGCTGCTCGGTAGCGTTCAGAGTGGCGCGCTCGACGATTTCGAGCAGGCGCCAGCGTTTAGTCTTGCTGACGGGACGGCACTCTTCGATCTTTACGGTGTCGCCGAGACGAGCTTCGTTCTTCTCGTCATGGACGTAGTACTTCTTGACCAAGCGCACCATTTTGCTGTACAAAACGTGCGGCGCACGGCGTTCGACGCGCACTACGAGGGATTTGTCTCCCTTATCGCTGATCACCACGCCCTGGCGGATCTTTCTGCTGCTATCAATTTTGTTTTCCATTATCCGGTTTCCGATTTTTTGTCGCTGTTAGTTCGACTTTTTATTCTTTTCAGTGATGACGGTCTTAACTTGAGCGATCGCGCGGCGATTCTGCTTAAGTTCATGCGTGGTCGTCAGCTGCTTGATGGCTTTCTTGTTGCGAAGCTCAAAGCTTTCCTTCTGCAGACGGGAGAGTTCCTTCTCCAGCTGGTCCACTTCCAGATTGCGGATCTCGTTGGCTTTCTTCATTTCTTTCTCCTTAGATTACGTGTCTCGCGACGAAACGCGTGCGGATGGAGAGCTTCGCGGCGGCCAGGCAGAGAGCCTCTTTCGCGACGGCTTCCGTGACGCCCTCGATCTCAAACATGACTTTGCCCGGACGAACGACGGCGACCCAGCCTTCGGTGGCGCCTTTGCCTTTGCCCTGGCGGGTCTCGGCGGGTTTCTTGCTGTAGGGTTTGTCGGGGAACGAACGGATCCAGACTTTGCCGCGTCTCTTCATGTGACGGGTGATAGCGACACGGGCCGCCTCGATCTGGATGGCTGTGACCCAGCCTCTGTCCAGGGCCTGAAGGCCGTATTCACCGAAAGCGACTTCCGTGCCGCCCTTGGCGAGCCCGGCGCGCGACATGCGCTGCTGCTTTCTGAATTTCACTCTTTTCGGTTGTAACGCCATAATCTATCTTCCTTCTGAATATTTGCTTTTATTTGGCTTTCTCGGGGCGGGGAGCTCTGGGGCCGCGGGGGGCTCTGGGCTTAGAGGGACGGCGTTCCGCCTTCTCTTCCAGGGCTTTGTCATTGCGGGAGATCCAGACCTTGCAGCCGATGGCGCCGTAAGTCGTGCGGGCTTCGGCGAAACCGAAGTCGATGTCGGCCCTCAGGGTATGAAGGGGCACTTTGCCGACGCGGATGGATTCGGTGCGGGCGATCTCAGCGCCGCCAAGACGGCCGCTCACGACGATGCGGATGCCCAGGGCGCCCATATCCATGGCGAGCTGGGAGCTGCGCTTAAGGACGCGCTTGTAGGAGGCGCGCTTCTCAAGCTGCTGGGCAACGCCTTCGGCCACGAGCTGGGCTTCCAGTTCCGGGCGCTTGATCTCTTCGATCTCGATGTAGATGTCGCGCTTGGTGAACTGCTTCAGTTCGTCGCGGAGCTTGTTGATGTCGCCGCCCTTGGTGCCGATCACGAGGCCCGGACGGGCCGTGAAGACGGTCACGCGGATGCGGTCGGTGACGCGCTCGATCTTAACGTGAGCAACGCCGGAAGCGTACAGTTTACGCTTCACGAAGTCGCGGATCTTCAGATCCTCTATCAGCATAGCGCCGAACTCTTTATTAGGCGCGTACCATTTCGACTGCCAGTCGCGGTTCAGGGCGATTCGCAGACCTATCGGATTTACTTTTTGTCCCACTGGATTTAACTCCGGTTCTCTCTGTTTTCGCGGTGTTTATTTACCGAAATAGTGACAGAGATTATACCATTATGGCCCTTTGAAATCAAGGACCGGTTTTCTTAGATTTTTAGCGCTCGTCCGTCACCGTCACGGTGATGTGGCTAGTGCGTTTGATGATCCTGTTCGCACGGCCTCTGGAGGCCGGACGAAAACGTTTCATGGTCGGTCCGCCGTCCACCGTCGCGGATTTCACCACGAGGTCTTCGGGCAGGATCGAGGCGCCGGCGTTGGCCACGGCGGACTTGAGGACCTTCACAACGAGACGGCTAGCCTTTTTGGGCGTCGCGTCAAGAATGCGGAGAGCCTCAGGAACGGCCTTCTTCGAGATCAGGTTAGTGACCAGGCGCGCCTTGGTTGGTGATATTCTCACCGTCTTAGCAGTTGCTTTCGCTTCCATGTGTCTATTTTCCTTCTTTAACTAATTTCGGTATTATTCACCGGGCTTCTTACCCTTGCTGCCGCTGTGCTGGCGGAACGTGCGAGTCGGCGCGAATTCGCCGAGCTTATGCCCCACCATGTTCTCCGTAATGAAGACTGACACATGCTTTCTGCCATCGTGGACCAGGAATGTGTGTCCCACGAATTCCGGGGTTACCATCGAACGGCGGGACCAGGTCTTGATAGGTCTGTGTTCGCCGCTCTCGGTCAAACGCTGGATCTTGACCAGCAGTTTGTCTTCGACATAAGGTCCTTTTTTAATTGATCGAGCCATAGCCTTTCGTCCGTCGTTTTATAATGTAATCGCTTCTCTTGGAGCGCGTTCTTGTCTTGCGTCCCAAACTCCTCTTGCCCCAGGGCGTAGTCGGATGACCGCCGGAGGCTCGGCCTTCGCCGCCGCCCATCGGGTGGTCGATCGGGTTCATAGCAACGCCTCTGACGCTCGGCCTGATGCCCCGCCAGCGGGAACGGCCGGCCTTACCAAGGGAGACCTTCTCATGGTCTCTGTTGCCGACCACGCCGATAGTGGCGCGGGCTTCCAGGGGGATGAGGCGCACTTCGCCGCTGCCCATGCGGACGTGGGCGAACTTGCCTTCCTTCGCCATCAGAGTGGCGAAGCAGCCGGCGCTGCGCACTAATTTGCCGCCCTGGCCGGGGATCAGTTCGATGTTGTGGATCTGGGTGCCCATCGGGATGCGGGAAAGCGGCATGGTGTTGCCGACGTTGAATTCGCATTCGTCGCCGGACATGATCGTATTGCCGACCGCGATGCCTTCCGGAGCGATGATGTAACGCTTCTCGCCGTCCTTATAGTTGATAAGGGCGATGTGCGCCGTACGATAAGGATCGTACTCGATCCTGGCGACGGTGCCGGGGATGCCGTCCTTGTCGCGCTTGAAGTCGATCAGACGATACAGGCGCTTGTGGTGACCGCCCTGGTGTCTCATAGAGACGTGTCCGTAGGCGTCACGACCCGCATGGCTTTTCAGTTTGACCACCAAGCTCTGCTCGGGACCCTCGTTGGAGAGGCCTTCGCGCGAGATGTTGGACATGTGGCGCCGTGAGGGGGTTGTGGGTTTGTATTTCTTGATTGCCATAATTCTAAATTATTTCCTGGGTGTGAAGCCAAATTTATGTCAAGCTGATGGAGTTGCCGGAGGCGAGGCGCACGATGGCGCGGCGGTATCCGGGAACATGTCCGATCTTCAGGCCGCGGCGGCGTTCTTTGCCGACTCGGTTAAGGATCTGGACTTCCACTACCTTGACCTGGTAGAGCGCCTCAACGGCGGCTTTGACCTCGATCTTATTGGCGTCCTGCGCAACCTTGAAAATATACTGGTTGGCGGTCTCGGCGAGGAACGTCCCCTTTTCCGAGATGACCTGGCTCTTGATAACTTCAGAAGGGTTCTTCATGAATTAGTCCTCCTTGATGTTCTGGCTGGCCAGGAAACGCTCTTCCAAGACCTTGTAAGCGGCCTCGGAAAGGACGACCTGAGTGGAGTTGACGAGATCAAAAACGTTCACCCTGTCGGTGATGACAAAAAGAGCGTTCTCGATGTTGCGGGTGGACAGGCAGGCGTATTCGTCGCCGGGCAGTCCGACCAGCATCAGCTTGCGGGATTCGAGGGCTTTCTTGAGGCCGGCCATGACTTTCGTCTGGGGCTTCTCCATGTTCCAGTCCGCGATCACGCTAACTTCACCGTCGCGCATCATCTGGGCGAAAGTGCCATACAGAGCGATGCGGCGCTGCTTTTTGTTTATCTTCGTTTCATAGCTTCTGGGGTGCGGGCCGTGGGCGATGCCGCCGCCGCGCCTCACCGGGGAAGCGAAATAACCGGCGCGGGCATTGCCGGTGCCTTTCTGACGGAAAGGTTTCTTCTTCGTGAGGTTCACTTCGGACTTGGTCAGCGTCGAGGCGTTGCCCTGACGCTTGTTGGCCAGCTGAGCGACCACACAGTCATGCGTGAGTTCGGGATTGTAGGGGAAGTTCATGAAAGTATCATTGACTTCCACAGTGCCCGTCTTCTCGCCCGCAATGTTGATCTTTGTTAATGATGCCATTTATATAGTCCCTTTTTACTTCTGAACCTTGGCTTTAACGCCCGGGCGGACGATCACGAGACCGCTCTTGGGGCCCGGAACAGCGCCGCGGATGGCGATCAGGTTCTCTTCAGAATCGATCGTTTCCACCGTGAGGCTCTGGACAGTGACGCGCTCGTTGCCCATCTGACCGGGCATGCCGCGCAGTTTGAAAACACGTGAAGGATACGCGCTTGAGCTGATACCGCCGGTGGAGCGGTGGAACATGGAGCCGTGAGCGTCGCCGCCGCCGTGATGGTGGTGGCGCTTGATGACGCCCTGGTAGCCCATACCGCGGGAGGTGCCGATCACGTCGACAGTCTGGCCGACCGTGAACTGTTCCACACCGATGGTCTGGCCGACCTCATAGTCGTCCAGGTTTTCCACGCGCATATCGCGGCAGAAGCGGTAAGCCTGAGCCTGGCCGGCCTTCTTGGCGTGGCCGAGCTGGGGCTTCTTCGCGGCTTTATCCTTTATCGGTTCAAATCCAAGCTGCACTGCGTTCACGCCGCCGTTCTTCTCGGCAGGCTTCTTCTGCAACACGACGCAGGGTCCGGCCTGAACGACGGTCACGGCCACGGCCGTTCCGTCTTCGCGGTAGACTTGCGTCATTCCTATCTTTCTTCCAAGCAGCATTGCTTTTCCTCTATTATTACTTCTTCAAATGAGAGCGCCCTAAGTTAGAGCACCTTGATCTGGATGTCAACACCGGCGGGCAGATTCAGCTTTTTCAAGCCGTCAACTGTCTTGGCAGTCGGGCAGACGATGTCGATGAGGCGGTTGTGAGTTCTCTGTTCGAACTGTTCGCGGCTCTTCTTATCGACGTGCGGGCTGCGGTTCACGGTGTATTTTTCAATCTGCGTCGGCAGGGGTATGGGGCCCGTAACGAGGGCCCCGGTACTCTTTGCCGTCTCGACGATATCCTGCGTGGAAGCGTCAAGCACGCGATGGTCATACGCGCGCAGTTTGATCCTAATGCGCTGTTCGTCAGACATTATTATTTCCTAATTACTAATTATTCTTTGATCTCGGTAACCTGACCGGAACCGACGGTGTGGCCGCCTTCGCGGATAGCGAACTTAAGACCCTTCTCCATGGCGATCGGGGTGATCAGTTCGACGTTGATCGTCACGTGGTCGCCAGGCATGACCATCTCGACGCCCTCGGGGAGCTCGATGGAACCGGTCACGTCAGTCGTGCGGAAGTAGAACTGCGGACGATAGCCTTTGAAGAACGGGGTATGACGTCCACCCTCTTCCTTGGTCAGGATGTACACTTCGCCGATGAACTTGGTGTGGGGATGAATGGAACCGGGCTTAGCAACGACCTGGCCGCGCATAATGGCGTCCTTGTCAATGCCGCGGAGAAGCAGACCGACGTTGTCGCCAGCCTGGCCTTCTTCCAGCTGCTTGCGGAACATTTCAACGCCCGTGACGGTGGATTTCTGGGTCTCGCGGAGACCGAGGATCTCAACTTCGTCACCAACGTGGACGACGCCCTGCTCGATACGGCCGGTAGCGACGGTGCCGCGGCCGGAAATAGAGAAGACGTCCTCAACAGCCATAAGGAACGGCTTGTCGGTCAGACGCTGGGGCTCAGGAATATAGGTGTCGAGGGCGTGGACCAGATCCATGATGCTCTGGACGTACTTCGGATCGCCTTCGATGGCCTTAAGAGCGGAACCGCGGATGATGGGGATCTCGTCGCCCGGGAAGTCGTACTTGGTCAGAAGCTCTCTGAGTTCCATTTCGACGAGTTCGAGAAGCTCGGGATCGTCGACCAGGTCAACTTTGTTCAAGAAAACAACGATGGCGGGGACGCCGACCTGACGGGCAAGCAGGATGTGCTCGCGGGTCTGGGGCATGGGGCCGTCATCAGCGGCAACAACCAGAATAGAGCCGTCCATCTGAGCGGCGCCGGTGATCATCTTCTTGATGTAGTCGGCGTGCCCCGGGCAGTCGATGTGGGCATAGTGACGGGTCTCGCTCTCGTACTCGACGTGGGAGGTGGCGATCGTCAGGGTTTTGCTTTCGTTACGGAAGCCCTGGGAGGCGGAAGCCTTGGTGACTTCAGAGTAGGGCACGAATTTGGACAGACCTTTCTCAGCCAAAACTTTCGTCAAGGCAGCGGTGGTCGTGGATTTGCCGTGGTCGATGTGACCGATCGTACCGACGTTCACGTGGGGCTTAGTTCTGTTGTAAGTTTCCTTAGCCATAAAATTTCTCCAATGGTTTTGGATTATGTAATGAATTAAAAAAATTTTTTATATGTTGTTAACCACATATTTTCACTTCTGACAAGACATCCATCTATTCGGTGTCTAGATCTTCGTTAGCGTCTGCATCTATTCGCGACGCGTATGGGGTATGTTTTTTTCAGCACCGTAGAAAATGCTTTCGCGCTTTTTTACGATGGGTGAGAACAATGATATCAGAAAGGGTGTTTAAAATCAACCACCGCTTTCAGAGTCCTCTCCCCTACCTAATATAACTATTTGGTTTTCAGTAAGCTAACACACATAAAAGGCCTGTGAAAAAGACGTTCAAAAGACCCGTTTTTCGCTTTGCGGAACCGCTTTTCGCTTATGCTACAATATTCTCAAATGAACCCGAGAACGCAAAGTTTGAGAGAAGCCGTCCGCAACGGTTATTACCACCGGTTCCGGCGCGCAATCTCCTCCTCCGAGATCGCAAACGATCTGGATGCCCGATCGGTGGGCCTGAGCCTGAACGCCCGCGGCCGCCTCGTCTACGAGTATATCCTGGAAAGGGAGACCCCGCTGGTCTTCCCAGGGGAAAGGATCATCTTCACCAGGACCATAGAAGGCAACCTAGAGTTTCCCATGGCCGGCCTGGACGGGACCAGGCACACCGACGTGATAGAAAACCTGACCCCGGATTGGTCTCTTCTCCTAAAAGAAGGTCTCCTCGGCCGCAGAGCCGCCTGCCAAAAAGCTTTGGAAAAGAAAAGTGACGATCCCGAGGCGGTCGATTTCTTAACCAACGCCATCGCGGCCATAGACGCCGTGGCAAGCTTTGCCAAACGTTACTCATTAGCCGCCGAAGAACCACTTCAGCGCGCCCTTTTGGAAAAAGTCCCCCTCTCTCCCGCGGAAAGTTTCCACGAAGCCCTGCAGTCCCTTCGCTTCATATCCTCCGTGATCAGATCGGCGGGCGGCCAGCACATAGGTTTCGGCCGCTTCGACCAATATATGTGGCCGTATCTAAAATCTGACCTGGAGACAGGCGTCCTCACAAAAGAAGAAGCCTTCGAGCTTCTGGAGGAATTCTTCATTTCCCTCTCCAGGGACGCCGACCTTTACAAAGGCGTACAATTAGGCGACAACGGACAGAGCATGATGCTGGGCGGCTGCGACAGGTTAGGAAAACCCGCCGTGAATCCCCTGACCTACATGTGCCTCGAGGCCTCGGAGGATATCGGGCTTATCGACCCCAAGATCAACCTGAGGATAGATTCCGGCACTCCGGACGACCTCCTCATGGCCGCCGCCAAATTGACGCGCAGAGGCCTGGGCTTCCCCCAATACAGCAACGACGAAGTGGTGATAGATAGTCTTGTGAGCTTCGGCTACGGCCTTGAGGCCGCCAGGAACTACACCGTCGCGGCCTGCTGGGAGTTCGTGGTGGAGGACGGCCGCGACACGCCGAACCTCTTCGCCATGAATTTCCCCTTGGCCGCCGACCGCGCCATCAGATCCGGGCTCAAAGCGGGCGATGATTTCGACGGCATAATGAAACGCCTGGAAGAATCCTTCGAAGAACAGGCGAAAGGCTTCAGGCGCGTCTGCGAAAGAGAGTGGTATTTCCTTCCCGATCCCTTCATTTCCCTCTTTTCCAAAAACACGCTCGCAAAAGGACGCGACCTGAACAACGGCGGCGGAAGCCACTACCACTACGGCTGCCACGGCTGCGGCTCCGCCAACGCCGCCGACGCCCTGGCGGCGGTCAAATACCTTATCTTCGAGAAAAAGCAAGTTTCCCCCGCAAGGCTCCTAGCCGCCTTGGAAAGCGACTACGAGAACGACGAGGAGCTAAGAAAGATGATCAAGGACGTCCCCCACAAGGTCGGCAACAACGACGATTACGCCGATTCCCTGCTGAAACGCCTGTTCGAGATCTTTGCCGACACCCTGTCCAAGATCAAGGACAACGGCCGCGGCGGCCGTATAAGGCCGGGCACCGGCTCCGCCCAGCACTACGTGCTCATGACCGAGAAAAAGGAAGGCCAGAAACTGAAAGCCACCGCCGACGGCCGCAAATACGGCGACTTCATCGGCTCCAGCCTCGCCCCTTCCCCCGGCGTCAAAGTCCGGGGAGTTCTCAGCGAACTTGAGACCTACGGCAAAATAGACTACGGACCTCTCTGCAACGGCGGCCCCATCACGCTGGAGCTATCGGATGCCTACTTCAGGAACGAGGAAGCCCTTCTCAAAGTCGTTAAGCTTATCCAGGCCTTCGTCAAACTTGGCTGTCAGCAGCTGCAGCTGAACACCCTGAACCCCGACAAACTTCGCGACGCCCAGGTACACCCTGAAAACTACCGCGACCTCATAGTCCGCGTCTGGGGCTGGAGCGGCTATTTTGTGGAGCTCTCAAAGCCCTACCAGGATCAGATCATAGGCCGCCAGGCTTTCGGCGCGTAATTATGCAGGGCCTTGTATTCGATATTGCGGAAGCTTCCATCCACGACGGCCCCGGGCTCAGGATAACCGTCTTCCTGAAAGGCTGCCCTCTGCGCTGCAAGTGGTGCCACAGTCCGGAAGGCCAGTCCCCCGCTCCTGAGCTTCTGACTTTTCCCGGCGGACAAAGGCTGGCGGGAGAGGTTTGGAGCTCGCGAAAACTGGCGGAATATCTCCTGGACAAAAAAGAGCTTCTGGACGGCGTGACTTTTTCCGGAGGCGAGCCCCTTTCGCAGGCCGACTTTCTCCTGGAAGTCCTGGACCTCACCAAAAGCGCTCTCCCCTCCATCATCGACACCTCCTGTCACGGCGATTACCAAAAGCTGAAAACCCTGGCGGAAAAAGCCGAATGTCTGCACGTCGGATTGAAAGTGCTGGATAATGAAAAAGCCAGACATTGGACCGGACAAGGCTCCGCGCTCATCCTCGAAAACATCAGGCGCCTCGACAAAGAATGCGCAACGCCCTACTGTTTCAGGCTGCCCCTAATTCCGAACGTGACCGACAGTGAAGAAAACCTGACCGCCGTGGCAAACTTGGCCAAAGAACTCAAAAATCTCACCTCCGTCGATTTCCTCCCCTACAATCCCGTCACGGGAGGAAAATACGCCGCCTGCGGCCGCGCCTATGA
Organism: bacterium; assembly: GCA_017650925.1. GTDB lineage: Bacteria > Auribacterota > UBA3054 > UBA3054 > UBA3054 > UBA3054. The sequence continues at coordinate 17,255 of JAGCDY010000008.1, forward strand.
ACCGGGCTTTGACGAGAACGCTCCAACCCTTCTGGATCTCGCGGCCTTCCGAAAGCTCTGCCCCGTTGAGGCCCGCGTTTTGGAATAAAAAAAGGCCGCGGTTTGACCGCGGCCTTTTTTCCAAAACAGACGTCAGCTATTCTTCTATTTGCATGAAGACACGGATGCCGTACTGGGGAGCCTGGCTGTTGCTGGAGGCTATGTTTTTGTTCGGGAAAGTGCGGGCCGCCGAACTGCAGGCTTTGCCAATAGCTTTATAATATCCGCCACGCACGGTCGTGTAAGAGGCGGTGAGAGAGCCTACCAGATCAGTCACGGGATCAGTCTCCTTGAGGTGGCTAGTCTCTATCCAATCCAGGCACCACTCGGCGACGTTGCCGTGCATATCGTAGAGGCCCCAATTGTTGGGAAGATAACTGCCCACGGGGACGGTCTCTCTATTGTAAGACGTGTTAATCTTGTTGTCCTCCCAGTCGCCGTTGTAGCGCCCGAGCTGAGAAAGATTGGGATCCCAGTCGTTGGTAATGAGATCGGTGCCGTTGTTCAGACTCGTTTCCGTTCCAGCGCGGCAGGCATTCTCCCACTGCGCTTCCGTGGGAAGACCGAAAGTGAGGCCGGTCATTTGGTTCAGCAGCGCGAAGAAGCCGCCTTCGCCCGTGACGGTGTTGAAGTTGACGCATTCCACCGGACGCGTGTCGCCCTTGAATTTTGAGGGATCCTGTCCGGTGATCAGCTTGTACTGTTTCTGCGTCACTTCGAAGACGCCGATGTAATACGGCTTCGTAAGCGTGACATCGCGCTGGTAGAGGTCTGTGTCACCCCTCATGCCAAAGTCCGAGGGGCTGCCCATCTTGAAAGTTCCCGCCTCGATGCGCTTCAGAGCCAGCTTGGTGGTCTTGTATTCTTCCGTCCAGCCGCCCGTGGGTTCTTCAGGGGAATAGCTGACGGAACCGTCGGTAAGGTCGATGGTCATGAAAGTCTTGGGCGGCGGCGGAACGACTTCGCCCGTAACTTTGATCCTCATGCTGTCGGAGTGGATATAGTCGAAGTTTTCGCCCGGCGTCCAGAAGATCTTATGGGCGCCGTTGCCCTGCACCGTACCGCTTTCGCCTTCTCCGGAAAGTGTTCCGTATTCCGAAAGCTTATAGAAGGTCGCGCCTTCGTCGGTAGTGCAGAAGAAATCCACGGTGAACTCGTCGTTCTCTTCGGATTCAAGAACGTAGTTGATAATGACCATTCTGTCGAAGGGGAAGAACTGTCCGGCCGCGACCGACTGCACGCAGCCGTCGGCTCTGGCGCTGGCCGTCGCGAAGACCGCCGCGGCGATAACGAAGGCGGCAAGAGCTTTCGCGCGCTTCCTAAGAAAGAAGAAGCCGGCGATGCCGAGGATCAGGAAAGCCACAGGCTCAGGCAAAATCTTGATGGTATGACTGTATTCTTCCGTCCCCTCGTTCGTCTTGATCGTTTCCGTAAGAAGGTAGGTGTGTCCCGCGGGAAGATTGATGAACTCGGGAGCGTAGTAATCCCAATAGAAAACGCCGTCGGCGAAGGGCGCTTCCAGGTACATAAGTACTTCCTCGTAGACCGGGTTGTCCACATCCTGCACCTTGATGGAAACGTATTCCGGTTCTCCAGACGCCAGATCGCCGCTGTAATAAATGGGATCGGTGGCTTTCAAAGTCACCGCCTGTTCCATGTCGCTTTCGCTGAGGAAACTGAAGGGCTCGGAGAGACATTCGTCGCAAAGCGCCGAAACACAGAAGAGCGCCGCGATAACTGTTAGAAAGATGTTTTTCATACTGATCGTATTTGGTTCATTAATAAATGCTGTCGCCGAGGCTGTCCTGGGCGACGAAGGCCGGGAAATCGACGACTTTCAATTTCCTCACGGCTTCCGTGCCAAGGTCAGGATAGGCGATGATCTCGCATTCCACTATGCTTTTGCCCAAAAGGGCGCCGCAGCCTCCCGGCGCGGCGAAATAGACGGCCCCGTATTTTTTTATGAGTTCGGGGACGTTCCCCTTCCTCGCCCCTTTGCCGATCATGCCGAGCACGCCGGCTTTCAGCAAAGGCTCGACGTAAGGGTCCATGCGGTAGGCGGTGGTGGGGCCGGCGGAGCCGATGACGCGCCCGGGAGGGGCCGGCGTCGGGCCGGTGTAATAGATGGTCGCCCCTTCCGGGGGGAAAGGAAGCTGTTCGCCTCTCTCCAAGGCTTCGACGAGCCTTTTGTGAGCGGCGTCCCTTGCGGTGTATAAAGTGCCGGAGAGCA
>JAGCDY010000046.1 GCA_017650925.1 bacterium
CAGGTTCACGACCGACAACGTGAATGACGTTACGATCGACAACCGCGCCGACTACGACAAGTGGTTCACCTTCAGTTACAGCTTCAACACCGATCCTGAAAATCCGGTCTGTCGTTTCGTGACCTTCAACGGCGTCCAGTACGACATCAACAAGCCGCTCAACCTGAGCGACGGTTGGGGCACGGCCGGTTACACCACCGAGATCCGCAACTACACCTGGAGCGGCAGCGCCCTTTACTACATCGACGACTTCAAGGTCGAGTTGGTCAAGGCCGGCACCGTTCCTGAGCCCGCCGTCATCGGCTTGCTCGCTCTCGTTGCTCTCTTCCTCCGCAGGAAGTAAGCGCGAAACCAAAGCTAGCTCTTGCTAGAAAAAAAGCTCCTGACGAAAGTCGGGAGCTTTTTTATTATTGTAAAGTTGTGATAATATTTAGAAGAGCATAATTTGACAACTTTTTGTGAGGGAGAAAACATGAAAAAACTTCTCGGTTTATCTTTGGCCATCACGCTTGCTTTTTTCTTCTCAGCAAAGACTGAGGCTTCCGAAGCGGCCGCAACACTGGGCTACGATCTCCAGGGATCCGGATGCGTCGCGCTTGACGGAGGCAACAGCTTTTCCGAAGTTTGGAAGAACGATTACTTCCAGCCGTATTACATCTGCGGGTCCGCGGTAGAATACAATGGATTCCTCTATCTTTCCAACGATCCTTCGCCCAACGCCACGGTCCTCAGGATCAATATTGAGACTGGCGAAGTCACTGAGTTCGCGACCGAGCCCAGCTGGGACAATGGCGCGCCAACCATTACTAACGACGGGTATCTCTACGTTTGCGACGAGCAGGCCAACCTTTGCAAATTTAATATCGCGACCGGTGAAAACGTCTGGACCGTCAAACTGGCCGAGGACGGCAACCGACTAGCCAGCAGCGCGGTAAAATATTTTGATGACAAAGCCTTCGTAAAAGTGGCCAACAAAGGTTTGTTCGCCGTAAATTCCGACGGCACAGTGGCCTGGTGCTACGAAGATCCGAATTGCACCGACGGTTGGGGTGGCAACGGCGTAAACTTCAGCCCGGACGGATCAAAGGTCTATTACAAAGTCAATGGCGGGGTTGTCGCGGTCAATACCACAAGCGGGACCCTGGCATGGAAAGTCGAGACAGAAAGAGGTGAGAACATGAACTGTCGCGAACCTATTGTAGGCTCAAATGGAACTGTCTTTGCAATCACCAGACCCGGGAATAACAATGGTCATGTTTTGGCCCTTGACGAAAACGGTGAACAAGTCTGGAAAACTGAACTCGACGCCAGGATCGGAGACGACGGCGGTTTGGCGATCGATCTGAGCGGAGACATCATATATGTCTCATATCAGGACGGCGTAATGGCCCTCTCAGCCAGATACGGCTTCCCCATTTGGAAAAGCAGTATCGGGCATGTCCGCAACTGCGTGGTGCCGGTCAACGACGGCGGCTTGTACGCCGTGACCGAAGGCGACGATGGTTCCTTTTTAAAGTATCTCCTCAACGGCAACGTAATCTGGACTTACCAGATCCAGGAAGGCTCTAAGAGCAACCATATTCGCCCTCTCGTTCTCAAAAACGGCGACGTGTTCTGCGGCACTCCGGACATAATCGCCTGTGTCCGTCCCGTTACCGTCCTCAACAACGACAATCTGTCTGAAGCCGTCACGGTCGAGGAAGGCACCGTCAAGGGAACAAATGAAGGCGCCACCGTTGAATCAGGGGAAAACTCACAACACAAATGTTCTGTCTGGTATAAGTTCACTCCTGAATTTGACGGTCTTTACAGGATCGACAACAACGGATCCGGCGCTCTCTCCGGCTTTGACGCCATGCTGAGCATCTATACCTGCTCAAAAGAATTGAGTTTAACCAACCTGACCGCAATCATCGAGACTCAGGACACCACCGTGGACGAGCAATATGAACTCAAAGCCATCGCCGGCAAGACATACTACATCTGCTGGGACGGTTATGACAATTCTCAGGGCGTTTTTAAAATGCACATTACCAGATTGCACGAAGGTCCTTGGTACGTCGCTCCCGGAGCCACCGGTTCCGGCTTCTCGCCCGAGGATCCCACTGGAGACCTGACCAAGGCCATGGAGAACGTGATTTCCGGGCAGACAGTCAATTTGGCTCCCGGCGAATATTCCATAGCCGATTTCAACAACCAGTATGATATCTGGGGCGCAGGCATGACCGCTCTATGTTTCAAGGCCGTGAACGTAACCCTGAGAGGCGCCGGCCCCGACAAGACCACCATCATCGTCCCCGCCGGCTATGTCGGCATCCATATGGAAACGGACGGAGCATCACTTCAGAACCTGACGGTCAGGGCTTACGGCACCGAACATTTTGTAAATCACTACAACTGGCACATGAACGGGACTATCTGCGCCAGCTACTGCTTCGACATGAGCATAAGCAACGTCGCCATATACAGTGAAATGGGCACCGACGGCAAGGCGCTCCGACCATTCTCCTCCTACTTCGCCACAAGGCTGACGGTCTACAGAATGGCCGTGGAGACTCCCAACTGCAACACTCCGCTTTTCTTCAACAGAGACAAGGACTGCACAGTTAGCTACCTGACTGTCAAGTGCAACAAGGCCAACAACCAGCCGGCCATCTATATCGGCAACTGGCCCTGGGGCGCAGGCGAAGGCTACGTCTTTAACAACATCCTCATAGACGCCGCCTACATGCCCTTCACCGTGGAAGACAACAATGACGTTGTGATAAGAGACTCCATCTTCTACGACTGCAACGCAAGCGACATAAGGGACGCGGAAGTTACTTTCAACAATTGCAAAAATTTTGTCGTTGATGAAAACAATCCTGAACTCCAGGAATTTGAAGGTTACATCCTGACCGCCACCGAGAATGTCGGCATCTACAAGAACGCTGGCTGGCACACCGTGCCCGAACCGGCCTTCTTCGGATTGCTGGCCCTCGCCGCTCTCTTCCTCCGCAGGAAGTAAGCTAAAAACCAAAACTAGCTTTTTTGCTTATCGCTGAGCCGATGCGCAAAAAAAGTACACATCCCTAAGCGAACTCACGGAGGACGCTAATCAAGGCCATGCACGCGTAGTCCGTGAGCTAGGGATGTGTACTTTTTGCGCTGAAGGCTTATTGTTTGAGCGAAAGTTTTTTCGCTTCGAGGAGGAGCTTTTCGCGGGTGGCGGATTTCGGCTTCCTCAAGGCGAAGGCGTAGAGTTTTCCAAGGATCTCCCCCACCGCGGGGCCAGGCGGGATCTTCAATTCACGCATGATGTCTTCTCCGGTCACGGGAAGATCCCTGAGTTTCAGGATCCTCTTTTCTTTCATGATGCGGTAATAGCGCTTCATAATGGGGCGCGTGATCTTAAGAGTATAGGAGAAGGGCTCGTCGGTATGATAGGCGTTGCCTCTGAGGTCGCAGAGCATGAATCTAATGAGATCCCTGAAAGAAATGTATCTCAAGCTGCCGATGAGGCGCTGGAGGGCCGGATCCTTCATGTGCGAATCGAAGAGCAGAGGCCGCATGTGATATCTGGTGTATTCGGAAACGGTATCTATGATCTCGTTGGAATATTTGAGATCTTTAAGGGCTTTCCTGACCATCCTTTCGCCAAAGATCTCATGCTTGTAAAACGTGCAGGCGCCGTCTTTGGTTTCCGCTTTGGCAAGCGGCTTGGCGATGTCGTGGACAAGGCAGGATAAACGGAAGGCAAGATCCTTTTTCTTCGCGGCTTTCAAAGTCAAAAGCGCGTGTTCCCAGCAGTCCTCCTTGTGGTGGGGAGGCTGCTGACAGCCCATGCTGGGAACGAGGTCAAGGATAAGGTAAGGCAAAAGTCCGAGTTTTCCAACCAGCCGGAGCGCTTTGTCAGGCCTCGGGCCAATTAACATCTTCGACAGTTCCTGCTGGCGCCTTTCCTTGGAAACGAAGTCCACAAGGTGGCTGAGATCTTTTATGGCTTTCGCCGAAGTTGGCGTGATCGTTCCGTCTATCTTGGCGGCGAAACGGCAGGCCCTGAGGGCTCTCAGGGGATCCTCGCGCATTCTTTTCCTGGCGCTGCCGACGAAGCGGATGACCTTTGCCTCAAGGTCTTTTCGGCCGTCATAGGGATCCACGATCTTTTCTCCGTCACAAGCCATGGCGTTGACGGTGAAATCGCGGCGTGAAAGATCGGCCTCTATGGTGTCGGCGTAAGTTATATTGTCGGGATGACGGTGGTCGGAATATGTCCCGTCGTTCCTGAAGGTGGAGACTTCCACTCCTCTGACCAGCATGACGCCGAAGGCCTGGCCCACGGCGCGGCTTTTGGGGAAAAGCTTCTTGATGTCGCTCGGCCTGGCGTTGGTCGCGACGTCAAAGTCCTCGCAGGGAATTTCCAGAAGCGCGTCCCTAACGCAGCCTCCCACCAGATATGCCTCAAAACCGCCTCTGCGCAATTTTGAGAGGATATCGGCGACGTTGGCTGGTATCTTTATGGGCAAAGGCAAAACTACCCCTCTATGAGCGTTCTGAGGTCCGCGACTGTCAGATCGGCGACCGAATCCCTGATAAGGTCGGCGTCGGATCCCTTGACGTAGGCACCGACGCCCACGCACTTGAAGCCCGCGGCTTTGAGGGCCTCGAGGCCGAGAAGGGCGTCCTCTATGCCGACGACCTCGTCGGGAGCGGCGCCGGAAACTTCCTGGGCCTTCAGGAAAATGTCGGGGGCGGGCTTGGTCTTCGTGATGTCCATCCTGTCCACCACGGCGTAGAAATATTCTCCCAGCTTGGCGCAGCGGATGACGTCCTTGGCGTTCTTGCTGCCGGAAGCCACTACGGAGCGGATGCCGGCTTTGTTCAGGTCTTCAAGAAGTTTGACGGCGCCGGGCAAGCGCAGCTCATCGGGATCGCAGTTGTGAAGGAGGTCAAGGTAATAGCGGTTCTTGCGGTCGGTCAGCTCCTTCACTTCCTCTTTGGAAGGCATAGGCCTGTCGTTGAAGACGGTCAGAAGCCGCTCCAGACAGACTTCCCTGGCCATGCCGCGGAAATCGTCGCCCTGCTTCTGGGTGAAATTGAGGGAGAGATCCTTGGCCAGCATATCCCAGCTTTTATAGTGGAGGTAATGGGAATCGACCAGGACTCCGTCGAGGTCGAAGAGCACTGCTTTCAGTTTTGACATAGGCGATCCTTAACTCTTTATCTTATTGGTCTATTTTACCACAACCCGCCCTTAAACGCTTAGGTTGAGCGCGTTGCGCGCCGTATTCCAAATTTGGTAAAATAAATAATACAACTAAATATAGGGAAATAGTGAAAGCGATTCATCTTGCGAGCGTTTTGGCGTCCGCCCTGCTTTTGGCGGCTTGCGAGCCTTCCCCGAAGGAGGCGACCGAGTTTTTCATTTCCGACCTGGAAGCCGGGAACTGGAAAGGCTGCGCCGCGTACTTTACGCCGGAACTGAAGGAGGCTTTCGCCAAGGAGGCAAAAAACTGGCCGGTCCTCGCTTTCGCCCAGTCCTACTATACCGACAACGTCAACTGCGAGTTCCTGAAGTACGAAACGAAGGAAGGCAAAGCCCACGCTCTTATAAGCTACACCTGGCGCTGGCTCCGGGTGCCCCTGGTGCCCGGCACGATCATGCTCGACATCGTCTGGCGGCCCATGGACGGCAAATGGCGCATAGAAAACATCTATGCCACGAGCCACTGGGACATGCTTCTTCTCGCGGGACCTGACACGCCTCCGGAATTGCTGGGAAGAGCTAAAGCCACAGACTCCGGACTTCGTTACGTGGTGCAGTACGCCAAGAGCGAAAGCTGGGACAGCCTTGGCTCAACGATAGAAAAATATTTGGAAACCTGGTACCGATAAACAAAGGATCATCATGCGTCAATTCAGTCTAATCTGCCTAATAGTCCTCTGCGCGGCCGCTCCGGCTTTTGCCGACGGCGACGCCTTCGCCGAGGAGGATACGCTGAGAGCTCTTGAGAGAGCCACGGCGGAAAAAGAGCCCTTAGCCGGCCTCAAAGGGGAATCCCTCCCCGTCATCCAAGAGAGCGAAGTCAAGGAGCTCCCCTTCTTCTCCCGCGAGGAAACAGAAGTTCCCCCGCTGGAGCAGGAACTGGAGAAAGAGGAGGAAACTCCCGTCAAGCTTTCCATGACGCCCATCGAGGCGCATGACGAATATCTTCAAAACAGCCGTCCGAAGTGGTACAAGAGGATGCCCTGGGGGCTTATGCGCGGCTTTGTGAACGTGACTACCTGCGTCGGCGAACTCGGAAGGGGCTTCACCTATTCTTTCGGCGAATATCATCCGGCCATAGCAGCTCCCGTAGGCTTGGTCGGCGGTCTGGCCGGAACGCTCGGACGCTGCGGCGCAGGCCTGGCTGACATCCTTACGCTCGGACTTTTGGGCGACCGCGATCTCGCCATGAACTTCCCGGACTACGTCTGGGAGGGCCAGTGGGACTACGGCTTCTACCCGAACGGCAAAAACGAAACGAGCGCTCCCGAACCGGAAACCAAGGAAGCCGAGACGGCGCCCGAAGATCTGGGCGAAGGCTACGTGCCCAGCCCCACCGCCAGAACTCCCATAAAAGGCAGAAGGATAAAGTAGGAGCGAAAGGCACATGAAAAAAGCTATCTTCATCCTGCTCCTTGTCGCCTCTCCCCTCTTCGCCTCCAACATCGAACAGGTAGTGGCGGAAAAAGAGGAAGACTGCGAGCACAACGGACTTCTGAACGGCTTCGTAAACATTCTTACGTGCTACCTGGAAGTTCCGAGAGCCATAACTTACGAAGTGACCGCCAGGCCGCGCTCCATGATAGTCCTGGCACCCGTCCTCGGCTCCTGCCTAACCGGCATAAGAGCCCTCGTCGGCACCGGCAACGTCCTGACCTTGGGATTTTGCGACAAGTTCATCAGGGGCGACATACCGGAATACATCTGGGACGCCTACTGGCTGGCGCCGAGACCCGAAGCTGATTAAATTTTTAATTTCGGAGAAACATATGCGCAAACTAGTTCTTTCACTCTTCGCCGTCGCCATCGTGGCGCAAAGCCTTTTCGCCACCGTCGACAACGACTACCCGGAACGCAACACGATAAATCCGCCCTACGCCATCATGAGGGGCATCGTCAACCTCGGCACCTTCTGGCTGGAATACCCCAGATGCCTCGTCTATGATTACGACCGCATGTCGCCCATGGGTATCTTCCTCTTCCCCTTCACGGGAACCTTCTACGGCCTGGCCAGGGTTTTCCTTTCCGTCGGCGACATCGCCCTTCTCGGCTTCACGGGCCCCAGCGGCTACACGGAGGACTTCATAAGAGAGTACGTGTGGCAGATGCCCTGGAACGCCTACGCCGGCGCCTCCAAACCGAAACAGGAAGGCGCCAAGGAGGACCCGGTGGATTACGACAAACTTGAGAAAGTCAACATTAACAGCCTGCTTTAATAACTAGGATCTAACTATGCCTCAATGCCCCGATTTCGGCGGTCTTCCTTTTAAGGTCGCCGACACTTCTTTGGAAAATTTCGGGCGCCTGGAGATCCAGGCCGCCGAACATGAAATGCCCGGCCTCATGGCCGTGAGAGAAAAATACGCCGATTCTCTTCCCCTGAAAGGCGCGAGAGTGACCGGATCCCTTCACATGACGATCCAGACCGCCGTCCTCATAGAAACTCTGAAGGCTCTGGGCGCCAGCGTCCGCTGGGCATCCTGCAATATCTATTCGACCCAGGACCACGCCGCCGCTGCCATAGCGGGAGACGGCATACCGGTCTTCGCCTGGAAGGGCGAAACGCTCCCCGACTACTGGGAGTGCACGCTCCAGGCCCTC
>JAGCDY010000047.1 GCA_017650925.1 bacterium
CTTTGGCGAAACCAGGAGCGTCGGTGTTGTGGCCTATCTTTTTTCCATCCTTGAAGACCACCGTGTTGGCGGCGCCGATCTGTTGGACGGCTTCGCTGGTCTCGTCGAGATGGGCGAGCAGCGCTTCCTTGTGGGGAATGGTGACCGCCAGGCCTTTCATGTTTAGGGTCTTGGCGAGCTTGAGAGCGTCCTCAATTTTTTCCGCGGGCATGGGAAGCATGAGGGCGTTCAGATTCTCCTCCTCGTAAAACTTCCTGTGGACTTCCGGGCTGGAGGTGACGGCAAGGGGCCAGCCGGTCACGCCGCAGAGGGCGGTCTTGCCGGAGATGTTTTTGAAGTCGTAGATCTTCTGAAGACTTATGGGATCGATGTGGCCAAGATTTGCGGTGTTGGCACTGAGCTTCTTGGGGGAAGTGAAAGTAAGGAACGAGCCGAGGCGCTGGGCGAGAACTCTGGAGGGGAAACCAACGCTGCCCATGGCGCAGATGATCCTGTCGCGCTTGGGCAACTTTTTGACCAGTGCGAAAAGTTCCGCCATGTCCGCGGCGCTCCTGGGCGTGAAGGCGACCTTTGGGATCTCGTAGGGAGACCTTACCTGCTTATCCATTTTCAAGATCACATCCGGCGAAGTGGGCTCGAAATAGTGGGCGCTTCTGATGATCTTGACACGGCTCAGTTCGGCTAATACCTGCAATTTGGGAGCGCGGAGATCCGTTTCCAGATCGACGTAAGCATAATTGCCCATCTCCGAGAACAAAACAGTTCTGTCGATGTCGTCGCCCTCGAAAAGTCCGCCGTCCCTTTTGCGGCGGATCGTAAGAATGCAGGGTCGCGAGACCAGGGTGGGAAACTCGCCTATGCGCGGCAATTCGTCGTCCCAAAGATAATCGGCCCTAAGCTCGATAAGGTCGATCCAAGGCTCGTTTTCCTTAGCGAGATGTACGGCTTCCATAATGGTGGAAGCGGTGATGGTCAGGCAAACTTTGGGAACAGACATAAGGTTACTTCAATTCGATGGGTACGGCGCGCACGTCACCATTGGCGCAGGGAAGGGCGAAGGTGACGGTTTTGCCCTGGTGCTTCTTGTCTTTCAGCATGATGTCTTTCAGACTGGCAAAGGTGACGTCCTGGGGAAGCTCAGTGGGAAGGCCCGCGTCGGCGATGCGCTCTTTCAGTTCGTTTACGAATTCCGGTTTCGCAAGCCCGAGCTTTTGGGCGAGCTTTGCTTCCTCGACCATGCCTATGGCTACGGCCTGACCGTGGGAGAAAGAGAAGTTGGTAGCGATCTCCAGAGCGTGGCCCACGGTGTGGCCGCAGTTGAGAAGCAAGCGGAAGCCTTTCACTTCGTAGGGGTCTTTCGTCACCATCTCGACTTTCACGGCCAGATTGTCCCCTATTTCCTGAGCGGAGGGAATGGCCTTGTAATTGCCCGGGGCAAGACCCTTGATGATCTCGTGCTTGATCATTTCCGCCCGGCCGTTCTTGAGTTCATTTTCCGGCAAGGTCTTAAGGTAAGCCGCGTCTATGAGGACAAGCTTGGGGAAATGGAAGGCGCCGATAAGATTCTTGCCGCAGGGCAGGTCGCAGCCGGTCTTGCCGCCGGTGGAGGCGTCCACCATGGAAAGCAGCGTGGTGGGAAAGTTGATCCAGTTGATGCCGCGCATCCAGGTCGCGGCGGAAAATCCCGTCAGGTCGCCGGTCACGCCGCCGCCGAATGCGGCTAGGGTGTTCTTGCGGCCCAATCCGTGGGAGAGGGCGAATCCCCAGATCCTTTCCACGGTCTTAAGATTCTTAAACTGCTCGCCGCTGGGGATCGTCTCTAAGGTTGCGTTGGCGAGGGCGGACTTGTTGGCCTTGGCGGCGTTTTCGTCGGCGATGATCAGGTCGGCGAAACCATGGAGAGGGCCGAGATCGTCGCCCACCACCACCAGGGAATCCTTGAGGAAGAATTTCTGGGCGACGCGACGCGGAAAGGTTGCGTAGTGGGCCTTGCGTTCTTCAGCCTTGTTGCCAAGGGGACGGGCGCCGGGTTTGGCGGCGATGCGCTTTTCCAGTTCCTCCGCGCTCGGGGCTTCCATACACCAGACGCGGCCTTCTTTTTCCGCCAACTCGCGGTTGGCGTTGTCAAGAAGCGTGCCGCCGCCCAGGGCGATAATGGCGCCCTGGCTGTCGGGTCTCAAGATGAGCGCTCTCAAAGTCTCGCTCTCGGCTTTGCGGAAGGCCGCTTCGCCGCCCGCTTCGAAGATCTTGGGGATGCTTTTCCCTTTGGCCTTGACTATTTCATCGTCCAGGTCGAAGAAAGGACGCCTCAAGGCTTCGGCTAGTTTTTTGCCCAGGGTCGTTTTGCCGCTGGCGGGAGGGCCGTAGAGGAAGAGAGTGTTCATTTCTTTTGCGAGGTGAGTTTTTCTTTCATTAGGGTTCCCTCCCGGAGCTGGGAACGCATGGCTTCTTCGTCTTTCTTTTCCAGGGCGGAGCGGAAATCGGAAAGCCTTTCCATAAAACGGTCGATGATCGGGAGCAGAGCTTCCCTGTCCATTATGAAAAGCTCCGTCCAGAGCTTAGGGTCCGGGGCGCCCACTCTGGTGAGGTCGCGGAAGCTGCCGCCGGCGAAACCCTTTGACTTCAGGGCCAGCTCGTCCCTTAAGTAGGCGTTGGAAAGAATGTGGCAGAGCTGGCTGGTGTAGGCGATCATTTCGTCGTGCTTTTCCGGCGTGGTCAGAATGACCCTAGCGAAGCCCAGCGACTCAAAGAAAGGTCTTAGGCTTTCCGCCGCCTCATTCTCCTCCTTGGTTTGCGGGGTAAGGATCATGGAAGCGCCTTCGAAAAGCGCGGCGCTGGAATTCTCGAAACCGGAAACTTCCTTCCCGGCCATGGGGTGGCCGCCGAGGAAGGTCCAGTCCTTCTCCAGTTCCTCAGCCGCCTTGCAGAGGGCGGACTTCACGCCGCAGACGTCCAGGACAACGGCTCCCGGCTTGATCTTTTTGTTGTAAGTCTTAAGCCACTCGATGGCAAGACCCGGGTGCAGAGCGATGATCAGAAGATCGGCGTCCCCTACTTCCACGGGATCATTCTTGTCAATGCCAGTAACGGCAAGGCCCTTTTCCCTGATGGCCTTGAAAAAGGATCCTCCGATAAGGCCGAGGCCCACGATGGCGATTTTTCGGTCAGATCTCGGCATAAGCTCCCAGGAAGGTGAACTGTTCGATCTCGGGGTCAGTGCTAAGCTC
>JAGCDY010000048.1 GCA_017650925.1 bacterium
AATAGCAAGTAATCGGCGGATATCGCAGGAGGTAAAATGAATAACGATCCTGGAACACAAAACGAAAAGCCAAATGAAGCCTATAATGCTTGGCAAAATATGGCTGATGACATCAACAAGCGCGACATGATCCACTTCTACACCTTCGACATCGGCGGCGAGGACGCCCTGGCCGAAAGAGGCTTGCAGATGAACAAGCGCGCGCAGGTGGAAAGGAAATAACTTTCACTTGAACGCCGAAACAAAAAAGCCCGCGGAGTTCCGCGGGCTTTTTTTGTTGCGTTTGATCAGCGTTCCCTGGGCGGAGCCTGGTGGACGCAGAGTTTGTGGATCATGTGGGCCGCTTCCATGACGCCTTCCGCGAGACTGGGATGAGCGTGGATGACGTCGCCCAGCTGCTTGGCGGTCATTTTCTGGGAAACGGCCAGCGCCAATTCCGCGATGATGTCGGAAGCGTGCGCGCCCATTACCTGCGCGCCTAAAAGCTCGTCGGTTTTGGCATCGGCGATGAGGCGGAAGAAGCCTTCCGTTTCGCCCATGGCCATGGCTTTCCCAAGGGCGCCGATGGGGAACTGCGCGATGGTCACCTCGTGGCCCGATTCCACGGCCTTCGGTTCGGAGAGGCCGACGGAAGCGATCTCGGGGACCGTGAAGATGCAGCTTGGCACCACGCCATAATCGATGGTCTCGTCAAAGCCTGCGCAGTTTTCCGCGGCCACCAGCCCTTGGGCCGTGGCGACGTGTGCCAAAAGGATCTTGCCGGTGATGTCGCCGATGGCGTAGATGTTGGGGACTTTGGTGCGCATTTTTTCGTTGACGGAGATGAAGCCGCGTTCCGTTTCGATGCCGATCTTGTCAAGGCCGATGTCCGCGGTGTTCATGCTGCGGCCGATGGCCACCAGCATCTTTTCCGCTTCGATAGTCGTTTCGCCGACTTTGCCTGTCACGCCGTTTTCCGTTACCGCGATATCCGAAATGCCTGTTCCCAGCATGACTTCGATCTTGCGTTTCTTGAAGGCCCGCAGGATGTGTTTGGAAATTTCGGGATCTTCCAGGGGCAGTAGACGGTCGAGCATTTCCACGATCGTGACTTTCGTTCCGCATTCCGCCAGGATGCCGGCGAACTCGCAGCCGACTACGCCGCCGCCTATTATTATGACGGAGGAGGGGAGGAAAGTCTGCGATAGGAAAGTTTTGCTCTCGACGATTTTTTCGTCGTCGAAGGGAATGAAGCGGGGACGGGCGGATTCGCTGCCGGTCGCGATGATGCAGTTTTTGAATTCAACAGTCTCAGTTCCGTCGGCGGTCTCAACTTCAGCGTGGTTCTGATCGATGAGGCGGGCCTTGCCCATGACGGTTTTTACGCCGTGAGCCTTGAGGAGCTGGGCGATGCCGCCCGTCAGCTTCTTGACGACGCCGTCCTTTCTTTCAATGGCTTTGGCGTAGTCGATGACCGCGCCTTCCGGAGCGTTCACGCCGAAAGAGGCGGCGTTCTTGACGGTATGGAAAGCTTCCGCGGAAGCCACCAGGGCCTTGGTGGGAATGCAGCCCCAGTTGAGGCAGGTCCCGCCCACGGCGGTCCTTTCGGCTATGACAACATTGAGCCCGCGCTGAGCGGCCCTGATGGCGGCCGGATACCCGCCGGGTCCGGCGCCCATTACGAAAACATCACAAGTGTAAGGCATGGTTTTAAAGTTTGTATGGTTAAAAAAGCTCGGAGAAAAGGTCGGTCTGGGACGCTTCCTTTTCCTTGTTTCCATTTTCTGTTTTGTCTTCCGCCTTTTCCTTGGCGAGGCGGGCTTTCCTGGCTTTCAGCTCCTCTTCCTTGTTCGGTTCGTCGAAGAGCGAGAATTGCCGCGGTTCCTCAATTTCCGGCGGCTCGAAGCCGCACATCTCGGCCAATTCCTTCCAGGAGATCACGGGAGTGCCAAGTTCCAACGCTTTGTCGATCTTGGAACTCTTGGCGGAAAGATCCTCGGTGATGAGATAGCTCGTCGTTTTGGAGACCGACTCGCTGACTGTGCCGCCGTACTTCAGGATGGTGGCGGCGGCCTCCAGCCTGCTGACGCCCGGGATGGCGCCCGTGATGACGAAGATCTTTCCGTCAAGAATTTTCGGAACGTCCTCGGTTTCCCTGTATTCCATGGCAACGCCTGCGGAGCGGAGCTTTTCCAGCGCTTCAAGGTTCCTGGCGTTGGAAAAGAAGCTCATGATGCCTTTAGCGTTTATTTCCCCGATGCCTTCCACCGCGGTCAGTTCTTCTAAGGTGGCGGAGACAAGCTTTTCCATGGTGGGGAAACTTTTCGCCAGGGTCCTGGCGGTGGCGCTGCCGACTCCCGGTATCCCGATGGCGAAGAGAAGGCGGTCGTAGGGGCGCTGCTTGCTCAAATTCAGGGCGTGATCGAGGTTGGCCGCGGACTTGTCTCCTATGTTGGAGAAAGCCAGCCAATTCACGCCCTTGATGGCGTAGAGGTCGCCGTAGTCGGAGACGATCTTCTTGTCGACAAGCTCGTCTATCACGGCCGGACCAAGCCCCGTGATGTCCATGGCGTTGCGGGAGGCAAAGTGCGCTAAAGCGCGCTTCAGGACAGCCGGGCAGCTAGCGTTGCTGCAAGTTATGGCGGCCATTTCCGGATCTCTGTAGACAGGGCTTTGGCAGACGGGGCATTTGTCGGGGGCAACGATCTTCTCTTCGGAGCCGTCGCGCTTGTCTTTCAGAACGCCCACGATGTCGGGGATGATCTCGCCGGCTTTCTCGACCAGAACAGTATCGCCGACTCTTATGTCAAGGCGCTCCACTTCGTCGAAATTGTGGAGGGTGGCTCTTGACACTTTCGTGCCCGCCAGTCTCACCGGCTCAAGGTTCGCCACAGGGGTGATGGCGCCCGTCCTGCCGACCTGCATCGATACGGAGAGCAGTTTGGTGGCGGCCGTTTCCGCCGGGAACTTGTAGGCGATGGCCCAGCGCGGGGATTTGGCGGTGGCGCCAAGCTTTTCCCTGAGGGCGAAGCTGTTCACTTTTATGACTATCCCGTCGGTGGCGAAGGGGAGCGTGAAGCGCTTGTCCTTCCACTCTTCGCAGAAAGCGACGGCGTCCTCAATATCGCGGCAGATCCTGCAAGGGGAGGCCGCGGGAAGGCCGAGTTTTTTGTAGGCCGTCAGAAGTTCCAGATCGTCGAAGGCGGGGAAGCGAGCGGAAGCGTAGGCCACGAAGGTCAGTTTCCTTTCCGCGGTGACGGCGGGATCGTGCTGCTTCAGGCTTCCCGCCGCGGCGTTCCTCGCGTTGGCGAAAAGTGCTTCGCCGTTTTCCTCTCGTTCTTTGTTCAGGCGCTCCAGTTCCTTGAGGGGAAGCAATACTTCGCCTCTCACGTGGAACGTTCCTTTTGGGGCGTTCTCCAAGAAGAGGGGAATGTTTTTGATGGTCCTTAAGTTCGCGGTGATATCGTCGCCTTTTTCGCCGTCGCCTCTGGTCGCGCCAAGCGTGAACCTGCCGTCAACGTAAGTTAGGGAGACGGCGAGTCCGTCGTATTTGAGTTCCGCGGAATAGCTGACGCCAAGTCCCAGTTCCCTTATCATCCTCTCGTCGAATTCCCGCATGTCGGAGTAGGAATAAGTGTTGCCAATTGAGAGCATCGGGACGGCGTGCTTTAAGGTCTTGAACTCTCCGGCGAGCTCGTTGCCGACTCTTTGGGTGGGGGAGTCGGGGGAATAAAATTCGGGGAACTGTTTTTCCAGTTCTATCAGTTCCGCCATCAGGCGGTCGTAATTCTGGTCGGTGATCTCCGGCGTGTTCTCGACGTAATAGAGCCTGTCGTGGCGCCTGATCTGGGCGCGCAGCGATTCTATCCTGTTTTTGGCGACAAGTTGCTCACTCATTACTCGCGGACTTTAATGACCTGGCCGGCTTTCAGTTCCTGACCGTCGTTTATTTCTTTCAGTTTTTCCGCGCCGATCCCGAACTTCTTGCCGAGGCTGTAGTAGGTGTCGCCGTTCTGCACGGTGTAGGTCCCGTCGCCTGATTCTTCGGCGCTCTCGGATGTTTCTTTCGTTTCGGGTTCCGCCGCTTTGGTTTCAGGGGCGGCTTCGGCGGGTTCTTTTAGTTTCAAGACCATGCCGGGCTTGAGGCTGTTGTCGCTCATGCCGTTCCACTTTTTGATGTCCTCGACCTTGAGCTTGTAATTCCTCGCGATGGCCCAGAGGGAGTCGCCCTTTTTCACAGTGTATTCCGCCGGGGCTTCCTCGGCCTTCCCGAGCACGGCTTCGTCGACTTTGGCGGCGAGTTTGTCGACCGCTTCTTTGGCGGCTTCTTTGGCGGCCTGCTCGACCTGGGCTTTCTGCGCCGCTAATTTTTCCGCTTCCTCTTTGGCTGCCTTTTCGGCGGCGGCCTTTTCGACGGCCAGTTTTTCAGCCGCTTCCTTAGCGGCCTTCTCGGCCTCGGCCTTTTCGGCTGCCAGTTTTTCCGCGGCCGCCTTTTCTATGGCCGCTTTCTCGGCCGCTATTTTCTCAGCGGCTTCCTTGGCGGCTTTTTCCGCTTCCTCTTTTTCCTTCGTCATGCCGGAGAGCGCGGCGTCTGCGGTCGTCAGTAGGTCGTCGGATTTTTTCTCCTCTTCCTTGGGAGGATCGGAGACGATCTTAAGGGAGCCGATATCCGAGAAATCTTCCGTTTTCGGCTTTTGTTCGGCTGGCTTTTGTTCGGTAGTCTCCGCGGCCTGAGCTTTCGCGGGCGCCTCCGTCTGTTTCGTTTGTTTCGGGGGCTCCTCTTTCTTTGTTTCAGGCGGCAGAGGCTTTATGATGTTTGAGGGAAAAACTTTTTCCAGGAAGGGGAACCTGTCCCTCAGCTGATCCTTGAAGGCGAAGCCTAAGACCAAAAGCACGCAGATGAGGCAGGAGAGGTAGAACCAGATGTTGGTGGAGTGCTCTTCCCTTACGACGGGCGGGATGTCGTCCACGTGAGTTATGGCGCGCAGGAATTCCTGGTAATTGGCGTAGCGCTCGGAAAGGGAATAGGAGAGCGAGCGGAAGATGAGCCCTTCCCAGCCGGGCGCGATGTCGTTGCGCATGGTGGAAAGCGAGGCGATCTCACCCTGGGGAGGAGCGCCTGTCAGCATAAGATGACAGATGGCGCCCATGGCGAAAATGTCGCTCTGGACGGTCGGGGAGCCCTGGATCTCCTCCGGGGAGATGTAGGCGTCGTCGGGATCGTTGGGCGTCCTGACGGCCGGAAGCCCGATGTCGGTCAGGCGGACGAGTGGCCTGCCGGCGGAAGTGCCGCTGCCCTCAACGATCATGATGCCGTGCGGGTTTATGCCGCCGTAGGGGAGATCAGCCGCGCTATGCGCGTATGTCAAAGCGTCAGTCAGCTGGGTAAGGAGGTCGGCTATCACGTCCTCTTCCAAAAAGCCCGGAGACTGGTTGAGATATTCCTCGAGGTTGAGGCAGTCGTGGTCGTTGCGGCCGCCTACCTGCTTGTAGGCCGCGTACTCCTGGACGGTGTAGAAGTAGCCGTCGCGGATCGCGCCGCTCGCCAATTGCGGAACTATGGAAGGATGGTGGAGGCTTTCCCTTTCCCTTGCTATCGCCTGGGCCGCTTCCGCGTAGCGCCCGGGGCTGTAGATCTTAAGAGCGGCCAGTTCTTTAGTTTTGACGTTCTCGGCGATGAACACGCCGCCGGCTCTTCCCTGGCCCAGAAGCATTGATAATTTGTACTCGCCGCAGATAGTTCCCTGCCATTCTTTCGGATCGAATTTAGTCATAGTCTCGCATACGGATTGGTAATATTAGTTAATTATACTATTATCGCCTGTCTTTGCCAACGGCGGAGGGGAGCGCGCTATTTACATCATCCTATTGAAATGGGGGGGCTCATTTGATATCATTATCCTCCGGTAATTTCTGGATAACATTCGCAACCGAAGGAGATAAAAAAATGAACGCCTACGTGCAAAGCGTCATCGAAAAAGTCAAAGCCAAATATCCGCATCAGCCGGAATTCTGCCAGACCGTGGAGGAGGTCCTGACCTCTCTTGACCCCGTTATCGCCAGCGATCCCGCTTACGAGCAGGCCGACATTTTGGGCAGGATGGTGGAGCCCGAAAGAATGTTCACTTTCCGCGTCGTCTGGACTGATGACAACGGAAAAGTGCACACCAACACCGGCTACCGCTGCCAGTTCAACGGCGCCATCGGCCCCTATAAGGGCGGTCTGCGTTTCCATCCTTCCGTCTATCCCGGCATCATCCGTTTCTTAGGCTTCGAGCAGACTTTCAAGAACGCCCTGACCGGCCAGCCCATCGGCGGCGCCAAGGGCGGCTCCGACTTCGATCCCAAAGGCAAGAGCGACGCGGAAGTCATGCGTTTCTGCCAGAGCTTCATGACCGCTTTGTACCGCTACATCGGTCCGGACGTTGACGTTCCGGCCGGCGACATCGGCGTGGGCGGCCGCGAGATCGGTTTCCTCTACGGCCAGTACCGCAGGCTGAAAGGCGTCTTCGAGAACGGCGTTCTGACGGGCAAGGGCCTCGCTTACGGCGGCTCCCTCATTCGTCCGGAAGCGACCGGCTACGGCGCGATCTATTACCTTAACGAAGTCCTGAAGCACGAAAAAGATTCCCTTAAAGGCAAGACCATCGTGGCTAGTGGCTACGGCAACGTCACGTGGGGCATCTGCAAGAAGGCCGCCGAACTCGGCGCCAAGGTCATCACCATTTCCGGCTCCCAGGGCTACGTCCTGGACGAAGCGGGTGTCACGACCGATGAGAAGATCGACTTCCTTCTGAAGATGCGCGCCGCCAACGACAAGAACATCAAGGCTTACGCTGACAAGTTCGGCGCCAAGTTCTTCCCGAAGGAGAAACCCTGGGGCATCAAGGGCGACATCGTCATGCCCGCCGCCACCCAGAACGAAGTTGACGTTCCGGAAGCGAAGCAGATCGTCGCCAACGGCACGAAGTATTACATTGAAGTCTCCAACATGCCGACGACCAACGAAGCCCTGAACTACCTGAGAGGGGAGAGGGGCATCATCGTCGCCCCCTCCAAAGCCGCGAACGCCGGCGGCGTCGGCGTCTCCGCCCTGGAAATGTCCCAGAACAGCGAGCGCCTCAATTGGACCGCCGAGGAAGTGGACGAGAAGCTGGCCGTCATGATGAAGAACATCCACGACGCTTCCGCCGAAGCCGCGGAAGAATACGGCTTGGGCTACGACCTTGTGGCCGGCGCCAACATCGCCGGTTTCAAGAAAGTCGCGACCGCCATGCTGGAACAGGGCCTCTTCTAAGGGGAAGAGGCTCTTGATTTTTAAAAAAGCTTGTGATACCATTATCAGCACCATTTGAAAATTTACGAAACATTTAACTAAGTAAAAACCAAGTTCATCTATGCCTTCACATCAGCATCGCGTCAAAAGCCTCAAGCAGGCTGCCGTACGTCAGGAACGCAACACGCAGGTCAAATCCCGCGTGAAGACCATGTCCAAGAAAGTCTCTCCCGAGAGCCAGGATCTCGAGAAAGATCTGCGCAACGCTATCTCCACGGTTGCCAAAGCTTCCCAGCTGGGCGTCATTCATCGCAAAGCTGCCAGCCGCCGCATTTCCCGTCTGACCAAACGCGCCAACAAGATCCAGGCCGAAAAAGCCTGATCTCTCTTATAGAGCACGCCCTTTGGCCGCACAAGTTTTGCCCGCGCAAGTAGGACATTCTTGTGCGGCTTTTTATTTGCCTAATAATTAAAGAATAATAACTTTCAACTTAGAGAGGTCACCATGAGCGACAATGAAAACCCCCTTCTGAACCCCAAGTTCGATATCCCCTGCATCGGCGGCGGGTACAAGAAACTCTCCAACAAAGAATACAGCCTCGCCACCATCTGCACCCAGGGCGGCTGGCAGCCGGCCAACGGCGGCCCCAGGGCGCTCCCTATCTTCCAAAGCACGACCTGGCGCTACGCCACCAGCGAAGAGATGGGTAAGCTTTTCGATCTGGAAGCCTCCGGTTACTTCTACACCAGACTGCAGAACCCGACCGACGACGTGGTCGCAAACAAGATCGCCGACCTTGAGGGCGGCGTGGCGGGCGTCCTGACCGCTTCCGGCCAGGCGGCCAGCTTCTTCTCGATCTTCAACATCGCCTCCGCGGGCGACCATGTCATAAGTTCCGCCTCTATCTACGGCGGAACGCTTAACCTCTTCGCCGTCACTTTGAAGAAGCTCGGCATCGAGGTGGAGTTCGTGGACCAGGATCTTCCTGAAGAAGAGTATGACAAATATTTCCGTCCCAACACCAAGGCGGTTTTCGGCGAAACT
>JAGCDY010000049.1 GCA_017650925.1 bacterium
CCACTGGTGGAACAGACCCATGCTTCTAAGGTTCTCCCTGAACGACAAGGGCAAGATCCAGGTCTATGCTCTCCAGGACGACGTCAACTGCGTGCCGCAGGTCTTCAAGACGAAGGGCTTCAACCAGGGGGAGTGGATAGAAGTCTCCTACACGGTGGATTTCAGTTACCAAATGTTCGATACGCTCACGGTCAACGACACCGAGGGCGACATCAACACGGTGGCTTTGCACGACGACTCCAAAAATCTGAAGAGTTTCGCCATCAACGTGGACGCCGGCGCCGACATCTGCGTGGACGACATCGTGGTGGAGACCGTGGAGCATACCGGCACTCCCAGGCTGGTCCTGAAGACCGACCGTTTTTCCATTGCCTCCAAAAGCGCCTCCGCGAAAATGCCCATGTACAATTTCGGCGCAGGCGAGATCACTTATAGAGCCACTGTTGACGATCAGCCGGAATGGCTGACCGTGAAGAACCCGGAGGGGACTTTTACGGCCAACACCACCCTTGACTTCAACCTTGACCGCTCGCTCATGGCGACCAACGTCTACTACCGTGTGCTGCACCTTGAAGCGGGTTCGGCCGGCAGCAAAGACGTCATGCTGAAGATCCATTCCAAAGGCGCCATCGCCGCTTATTCCTTCGATCCGCCGGCCCTCTATCCCGGCGAGATCACCGGCCAGGACGGCTGGAAAGGCAGAAGCGGGGACGGCTACGGACCGGACGACATGTCCATGGACGTCACCAACGTTGCTTTCGGCGTGGATGGGCCCTGCGGCTACATTCACAATTCCTACGGCTGGGACGGCTACGACTGCCCCGTCAAGTCAGATGGCGAGAATCCCCTCATCAGAGTGTCCATGAAGATCAGGAAGGGGAGCGAGAGCACCCAGGATTCCTTCTATCTGCGCAACAGTTGGTGGAACTTCCTCTATGAATTCTGGTTCTGGGTCTACGAGGGGAATTTCTATCTTTATAAATTCAATCTGGGAGATTCTTATGCCGTCACCGGTTTCCATCCCTTCCCCTTGGACACCTGGCTGGATCTCTCCTTCACCGTCGACATGCGCCTCTACCGTTTGACGGAGTTCTCCCTGGGCGACTTCTCGACGAACTTCGTCAAGGGCTTCGAGCTTTACACCAAGCACGATTCCGATGAGCGCTACACTGTTTTCAACACTTTGGCCTTCATCTGCGGCGGCACGGACGTCACCGATGCGGAACTTCTGGTGGACGACATTCTGGTCACGGAACTGGAACGCGAGAAAAAGCCCGTGCCCATCATGGACAGGATCGTGCCGGTCGATTCGAAAGCCACCAATATGACGGTGCCTCTTTTGAACGCGGGCGGCAGGGGATTCAACTACACCCTCAGCGTGCTTGATCTGCCGAACAATATCGTTCCCAATCCCAACCGGGGCAGGGTGGGGGAAGCCGCCGAGCTTAAATTCGACCTGAAAACGTCCAAACTGGAAGACGATTTTTACCGCTCCAGAGTCGTTCTGGACTACAAGGGCGTCTCCAGCAGCGGCGACGGATCGATAACCTCGCTCTTCACCCTTGCCAAGGGCGGCTGGTACTATACCACGGATTTTGAGACCGGCGGCTATGAACTGGGCAACCTGAGAGATCAGGACACCTGGGTGGCCGGCGGCGTTTCTTCCGAAACGAATCCGCAGGTGGCAAAAAAAGAGGGCGAGCAATGCGCCTGCCTCCCCGGCGAGGGATACATGAAGAGCGCCTGCTTTATCCCATCAGAGAGCGACTTCACCTTCAAGTGCCGCTTCTTCGTCGAGGAGGGCGACGATGAAGGCTATGCCAAACTTTCCTTCATTGACGACACGGGCTTTCTGCCTTTCTACATCTGCCGCGACAACGAGCTTGGCCGTGCGGTCCTGGGCTATATCCCGGCCGGTGGAGACACCTTCGAGCCGCTCTTCACCGCTCCTCTTGACTCCTGGCAGAATTTCTCCGTCAGCATGAACACCAATCTGGAATTCGACGAAGTAACGGCCATCACCTTTGGCGATTACGAGACGAATCTGCCTCCCGGCTCGATCTTTTTGAAATCGGAATACGACGCCTGCGCCGTCTCCAATTTTACCATCAGGGTTGAGATTGACTCGGAGGAGGAAGTGGACGTTGCGCCTTTCTGGTTCGACAACATCGTCGTGAGGGACAGTTCCATACCGGAGCCAGCGGCCCTTTGCCTGCTCGCGCTTGCTTTGTCCTGCGTTTGTTTGACACGGAGAGCTTAAAGCGGTAGAATCAATAAATAAGCAATAATCTATTAAGGAGTTTTTTTATGAGCCGCGACATCGATTGGGGAAGTTTGGGCTTCGCTTACATGAAGACGGATTATCGTTACGTTTCTTACTACAAGAACGGGGCGTGGGACGAAGGGAAACTTGTGACCGACGATTCCATAACCCTTAATGAGTGCGCCTGCGTCTTCCAGTACTGCCAGGCCTGCTTCGAGGGACTTAAGGCCTACACCACCAAGGACGGCCGCATCGTGAGCTTCAGGCCCGACCTGAACGCCGAGAGGATGGCTTGCAGCGCCAAGCGTCTAGTTATGCCTCCTTTCCCTGAAAAACGCTTTATAGAGGCCGTGAGGGCCCTTGTCAAGGCCAATAAGGACTTCGTCCCGCCCTTTGGCAGCGGCGCGACGCTTTACATCCGCCCCTTCATGATCGGAAGCAACTCCGTCATCGGCGTGAAGCCGGCGGACGAGTTCGAGTTCAGAATGTTCTGCACTCCGGTCGGCCCGTACTTCAAGGGCGGCGCCAAACCCATAACTATCAGAGTCTGCGACTATGACCGCGCGGCGCCGAGAGGCACCGGACACATCAAGGCCGGGCTCAACTACGCCATGAGCCTCTATGCCGGCATGGAAGCCCACGCGGAAGGCTTCGCGGAAAACATGTACTTAGACCCCGCCACCAGGACGAAAGTCGAGGAGACCGGCGGCGCCAACTTCATCTTCATCACCAAGGACGGCAAGTTCGTGACGCCTAAGTCCGACAGCATCCTGCCAAGTATCACCCGCCGCTCTTTGATGGTCGTGGCCGAAAAGTACCTCGGCATGAAAGTTGAGCAGAGGGAAGTGACCTTGGCGGAAGTTCCCGAGTTCGCGGAATGCGGGCTGTGCGGCACTGCGGCTGTCATCTCCCCGGTGGGAAAGATCGTCGACCACGGCAAAGAGATCGCCTTCCCCAGCGGCATGGAGAAGATGGGACCGTGGACGCAGAAACTCTACGATACCTTAACCGGCATCCAGATGGGCGTAATAGAGGGCCCTGAGGGCTGGGTGGACACCATCATAGGGTAAAGGCCAATAGGGGCCTTAAAACGAAAGAGCGGGCTTTGCGGCCCGCTCTTTTGTTTTGCTTATGGAATATTGCTCAGCTTCTCTTTTTGAGGAGCAGGAAAGCAAGCAGGAGCGCTATGACCGTCGGCTCGGGCAGGCTCCTGTCGCAGACTATGAGGTTGTCCACCCAGACGCCAACTTCATCGTCCTCCTCCAGATTAAAGGCCGTGAGTACCAGCTCGTCCAGGGGCAGGCCGTCGTAAGCGGGATTCAGCACGATCTCGCCCTCATAGAAGTTGGTGGTAAAGTCGTTCAGGGTGAGGCTGACGGCGCAGGAAGCGGCCAGGTCAGTGTCGAGAATGAAGGAGAGATCGTTCCACTGCTCCAGAGGAGCCTCGCAGAGCTTGTAATCCGGGTCGTTGTAGCTCGTGTGGTAAACAAAGGCGTTCTTGCTCTTTTTGGGCTCGTAGACCACGTAGACTTGCAGGTTGCCGTCGCCGCCCTTCTTCCTGTTCTTCGCGGTCACTTCCATAAGGTAAGGCTTCCTCCTGTCTTCCATGAAGAAGCGCAGGCTGGTCCTGTAGGGGGTCTCGGCGGGCACGAGCATGGTGGAGGAGGCGCTGGAGTCGTAGGGGAAGAAGAGGCACTGCAGCCCGTCCTTAATGGCCACGCTGGGAGCGGCCGTTCCCCAGGTGTAGGCGCTCCAGGTGTCCTGACCACTGAGGAAGCCGGGTTCGTAGCCTGTGCCCTCGAATTCCGAGGTGTAGAACCAGCCGCCCTGGGAGAAGGTGAGGTAGCAGGAGAGGCTGCCGGAACTTGAGCCGTCCACCGCGGAATAGTCCATTACGAGGTAGGCGCGGTGGAAACCCTCGTCGACGGAGGCGCGGTCCAATTTTATGATGACCGTTCCGTTCCCGGAGCCGGTGCCGTGATCGTTGACCACCGAGAGGCCTTTCTTGTCGCCGCTGAATCTTAAGGTGTAATTGAAATCAACGCTTCCTAGATTGGAGAGCTTGTTGGTCAGGGCGCCGAGCTGGTCGCCGAAATTCATGGCGGCGGTCCAGATGGGCAGGGCGGCCTCGGGTCTGTCGATCTGCTCGACCAGAATGTTGTCCAGGTAGAGGGCGGCGTCCTCGGTCTCGCTTCCGCCGCAGGTGACGTCGAAGTACTCGTAGCGCTCGACCGGATTGACGCGGTCGTTGGGGGCGTTCCAGAGCGTCATGCCTTCCGCGTAATTCGTGGTGAAGCTGCCGAAGGTCACGCTGGTCAGCTTGTAGGCCTTATAATCCAATGTGAAGGAGAAGGGGACCCATTCGTCCAGATATTCGGCGTGGTCTCCCGCGAGGGTGTAGGTGTCGCCCTCGTTCAACCTGTAGAGATTGAAGTGGTCGTCATGGCGCTTGAACTGGAACTGGGCGCAGTTGCCCCAGTAGTTCTCGCGGATGTAGAAGGATTCTTCGCCGGAGTTCGAGCCGAAATAGACCATGAGGCTGACTCTCACCAGGGCCTGCTTGTCGCATTTGGCCTTAAGGGTGTAGCCGTCCCAGCCGGTGCCCCTGTACAGGTGGGCGCAGGCGCCGTCGTAGCTGAAGTCGACGTTCTCCACGAGCATCTCGTTGTAGGGCTGGCCGTAGCCGTCGTCCTTCTTACCGTCCCAAAGTCCCTGGCCGGTGATTTCGCCGGGCTGGATGTAGGGGGGCTCGAAATCCTCGTACATGATGACGCTGCCGCTGGGCGCGAAGAGGAAGAAGCTCTTCTGACCCGCCGCGCCGGCGTCGACGGAAATGACGGTCTTGTAGAAGCCGTTGGTCATTATGCTTCTGTCAAGGGAAAGCGTGACCTCGGTGGAGCCGTCGCAAGAGCCTTCCTTAGGCTCGATGGTCAGCCATTCCGGATCGTTGGCCGCGGAGACTGTGAAATCGAAGGGCGTGGTTCCGGTATTCCTGACCTGGAAGGTGACGCTGCCGGCCGATTTTTCAACATAGACAGGGTCGCTCGGGAGAACGAGCTTGGAATCGCTGCTCTTCTCGGTCAGTTCGACTTTCAAGTCGTCCAGGAAGATCTTGGCGTCCGCGGTGCCGGAACCGCCGGCGTTGACGCAGAAGCTGTCATATCTTAACACAGGATTGACGCGGTCGTTGGGAGCGTTCCAAAGCACGAAGCCTTCCGCGTAGTTGGTCACGTAGTCGCCGAAGGTCAGGCTCGTGAGCAGGTACGATGTGAGGTCGATGGTGAAGGAGAAGGGGATCCACTCGTCCAAAGGCGCGCCGTATTCGCCCGCCAGCATGTATTTGTTGGCGTCGTTGAACTTGTAGAGGCGAAGCTTGTCATCCACGCGCCTGAACTGGAACTGGGCGCAGTTGTTCCAGTAGTCCTCCCTGATGGAGAAATCGTCCAGATCGCCGTCCGAGCCGACGCGCAGCATGAGGCTGACTTTTATTGCTTCACCCTCGGGAGACCTGGCTTCGCAGGTGTAGCCGCTCCAGCCTCCGGCGCGCAGTATGTGGGTGAAGGCGCCGTTGTAGCCGAAGGCCGCGTTGGTCACGATCATCTCGTTGTAAGTTTTCCCGTAGCCGTCGTCCTTCCTTCCGGCCCAGCTGCCCTGGCCGGATATTTCTCCTTCCTGCATGTAGGGAGTCTCGAAATTTTCCTCCATCAGGATCTTTCCGCTGGCCACGCCCACGTACATCTTCTTTGTGCCGGCGGCGCCCGCGTTAACGGTGAGGAGGAGCTTGCTGTAGTTGTCGCCGGTCAGTTTCTCCCTGTCAACTGAAAGCGTGATCTTCTGCGAGGCGCTGCAGCTTCCTTCCGCGGGCGTGATGGTAAGCCATTCCGGAGATTCGTCGCAGGTCACCGTGAAGTCAAAAGGATCGCTGCCGGTGTTGGTGAGGTTGAAGTCGGCGCTGTCTTTTTCGCAGGCTATGTACAGGCCGATCTTGGAGAGCATGAAAGATGCCGGCTTGTATTCGGCGGCCTTGGTCTCGATCTTCAAGTTGTCGGCGGAGAGGTCGGCTTCCAGGGCGATGCGGTTGGGCGTGGGATCCTTGGAGGAGTCGTTCTTGTAGTAGCCCATCATCCTGGTCGCGGTGTTGGTCAGGATGCCCTCGCCCACGGCGCAGCTAATTATGGTCTTGTGGGTGGGGTCAACCACCAGCTCGTAATGGCACCAAGTGTCGTCGGGTATCTCGGCGACCTTTTCCTCCTTGTGGCTGGTGCCGGCGATAAGGTCGGTGTAGCCGAGCTTCACACTGTGGTAGCCCTCTCTGTTGTAGGCGACGATGACGGCGTATTCCCTGGTGTCGGCGAAATTGAGCTTCACCCAGTTGTCCTTGCCGGCAGGATTGAGGAAGTCGCCGGAGAAGACCAGGTATTTGTTTTCCAAACCGCCCTCAATGTCGAAATTGACGCCCACGAAGGCCCTTTCCGTGCTCTCCGAGCCTTCCAGCTGAACGCTGCGCATGGTAAGGGCCTGGCTGCCGCTTTGGACTAGTTCGGTCCTGTTGGTGACATCGGACACGGCGTCGCTGCTGTGGCGGCCGTCCTTGACGTCCCAGCCGCATTGTCCCACCACGGGGCCAAGCGTGAAGCCTTCCTCAGGCTCGAAGCCGGTGGAATAAACGAGGTCGTCGGCCGCGCAGAAAAGCGCGGCGAAAATCAATGAGCAGAGCAGTAAGTTTTTCATATTTACTTTTTGGTGCGGAAAAGGTATTCGATGTTGCCGATGATTATCAGCAGAATGGCGAAAGTATGGATGTACAGCTGCGCCCACATCCTTCTGGTGGCCGGGGCGGGATTGACGCCGACCAGCGCTTCGTATTCAGCGGCGCCCCTAAGTCCGGAAAGCAGGCCGCAGAGCTGGCCCGACTGAAGGTAAGGATAATAGTCGGAGGCGGAGACGGCGGTCATGCCGCTGGCGACCGGTTTGTTGAATTTTGTTTTGCCCACGTTGATCCACATCTCCGGGCCGCCCACGAAGCTCGAGACCGTGACGACCAGGTCGATGTCACTGAAATCTTTTATGCCGCGCATGATGGGCATGGAGGAGGTGTCGCGGCCGGAATAGTCCGTTTCATAGGCCGCCGTGATGGATTCGCCCATCTGAAGATAGACCTGGAAGGCGTTGGGCCTGAAACCGAAGAAGAGGTAATCGACGCCGGATTCCCTGAAGGGGTAGGGCGGGTCGACAGAACGGCCGTCCAGGGCGGCGTCGCTGATGATCTTCTGGGCCAGGGGCTGGCTCATGACATCGTAGCCGACATTGATCAGGAGCTTGGCGCCGCGCCTGAAAGCGTGGCGGCAGACGGCCTGCGACATGGGCGTCAGCTCCGCCTCTGAGCCGGGATTGTAGTTGATGTTGAGGAGGACAACGCCGTTGGTGTTGATCTTGGCGCGCGAAATGTGCTCTTCAAGAACGGTGATGGCCTTGGGGTCGGCTTTCTCGTCACTGAGGAGTTTCTGAAGTTTCTCCTCATCCTCTTTTATCATGGCGGCGTGCGATTCCGGAAGGTTCTCCAGGGCGTCGTAGAGGCCTCTTGTGGCCGCGGAAGCGTTGATCTTAAGCTTCGCGGTCATAATGAGCCCTACCCACACGCTTATAAAAGTCAGCAGGTAGATGATGACGCGGTAATTGTTACGCCAAAAGGAGAGCATCAAATATTAGTTCAGATATTTGAAGAACTCGTAAGTTCCCTGGATCCACTCGTCCTGCAGGAAGTTGATTCGGCCGATCAGAAGCGATACGCGGGCCATGATGGTGAAGGCGAACGAGGCGCCGAAACCGATCATGAGGTAGGCGATGCCGATCTTGGTTGCGCCCCTACTTGCGGCGTCCTCTTTCTTAAAGGAGAAAAAGAAGTAGTAGAGGACGGTCAGAGTGCCTATGACCAAAGAAAGGTTGCCGAAAGTCGCGAGCCAGTTGATGCCGTCCGCGTTTCTGACGAGCATGGGAATGAAGGAGGCCTGGACCTGCTGCATGATCTGGGACTGGAAACTTAGGGGAGTGCCCATGCCGACGCCGATACCTATCGTGTAAGCCATCGGGAAGCGGGAGAGCCAGGCGTGTTTCGGGAAGAAACGCGTGATGAACATCAAGCCCAGAAGGACGGAGATGAAGATGTATAAGACCCAGAAGTGACGGCTGGTGGGCACGGTCTTGTAGCCCTGGAAGTATTCTTTCAGCGCTCCCATGACCGTCGCTTTGTCCACGAGGTTTATTTCGGAGCTGGCGAAGGCGCTCTGCAAGGAAACGGCCACCTCGTTGGTGCTCTGGAGCTTTAAGGTCTGCTTGTAGAGGGCGCTGTCAAGGACCGCGAAGAAGCGGTTGGTGTCGAAAGATCTGGAGGTGATCTCGTCAGCCAGCTCTTCCGTGGCGGATTCGGCCGGCAGCGTCTTGGCGTCCGCGATCTTCTCAACAGTTCTCGTGACGGCGTTGGTGACGGTGGCGTAATCCACGTGCAGATTCTGATAGTAACGGACCAGGGGCTCCTCGATCTTCGGCTTGATGCCGTTGTAGTAGGTAAAGACGATGGACATACCGAAACTGACGCCGACGAAGACGGCTTCCGTCAGTTTCGAAATGAAGGTGTCTTTGATAAGCGAGGAATAAACGCCCAGAGTAAGAAGGGCGGCGATCCATACACCGATGAGGTCAATAAACGTATCCGGACCCATATATCTCCTTTAAAGTTTTTTGGGCTAAGCAGCCCGTTTTCCTTTTATAAAATATTCTATGTTGCCTACAATGATGAGCCCAATGGCGAAGGCGTGGGTATACAATTGCGCCCACATCCTGCGGTTGGCCACAGGAGGCGCGCCCACCGTCTTCTCATATTCCGCCGCGCCTCTAAGCCCCGTGATGAGCCCGCAGAGCTGGCCTGACTGGAGGTAGGGGAAGTAGTCGGAAACGGAGACGGCCGTCATGCCGACGACCAGAGGGATGTTGAATTTTGTCTGAGCGACGTTGATCCAGGATTCCGGCGTTCCCACGTTGCAGGAGTAAGCCGCGATCCCGTCGATGTCGCGAATGTCTTTGATGCCTTTCATGATGGGCATGTCCGCCAGGGCCTTTCCGGAATAGTCCGTCTCATAGGCGGACAGCACGCTTTCGCCCATCTGCAGATAGACCTGGAAGGGGTTGGGGCGGAAGCCGAAGAAAACGAAGTCGCTGCCGGCTTCCTTGAATCCGTAGGGTCTGGGCATCGTCGCGCCGCCCAAGGCCGCGGAGTCCACGATCATCTGCGAAAGCGGCTGGGCCATGACGGTGTAGCCGTTGTTGATCAAGACCTTGATGCCGAGGCTGAAGGCGTGGCGGATGGAGGAATAGGCCATGGGGCCGAGTTCCGCGTCGGATCCGGCGTCGAAGTCGATGCAGACCAGGAATACGCCGTTGGAATTTATTCTCAGCCTTTCGAGGTAAGCCTTGGCCTCGTCGATCTGGGCGGTCAGTTCCGCCGAGGAATGCTGGCTCTCCTCTTTCTGCAGTTTCGCCAAAAGTTCTTCCTGCTCCGCAATTTTCTTCCTGTGGTTCTCCGGCATTTTTTCAACAAGATCAAGAGCGCCCTGCGTCGCGTCCGAGACGGAGAGGTCGAGGGGCTTCTTGTTGATCAGGGCAAGCCAGACGAAGGCGAACGTCAGGATGTAGATGATCGCCCTGTACCGGTTTTTCCAGAAGGAGCCGAATTTGGAGAGGAAACCCTGCATGCCTTAAAGTTTCCTCCTCTTGGCGCTGAAGAAATACTCTATGTTCCCAAGGATGATCAGGAAGATAGCGAAGGCGTGGGTGTAGAGCTGCGACCACATGCGCTTGCTGCCGATGTCCGGGCATTTGAGGGCGGACTCGTATTCGGCGGCGCCCCTAAGGCCGGGCAACAGGCCGCAGATCTGGCCGGACTGCAGGAAGGGATAATAGTCGGAAGCGCCGATGGCGCCGCCGCCCAAAATGACTTTCTTGCCGAATTTGGCGTTGCCGACCGTGATCCAGGTCTCGGGCGCGCCTACGTAAGCGGAAACGGTGACCACGCAGTCGATGACGCGGAAGTCCCTGATGTGCTCCATAATTGGCATGGTGGAAAGATCCTTTCCGGAATAGTCCGTCTCGTAGGCGGAGATGATGGATTCGCCCATCTGCAGGTAAAGCTGGAAAGCGTTGGGACGGAAACCTAAGAAGACGTAGTCCACGCCGGATTCCATGGTCGGGTACGGGGGATCGATGCGGCTGCCGTCCTTGGCGGCCTTTTCTATGGTCAGCTGGGCCAGGGGCTGGCTCATGACGTTGCCGCCGGTGTTGATGAGAACTTTGACGCCTCTGCTGAAGCAGTGTCTCAGGATGGTCGCCACCTGGGGAGTCATCTCGGCGTCGCAGCCGGCATCGAAGTCGAAGCAGATAAGCACGACGCCTTTCTCGTTGTGCTTAAGGTCGTCGATTATGGTCTTGAGATCATCTATCTCGGCCTGCGAGGCGTCTCCGTCTTTGGTCCTCTGCTCAAGCTTCTGTTCGTACTCATGAAGCGTGCCTTTCCTGATCTCGCCCAGATTCTCGATGGTGTCGAAAGCGCCTCCGGTCGAGTCGGCGACGTTAAGGTTCAGCTTATTGTTGTTCACCGCGCCCATCCAGACCAGAACGAGGGTCAGGATGTAGATGACGGGGCGGTAAATCTTAAGCCAGAGTGGAGGTATCTTTTTCAGGAAATTCATTTTGATCAGACTTTGCGGTGTTTGAAACCTTTGAAGAAAAATTCCAGATTGCCGATTATGATCAGCAAAATGGCGAAAGTGTGAGTGTACAGCTGCGCCCACATGCGGCCGGTGGCCCTGGGCGGGGAGCCGCAGGCGCCCTCGTATTCGGCGGCGCCCCTGAGGCCCGGCAGCATGCCGCAGATCTGCTTGGACTGGATGTAGGGGTAATAGTCCGAAGCGGAGATGGCGACCTGGCCAAGAGCCACGGGTTTTCCGAATTTCGTGTTGCCGACGGTGATCCAGGTCTCGGGGCTTCCGACGTAGCCGGAGATGGAGAAGACCATGTCGATGTCGCTGAAATTTCTGATGCCGCGCATAATGGGCAAGAGCGTCAGATCGTGCCCGGCGTAGTCCGTCTCGTAGGCCGTCAGGATGTTTTCGCCCATCTGCAGATAGAGCTGGAAGGCGTTGGGACGGAATCCGAAGAAAACGTAATCGGTCCCGTCTTCCATAAAGCCGTATTTGTTCTTCTTCATGAGGGCGCCTTCGGTCGCGGAAGCGCTTATGATATTCTGAGCCAAAGGCTGGCTCATGACGTTGCC
>JAGCDY010000050.1 GCA_017650925.1 bacterium
CTTGCCGAGCCTATTTTTTGGATCTTGCCGGCCTTTAGCAATTTGCCGAGGAAGAGCTCGACGGTGGTCGGGCTGATGTCGGGATTGATCTCGCAGATATCCGCTTTGGAAAGAGGGGAGATGCTGTCTAGGATGGTGGCCTCGACGCGGTTTTCCTTGGTGAACTTTTTGTCTTTCACGATGGAAAATCTTTTGTCGAGTTCGCTGTAGCACATGTAGAGCGAGAAAAGGAAATTCTCCATGAAGGGAACGTAATCGTTTTTGTTTTCGTCCCATCCGGCGGATGATTTCTGGAGCGCTTCGTAATATGAGCGTTTATATTTGTTGATCTGGGCCTCGAAGGAGATGTATTTCCCGACGTCCAATCCGTTTTTGTACATCAGAAGAAGGGAAAGAAGCCGGGAGATCCTTCCGTTGCCGTCCATGAAAGGATGGATGCAAAGGAAATCAAGTATTACGCAAGGGATCAGCAGAAGGGAATTGATGTGGTAATTCGAGCAGGCGTCGAGATACGCCAGCTCCAATTGCTCCATGTGCCCCTTGGTCTCCTCGGCGGACACGGGACGGAATCTGACGGTCCGGTTTCCCTGACTGTCGATCTCGACGATCACGTTGTCGGTCTGTTTGTATTTTCCGGCCAGGGGATCTTTGGCGGGCGTCATCATTGCCTCGTGGAGAAGGAGTATGTCTTTTTCCCTGAAATTTAAATGATCATACTCCGTGTGGACCTTGTTGAGCGCGTCCCTGTATCCCTCGATCTCCTCTTCGTCACGGTCGCGGGGCGCGCTCTTTTGATTCACGATCTCCTTGATCCTCTGATCGCTGGCAACTATGCCCTCTATGGCGTTGGAGGTCTTGACCGACTGAACTTTGGCGACCTTTTCCAGGGCGGTGAACAATTGCGCGTGCTCATTTTTGCGAGCGTCCGTGGACGTTCGCCAGGCGTAGATGCCGCCAACGGTGTTTACAAGACTAGCCGGCAGATTTCCGTTGTCAAGGAAGGAATAATCGAATTTTCTCATGGTTTTTCTCCTATCTGCATAAATTATATCATTTTTTATGCAGAGAATAGGGTAATGACCTAGTTAATCTGCATAAAACGAGGTGATTTTTATGCATAGGATCAGATCGTTTGCATGTTTTTTGGCAAAAAGCAGGCAAATTATTCGGCGGGCGTTCAGAAAAGCTTGTTCAGCCAATCGGTCACGTCGTTTTCCGTATGATGGGAATTGACGCCAAGTCCCAGGCGGCGCTCAATCTGGTTGGAGCCGCGCAGCGAGAGGGAATCTAGCACTTTGGCTTCCGGGCAGGCGCTTTTTATGTCCTGAAGGAATCGGCCTTCCCCGCCTCCGCCGTGGGTGCAGAAAGGCGCGACTATTTTGCCTTTGAGATCATTGTCTTTTAAAAACGTGCCGACAGGAGCGGCGTAAGAGCCGTACCAGATAGGGGAGCCTATGAAGACCACGTCGTAAGCGTCAAGCGAAGGCAGGGGCTTTATGGCGGGAAGGATCCCCTCCCGGTGGTCTCTGCCGGCGGCTTTAAGAGTGGCGGGATAGGGCTCGGGATACGGCTCCTCCATCTCTATTTCCACAAGGTCTCCGCCCGTCGCCTTGGCGATCCATTGCGCCAAAAGCGCCGTGTTCCTTACCTTCGACTGGGAATAATAAACGATTGCGGCCTTTCCCGGCAGTTTGGCCGTCAGAGGAAGCGGGGGCGTCTGGCGTTTGAAAAAGAAACGCGCGCCAAATGCCGCGCACAGCGCGATCGCGGCCACGCAGAGCAACGTTACTAAGACCGTTTTCATTTTATAGACGCTCCTAGCTTTTTCGCCTGCTCCAGTTCAGGTTTCCCTTTGATGTCGCCGACGCGGAGATTTCCGCCGGCGATTATATATCCAAGATCCTCCCATCCCAAAAAGTTTGTCAGGCTCTTGTAATAATCCACGACTGGTTTGTCATTGGCTTCCCCCGTGCCTTCCGCGGCCATAAGAAGAACAGTCTTCTTGCGCGGCGTGGCCCAGTTCGGATCAGATTCCGTCACTGCGAACAGTCTGTCCAACGCTGTTTTGAGCTGTCCGGTTATTCCCCAATAATACATCGGACCGGCGAAGACCAGAACGTCGGCTTCGCGGTAAATGGGATAGATCTTTAGCATATCGTCTTTCTGCACGCAAGGCGAGGCGGGGTCTTTTCCTCCGCAAAGGCAGCCCTTGCAGCCGTTGATGTCCATTTTGTCAAGATCGAAGCGCGTAACTGTATTGCCGGACGATTCCGCGCCAAAAATGAAAGCTTCGATGAGGCCGGCGGTGTTGCCGTTCAGTCTCGCACCGCCGTTAAGAATAAGAATTTTAGTCATAATAGTTCCCCCGTTTTGTTGTTAAGTGTGTTCCAATAAATATTAATAAAATTTGTCTTTTTTATGCAGAGTGGCCGGGGCGGTTAGTTTTCTTTGGAGAGGAGGTTAGCTACGCTGGGGAAGACCTGGAGGCTGCGGGCGAGGACGTTGTGGAGAGCCGCGATGGCCATGCCGTAGTTGGTGATGGGAACGCCCTGTTCTTTGGCCTGGAGCAGGCGGTTCTTCATTTCCTGGGGAGGAAGCATGCAGCCGCCGCAGTGGATGACGACCTTGTAGGGCGTGAGGTCCTTGGGATATTCGCCGCCGCTGGTGAAGTGGAAGTCGGGCTCGACCTGAAGTTTTTCCCTGATCCATTTGGGGATCTTGACGGTGCCGATGTCCTCGCACTGCCTGTGGTGCGTGCAGCCTTCCGCGATGAGGACAGGATCATGGTCTTTCAGGGAGAGAAGGGCCTTGATACCTTTGATCTGCTCCTCAAGGTCGCCCTTGGCGCGGGATAAAAGGATGGAAAAGGAGGTGAGGGGAATGGATTCCGGGACGATCTTGGAGACTTTGCCGAAGGCTTGGCTGTCGGTGACCACGAGCGTCGGAGTTATCTTGGTGAGGGCCTGGGCGAGCTCGGTGTCTCTCGTGACGAGCGGAAGCGCGCCTTTTTCCAGGGCGTCCCTGATCACCTGCTGCTGGGGAAGGATCAATCTTCCCTTGGGAGCGGCGGAGTCGATGGGGACGACGAGGAAGATGATGTCGCCTGGAGAGACGAGATCCTGGATGAGAGGGATGGCGTCTTTCTGGGGCTTCAGTTTGCCCAGGGCTTCCTTCAGAGCGTTAACGCCTTCTCTGGTCAGGGAGCTGACGAGATGCTCCTTGGAGTATTTCTGCTTTTGCTCTTCCGTAAGGAGGTCGGCCTTGTTGTAGGCGACGAGATAGGGAAGGGACTTCTTCTTGAGTTCCTCGATAACGGCCTTCTCCGCCTCGGCAAGGCCTGTTTGGGCGTCGGCCACAACGATGGCCATGTCCGCCTGGCGAAGGGCCTCCTTGGTCTTCTCAATGCGCTTAGATCCCAGTTCCCCCGTGTCGTCCAGACCCGGAGTGTCTATTAGGACGACCGGGCCGAGGGGAAGGAGCTCCATGCTCTTCTTGACGGGGTCGGTGGTGGTGCCGGAGATAGCGGAGACCACCGCCAGGTCCTGGTTGGTCAGGGCGTTCAAGAGGCTGGATTTGCCGGTGTTGGTCCGGCCGAGGAAGACTATGTGCAGTCTGTTGGAAGCAGGGGTGGCGTTCAGC
>JAGCDY010000051.1 GCA_017650925.1 bacterium
ATCGGCTGGCACACCATGGCGAGCTTGGAAAACGACGACCTTTTGGACGCTATCACGGTCGAGCCGGGCGACACCTTGGGCGACAACACCGGCGCCACGGTGGAGCGCGGCGAGAAAAAATCGCACAGGGCCTCCGTCTGGTACAGGTTCGTTCCAACGGAAGACGGGATCTACAGGATCGACGACTTTGGCTCTTATGAAACTTCCGGCTACGACGCCGTGTTCTCCGTTTACGCCTTGGAAGGAGAAGTCGTTTCCTTCTCTACCCTGAGGACGGTCGTGGAA
Source organism: bacterium (assembly GCA_017650925.1). GTDB lineage: Bacteria > Auribacterota > UBA3054 > UBA3054 > UBA3054 > UBA3054. The sequence continues at coordinate 286 of JAGCDY010000051.1, forward strand.
AGCCTGGACAGCGCTCAGGATGAAACGTATGACCTGAATGCCGAGGCCGGAACGGTCTACTACATCTGCTGGGACAGCCGCGAGGACTCCCAGGGAATTTTCACCATGCACATAAAAAAGAGGCACGCCGGATCTTGGTTCATCGCTCCGGGTGCGACGGGAAGCGGCACCAGCGCTGACGATCCCAGCGGCGATCTAATAAAAGCTTTGGAGGAAGTCGTCTCCGGCCAGACCGTCAATCTGGCGCCGGGGGAATATTCCCTGGCCCAGTACCACAACCAGTACGACATCTGGGGAGAGGGCATGACGGCGCTCTGCTTCGCGGTCGACAACGTAACTCTTAAGGGCGCCGGCCCCGACAAGACCGTCATCATCATCCCTGACGGCTACGTCGGCATAAGAATGGAAAGGGACGGCGCGGCCCTGGAAGACATGATGATCATGCAGGGCGGCAATCCGCTTCCCAATTACCGCTACAACTGGCATATGCAGGGCGCTCTCTGCGCCTGCAACAAAACTGGCATGAGCATACGGAACGTCGCCATTTACAGCCTGCAGGGCACGGACGAACCGTATACTAGGCCGCTTTCGATCTACAGCGTCACGGACTTCTCGGCGCGCAACGTCTGCGTTCTGGCGCCGGGCTGCGCCAGCCCCGTTTTCCTCGACGATGTCAGCGGCTGCGCTATTAATGACGCGACCGTTGTCTGCGCCAACGGGGAAGGCCAGCCGGCCGTTTACGTGGGCAACTGGCCCTGGGGCGCCAGCGAAGGATTGAGCTTCGGCGGCCTTTTGATAGCGGACGCCTACAGGCCCTTTACGGTGGAGGATGATAACGAAATCTTCATCGCCGATTCCATCTATTACGACTGCGAAAAGGAAAGCGATTTCAGCTTGAAGGCTGACGTTACCGAGACAAACTGCGTGTATTACGCGGCGGGCACCGAGGATCCCGACTTCCAGGACGTCGACGGCTACATGCTTACCGCGATGAATCCGATCTACGAGCACGTTGGTTGGCGCGCGGTGCCAGAACCCTCCGCGCTCATTTTGCTAGCGCTTTTCTTCGTTTTGTCTCGGGCGAAAAGTCATGTTCCCTTGGCAAACAGGCTTCGCTAAGTTTGCTTACGGGAGCATGACTCTTTCGCCCTCGACAATTAACGTGCAGGAGCAAAGTGCGGCGTATACCCCTAAGTGAACTCACGGAGGACGCAAATCAAGGCCATGCACGCGTAGTCCGTGAACGAGGGGTATACGCCGACTTTGCGACGGAAAGCTTTTTCGCGCGAAGGCGAAGTTAGAGCTTAGCGGAGGTGCGCTATTAGAAGCGCGGCCATGAAGAGGAACAATAGCGCCATGCCGATACGAATCGGGAAGGCGCCCTTGCGCTGAACTTTCAGCATGAACTGCGATCTGAGCCCGAAGGCCGCGAGGAAAGTCAATATCACCAGCGGCAGCGCGAAAAGCGAGTTGTAGAAAATGAGCCACAGCCAGGCCGTCACCTGCGCCGGATTGTTCTTGATGATGAGATTGATGGTCGGGATGTAGACCTGGCCGGTGCAGACGGATTCGAGCAGAGAGACAAGGAAGCCCGCTATGAAAACGCCTACGAGCCAGCGCTTCTTGCCGGCGTAGGAAGAGAGGATCTTCGTGATCATCGACCTTAATCTGGGCGGGAGCTTCATGGTAAGGTCTTCGCTCTCCTTGGCGCCCGTGCCGCTTCTTTTCACGGTTATGGCGTCTTTTATCGAGAGCGCGGCGCAGACGAGGCAGAAGATTATGAGGGCAACGTCGAAGACGAATTTTATTTTTGGGAAGATCGCGAGAGCCTTGATGACGTTAAGGAAGCCCAAACCGAGGGCCAGGTAGGTCAGGAAGACCGCAAGCGTGAAGGTCAGGCCTGTAATTATGATTTCCCGTTTCGAGGTGCCGTAGACCGAAAGCAGCGAGATGAAAAGGATGAGCGTCGCGAAGGCGCAGGGGTTGATGCCGTCCAGCAGGCCGTTTATGAGAACGCTGGTAAGCGTGAAACTCTTCATGCGCTCGGAGGCCAGTTCGCCGCCTTCTTGGGCGCTGCCGGGCTCGTAGAGCGGCACGTCCTGCCCCAGCAGGGCGATTATTCTGGGCGGAAGGGAATTGGTGATGGCCGTGATGCCGTAGAAGGCGTTGGTGAAGAGAAAGAGCGAGACAGGGGCGTTCTTCTCGTTGACGGAGTTCAGGTCTTTCTCCAGGGCCAGGAGCAGAAGATAGTTCTCCTCCTGCTCAAGGGGAAGGTCGTGGAGCGTTATTTCCGGGAAGGCGCCATTGAGGGCTTCCAGGAACTCTTTGGTCTCTTCGCATTCCCGGCAGTCCGAGTGGAAGAAGCGCAGATTGACTTCGGAACCCGGAGAAGGCAGGGAAACGGCCCAAATCAGCCCTGTGAGGGCCAAAAAGAGGCCTTTTTTCAGTTGGAAGGGTAGTTTTATCACTTTTCGGGATCGGCCCCTTCCTGAGCCTCAGGGAACTTGGGCGTCTCTATGCGCAGAACGTTGAACTTGCAGCCGGCGTCCACGGATATCCTGATGCTGCCGTAGCGCGAGTACGTTTTTTCCTTGATCCTGAAGACCGTGATGCGGTTGGTTACGGAGTCGAGGGGATCCTCGACGCGGAAAGAGAGGAATTTGTCAGGCTTCTTGTTTTCATCCGGAGGCGCGCCGAAAAGGTCTTCCAGAAAGTAGACCTTTAGGGGCGAGGCGGGCTTAAAGTGCTGGATGACCTTGACGGTCTGCGTGGAGGCGGAATCCTCCGCGAAGCTGAGACTCTTCGGATCCAGTTCGACGCAGGGGATCATCGGCACCGTCACGAACCAGCTGGCCACCGGTTTCCCGGGATCGTTGCTTTCTACGTAGACGGTGAAGTTCTTCGGGCCCTTTTTTAGTTCGCCGCCAAGGTCGAGCGAGCAGGTGAAACGGTTCGTCTCGCCGGGCTGCAGGGTAAAGGGCGGCATGGGGGCGACCTTTATGCAGGCGCAGGAAGGCCTGAACTTCGTGACGGAAAGGGGCTCGTCGCCCGTGTTGGCCACGAGCATCTCGACAGTTTTTTCGCCGACGGCCAGGGACGGCTCCAAGACCTGTCCCGGCTTTACGGGAAAGTCTAAAGAGGGGGCGGCGTTCGAAAAAGCGCAGAAAAACGGCAGAACAAAAAGCAGGGCAAGTTTAGTTTTCATGTTTCCTCTTGATCTTTGCATGATATTCCTCCTCCTTTCTCAATTTTGAGGAGAAGAGTCCGACTAAGAAAAACAGACCGTAAGCCAGGTGCGAAAGGAAAACGCCCAGGACCGTGAAGACGGTGAGTTTAGGATGAAGAATGAAAGCGAAGAAAATTGAAAGCAAAAAATAGATCGCCAGAACGACGAGGTAGAGCAAGCTGAAGAAATAAAGCTTCGGCGTCAGGAAAGTCAGGGGGCCCAGAAGAACGCCCAGAAGGAAAAGGGAGGGCACGAAGTAGGCGAACCTCCTGGAGGTCTCGGGAAACTTCTTCACGAAGTAGCCGCGGTGCAGGGCGTACTGGGTCAGCTGGCGGAAGTGGCCTTTGAAAAAGTGGCGGCGGTGGTGGCAGACTTCCACCAGCGGGTCGTAGACTATCACGTAGTTCAGCTTCTTGGTGATCGTGAGGCAGAGCTCCGTGTCTTCGCCGGGCCAGAAGTTGGTCTGAAAACCGCCGGCTTCCTGGAAAACGTCTTTCCTTACGGCCAGGTTGCAGGTCGGATAGTCGTCGACTGTGCGCCTTCTGTCCACGAGATAGCGGTAGGAGTAGCCGCCGCTCATCATTTTCGATTCGTAGACCGCGCCGCCGACCCTTTGCCAGAAGGAGTCCTCGCTGGGCGTGGTGCCTGGGCCGCCCACGCCGGCCAGCCTTTCGTCCGTGAAGTTGCCGGCCAGCTCTGAGAGCCAGTTTTCCCTGGGGTAGGCGTCGTCGTCCAAAAAGGCGATGATGTTGCCTTTCGCCGCCTCTACGCCCATGTTCCTCTTGATGGCCGGGAGCTCCGGCCCGGAGGGGATGACGCGGACCCTGGGATCGAGGGTGTCTATGTTTTCGTCGGGAAGGACGATTATCTCATAGCGGTCTTCGGGATAATCCTGGGTAAGGGAGCGCTGGACGGACTGCCTCAAATAGGGGTTGTCAGCTTTTACCGCGATGACGATCGAGATGAAAGGTTTTTCCTTGTTGCGCTTCGGCACCCAGGAATCGTAGTAGGCCAGTATCTTCAGGCGGTAGAAAATAGCCAGGATGTCCAGCGTCATGTTGAAGACGTTATAAAGCGACATGGAGCCCTTGCGGCCGAGGAAATTGACCGTCACGGGCTCTTCCGAGAGCTTGAAGCCGTTGTGCACCGCCAGAGCGGCCAGCTCCACGTCGAAGGCGTAGCGGCGGACAAGCATGCAGTCGAAGACGCGCTCCAAGAGCTCCCTTCTGAAAAGTTTTATTCCGGTTTGGGTGTCCTTAATGGGGAGCGGCAGGAAAAGGCGGACGAAGGCCGAGAAGATCTTGCTGGCGACGCGGCGGAGGAAAGGATAGTGCTCCTTGGAGCCGAGCTGCTTGCTGCCGAAGACGGCGTCGCAGCCAACCGTCTGCATTTTCACAAAAAGCGGCTCCATGAAGGCGGGGTCTATTTCCAGGTCGCTGTCGAGGAAGAAGACGAACTTTCCCTTAGAATGCTGGAAAGCCGTTCTCAGGGCCACGCATTTTCCGCGGTTGGAGGCGTGGGTGACGCATTTGACGGTGTCGCCCCTGGCGGCAGCTGTCTCTATTTCCTTCTGGGTGTTGTCGGTGCTGCCGTCGTTTACGACTATAATTTCGAAGCCGCCCGGGAGATCCTTGCAGCAGGTGGACTGCATGTCTTCTAAGGTGGCGCGGACCTTTTCAAGGTTGGCCCTTATGTGGCCGCCTTCGTTGTAGGCCGGCATCAGAACGGAAATGAGAGGGGAGTCGTTCATTTTTTCTTTCCTTTCTTGATGCCGTAGCTTTCGGGCAGCCTGTAGAGGCTGCGGCGGCTTATGCCGAGCTCGTCGGCTATCTGAGTCCTCGTCCGGCCTCTCTTGAGCTTCCTTTCGATCAGCTCTTTCTTTATTTCATCCAAGGTCATTTTGTCGAGCTTGTCCCAAAGGGCGGCGGAGCTTTTTTCTTCCTTCTTGGCGCCGTTCTCCGAAAGGATCTCGCCAGGCAGGTCGCGGGGCGTGACTTCGCCGCTGGAATTCTTGATGACCAGGGCTTCGATGCAGTTGTGGAGCTCCCTGATGTTGCCGCTCCAGGAGTATTTCTCCATCATTTCCCTGGCTATTTTGGAGATCGTGACATTCTTGGAGGTCTCTTTGTTGGCCTGGGCAAGGAAGTGGTCGATCAGGAGGGGGACGTCGCCCTTCCTGACCCTCAGGGGAGGCATGGTGAGGCTGACGACTTTCAGGCGGTAGAGCAGATCCTCCCTGAAGCGCCCGGCTTTGACGAGCTCGCTTAAGTTTTCGTTGGTGGCCGCGATGACGCGCGCCTTGGAAATAATGGTCTCGTTGCCGCCCAAGCGCTCGAATTTCTTGTCCTGCAAAACTCTCAGAAGGATCGTCTGGACTTTCAGGGGGAGCGTTCCGACTTCGTCGATGAAGACGGTGCCTTCGCCGGCTTCCTCGAATTTGCCCTTGTGCTGCGAAATGGCGCCCGTAAAGGAGCCTTTCTCATGGCCGAAGAGCTCGCTCGTCAGAATGTCTTGGGGCGTGTTGGCGCAGTGGATGACGACGAACTTGCTCTTCCTTCTGGGGCTGGCCTCGTGGATGCATTCCGCCAAAAGCCCCTTGCCGGTACCGCTCTCGCCCTCTATTAAGATCGTCGCGTCGGTCGGGGCGGCCTGGCGGGCGGTCTTTATGGTTTCTTTGAGGGCGTCGGAATTGCCGATGATCCTGGAGAAGGCGTCCTTGGCGTCCTCTTTCTCGTCCAATTTGAGCGTCTCGGCGATCTTTTCCTCGACCGTGCCGGCGCGCAGAGGTTTGGAAAGGAAATCGTAGGCGCCCTTTTTGAGCGCTTCGCCCGCTTCGTCAGCCGAGCCGAAGGCCGTCATGATTATGACGGGCGTTTCGGGGCAGATCTTCTGGGCTTCTTCCAGGACGAGCATGCCGGATTCGCCCGGCATCCTGAGGTCCGTCAGGATGAGGTCGAAGGCGCGGTTGCGGATGAGTTCGATCGCGGTCTTCGCGCAGTCGGCCTCCACCATGGAGAGACCCATGATGTCTTCTATGATCTCGCGGAGATTATCGCGGGCGTTTTTTTCATCGTCGACGACAAGGATGACCTTTTTCATTTTGCCTCCGGGGAATCGAGAACGTGGGTCTCGCTTTGGCGCAAAGGCGCCTTTAAGGTGACGGTCGTGCCTTTGCCCAAGCGGGTTTTGATTTCTATCGTGCCGGAGTGGGCTTCCATGGCGCGCTTTATTTGCAGCATGCCCAGGCCCGTTCCGGTCTGTTTGGTGGTGTAGAAGGGATCGAAGATCCTGGCGGCCGTCTCTTCCGTCATGCCGATCCCGGTGTCGCGGATCGACAGCTTGAAGAAGTCGCCTTCCGTTTCGAGGCGGAAAATCATAAGGCCGCCTTCCGGCATGGCCTCCGCGGCGTTGCGTATGACGTTTATGATCGCGCCCTGGAGAAGGTCCTCGTCGAGCAGGGCGGGCGGCACGGGGGAGAGATATTGCTGGATGGCGATGTCGCGGGCGTGCAGTTCCGGTTCCATGACGGACAGGCAGCGCTCGCAGAGTTTTTTGAGGTCGGTCTCGACCGGGCGGAAAGAAAGGGGCCTGGCGGCTTTGAGGAAATCCTCGACGATCCTTTTCAAACGCTCGCTCTCGCTGATTATGACTTCGAGGTCCCTGGCGATCTTGTCTTTCGTTTCCGAAGCCGGAAGCTTCGCGACCAAACGTTCCGTAAGGTCGGCCTTCATGATGATGGAATTCAGGGGATTGCCCAGTTCGTGGGCGACTCCGGCGGTCAGAAGACGCATGGTCTCAAGCTTGGAATTCCGCTCCCTGTCCTCCGCCGTGCTCATTTCCCTCGAGACGTCGGTGAAAATGATGAGGGCGACGGGAGGATCAGGTTCGCCGCTTCTTTCCTGGAGCGGCACTATTCTGATCCTGAGCCTCAGCTTCCTGGGATAGTTGACGTCCGTTTCCAAGGTCAGGAAAGACTCGTGCCCGGTCTTGTCGAGCTGCATCATGAGGTTCTGGTCTTTCAGACAGTCGCTCAGCGGCAGCCCTATCATGCTGTTGGGAAGGACGCCCAGCGTGTCGTAGACCGCGGCGTTGGCGAAAAGCACGACGTTCTGCTCGCTGACGGCGACGATGCCGTCCGGCAACGCGTTCAGGAAAACGGCAAGGTCGTTCATAATTTCAGAGCCTCCGCGATCTTGCAAGCGACCTGTTCCGGCTGCCAGCCGAGTTCGGAATAGAGCTCGTCAAGCGTGCCGTGGGGAATGAAATCATCCGGTATGCCAAAGGAAAGCACGGGCTTTTTCAGGTTGAAGGCGACCGTTTCGCCAAGACCGCCGAGCAGCGCGTTGTCCTCCATGGTGACTATGGGAAGGTCTGTGAGGGAGGAAAGCGTTTCTTTGTCGAGCGGTTTTATGGCGCAGGCGTCGATGACGCGCGCTTCCTTGCCGTATTTTTCTTTCAGTATTTCGGACGCTCTCAGGGCGTGGAAGACCATGTGCCCTGTGGCTATTATGGCGCAAAGGGTTCCCTCTTTCAGGGTCTGCCACTTCATGACGTCTCCGGAAAATGCGGGAGCCGGCTCTTTCGGCAGATCGGAGGGAATGCTTCTTCTGGGATAGCGGACGGCCACGGGTCCGTCATGGGAGAGCGCGTATTCGAAAACGGCTCTAACAGCGCTCTCGTCCCTGGGCGAGAAGATCTTCAGGTTCGGCAGATGCCTTAGGTAAGAGAGGTCGAAGGCGCCGTGGTGGGTCTTGCCGTCGGCGCCCACGAGCCCGGCACGGTCGAGCGCGAGTATGACGTTGGCGTTGGGAAGGCAGACGTCGTGGGCGATCTCGTCGTAGGCCCGCTGCATGAAGGTCGAGTAGATGCCGACGACGGGACGGAGCCCGCTGCTGGCCAGGCCGCC
>JAGCDY010000052.1 GCA_017650925.1 bacterium
CATCGGCGCTTCCGGCGTTGGCAAGGCCTCCGCTCTGGCCAACAACATTTCCGAAGCTCTGATCACCACCGCGGGCGGCCTGGTCGTGGCCATTCCCGCCCTGGCGGCCTTCTTCTTCTTCCGCAACCGCATCACCGAGACGATGGTGGCCGTGGAAGACGAGATCGGCGAACTCATCGAGCAGTTCTAAACTTTATCTTGAATCTTGAACCGGAAATAACGGTCGATCTATGAAATTTAGAAAATTCAACATAGAAGATGTGCCGATGCAGACCACGAGTCTTATCGACATCGTCTTTCTGCTCTTGATCTTCTTCATCGTTTCTTCGCAGTACAAGAACATGGAAGTCGAGACGGAAGTGACCCTGCCGATAGCGGATTCCGCCAGCGTCGTCCAGACGGAGGGCGTCGACGAGATCACGCTGAACGTGACCGGCAAAGGCAACATCAAGGTCGGCGGCGAAGTGTTTTCGATGGACCAGCTGACCAAAGCGCTGCAAACGGAGATAGACGCAGAACCGGACCGCGAGCGCCGCGTTATCATAAGGGGCGACAAAAAATGCCTCTTCGGGCGCACGATGCGCCTTATGGCGGCCTGCGCGGAGGCGGGACTGTGGAACGTCTCTTTTGCGGTCTATCAAGAAGATCCAGGTGACAACAATAATAACGATTGAGGAAATATGAAATTCAAGAGCGAACCAGACAATGACGTCCGCGACATGGATATTTCCTCCATGTCCGACGTGGTCTTCCAGCTTCTCATTTTCTTCCTGGTGGCCACCAACATCCAGCAGGAGGAATCCCAGCTCAAAGTCGCCATTCCCGTCGACCAGCAGGCGACGGAGGCCCAGGCTGTGGACCTTGCCGAGGAAGTCGTCATAGACATCTACGACAACGGAGAAGTGTATTGGAACGGCCAATACGTGGACAGTCCGGACAGCGTCGACATGCCTGAGCTGAAGAACATTCTCTACGAACTGAAACAGGCTTATCCCAACCAGTCCGTGGTCATACGCGGTCAGAGAGATACCCAGCACCAGAGGATCGTGGCGGTCTTGAACGCCTGCGCCTTCGCCGGTATCGATCAGATAACCTTCCCTTCGGATCCCAGCATCTACATTGACTGATTATGAAATTTAGCATTAAAGAGTTTCTGAAGAAGAACTATCTGGCGCTGCAGCACGCGGAGTCCGTAACGATCACGATCATCCTTCACGCGATCGTGTTCGTGGCCTTCGCCTTCATCATCGTCTCGCAGTCCGACACGGCCAAGGAGACGATCAAGACCTTCTTCAAGAAGCAGGAAGAACGCCAGATCGAACCGCCGAAACCGGTCGTCCAGCCCAAGGACATCCCGGTCACCATGGCGCCCCCGCCCCCCAGGACGGAAAACATGCCGGATATCAACGACCGCATGATGGTCAAAAAGGACATCACCTCGAAACTTCTGCCGAAGACGCAGGTCATCATGAAGAAGACCAAGATCGAGTTCGACACCGCAAAAGAAGTCGGGCGCGGCGTCAGGCAGAAGATGAACTCCGACTACCGCAAGAAGTACGGCGTGGCAGGACATGGCAGCACCGTCGAAGCGGTCATCGACAAGTTCGTGGTGGTCGAGTATGAAGGCGGCGACTGGTACTGCGAATTGGCTATGAAAGACAAGAAAGCCGATCCCGCCCACGGCACCATTCCCAACCTGATAGGGGAGATCAGAAAGAGGACCAACATCCGCGTCAACCAGGATACGGTGACGGTCGTCAGAGCCGACTCCAAGGAGATCCACGAGAGCCCCTTCGTCTACTTCACTGGCCACGACAACTTCGTCCTGACGGAAGCGGAAGTCGAGAACCTGAGGGCCTACATCATGCAGGGCGGCGCCATCATCGCCAACAGCGCCCTGCCCGGCAGAAGGTCGCGTTTCGACATGGCTTTCCGCCGCGAGATGAACCGCGTCATGCCCAACTACCCGCTGCACCAGATCGACATGAAGCACCCGATTTACGAGGCCTTCACGATCTTCAAGGAAGTGCCGGAGGGCATGAACTTCTGGAAAGAGCCTCTGGAAGTCATCGAGGTCGACGACCGCATCGCGGTCATCTACAACCTGAACGACTACGGCGAAATGCTCTGGCCTACGGTGGTGGACGGCTTCACAAGGGTGAAGAGGGGATACTCCTCGGAATTCCCGCACTGGTGCTACGAGGGCCATTTAGCCAGATGGAACAAGGGCGTCTGCGTCAACGCGGACAGCATTCCGCACATCGACAACGCCCACAAGATGTACATCAACATGCTGGCCTACCTCCTGACGAGGTGAGATGGGCCTAGTCGGCGTCATAGCTTTCCTTCTCCTGGCCACGTTTTTGAGGGGCAAAAGCGCCTTCAAAAACTGGCCGTGGCGGATAGTCGCGGGCGGTCTGCTTCTGCAGGCCGCCTGCCTTTTTGTTTTGAGGCCGGACGGCCGGGCCTACGCGGCCCTCGGCAAGTTCTTCAAGCTTCTGGGAGAGTCGGCCGCCGCGGGCGGGCAGAGCGTTTTCGGCAACGTCGACATCAGGGTGTGCTTCGCCCTGAACTGTCTTTGCAGCATAATAATGATCTCCTCCTTCATGGGAGTCCTTTATTACTTCTCGATACCGCAGAAGATAATTTCCCTCATAGCCAAAGCCTTCCGCAAACTTTTCGGAATAGACGGTTCGGCGGCCTTCGCCGCGGCCTGCTCGATCTTCTTCGGAGTCGGAGTGACGGTCAGCATTCTGACGCCCTACGTTCCCAAAATGAGCAGGCGCTCGCTCATGATACTCATGGTCTCCTCGCTGGCCACCATCTCGTTCGCCCTGATGCCGCTGCTTTCCTCTATGGGCATATCTTCAGGCGACCTCGTTCTGGCAAGCTTCATGTCGGCGCCCTCGGCCGTAGTCTACGCCGCGCTACTCTGCCCTGAGGAAGACGAAAATGAAGAGGAAGGCGAAATTAAGGCCGATCTCCTCGTCGGCAGGGGAATCGCCGATTCTTTCGCGAAAGGGGCCTTGATGGGCCTCAAATTGGCCGTGAGGGTCATCGCCATGCTCATCGCGATCTCCGCCGCCATCTTTTTCATAAACAGGCTGCTTGTTTCTCCCCAAGCCTTTTTCCCGAAATATCCGGAGATCTCGCTCCAGGGCCTCTTCGGGTACCTCGGATATCCCTTCGCTTTTCTTATGGGCATTCCGGCCTCGGAGTGCGGCTCCGTCGGCTATGTTCTGGGCTGCAAGGTCGTCCTGAACGAGATCGTCGCCTACAAGGAGCTTTTGAATATTCAATCCGTTCTCAGCCCGAGATCATTCAGGATCGCGACCTTCGCCTGCTGCGGCTTCGCGAATTTCGGGACTCTCTCTATTCTCTACGGTCTTGTCGCCCCCCTGCTGGACGACAGTAGGATCGCGTCTTTTTCCAAACTGCTTCTGAAGGCGCTTCTGGCCGCGGTGCTGGCCTCTTTCACGACGGCCGCGCTTATTGCCCTCGTCGGGGCCTGATTTCTCGCGCTATTCCGGCGCGTTGATTTTAAAAAGCCTTTTTGATAATATATCTGAGAATTGTGACTTCTTTAAGATAAAGAAGCGGGTGGTGCCATCCGCTTTTTTTGTTTCTTAAGGGAATAGAAACTTAAATGGGAGGACCCAAAAAAATGAAAAGCGAGATCATAACCTTAATCGACTACCTTGAAAAAGAACATGGCCTGGACAAAGGCACGATCGCCTCAATATTGGAAAAAAGCATCGAGGCTGTGGCCAAGAAGAAGGACGACCTTCCTCCCATAACCGTCTCCATCGACACCGAGGACGGCTCCATCAACATGTCTAGCACCTTCATGATCGTTCCCGACGACTATGAGGAAAGCCTTCGCAACGAAGACGGCGACATCGTTGAGGATCCCGAGATCGGCAGCCATTTGACCGTCGACGAAGCCAAGAAACGCTGCCCAGACCTCAAGGACGTTGACCTTGAGCCCGGCATGGAAGTCGGCCCCATCGAGTACGAGTACGACCAGGTCTTCGGCCGCATCGACGTCCAGACCATCAAGCAGATTACTTTCCAGAGGATCAGGGAAGCCAAGCGCGACATGATCCTCAAAGAATACAGCGACAAGATCGGCGACCTCGTCTCCGGCACCGTCTCAAGGATGGAGCGCGGCTCGTACATCGTCGAGCTGGACCGCACGGAAGCGATCCTTCCGAGACGCGAGCAGGTCAGCCGCGAGCACTACAAGGTCGGTGACAGGATCCGCGCGGTCGTAAGTGACGTCAAGGATTCCGAAGAGAGCAGAAGCCCGAGAGTGGTGCTCTCCAGAGCCGTCCCGGCTTTGGTCCGCCGCCTCTTCGAAATAGAGGTCCCCGAGATCTACGACGGCATAGTGGAAATCAAGGCCGTGGCGAGGATCGCCGGCTTGAGAAGCAAGATCGCCGTCCTTTCCCACGACCCGAAGGTCGACTGCGTCGGCGCCTGCGTTGGCGTCCGCGGAACCAGGGTGAAATCCATCGTGCAGGAGATCAACGGCGAGAAGGTCGACATCGTCAGATGGAGCGACGATCTTGAGACGCTTTTGAAGAACGCCGTCGAGCCCACCGAGATACTTGAGTATTACTGCGGCGAAGGCGACGACGCGATGGTCGTCGCGGTCGTCCCCGACGACCAGCTGGAAGCGACTATCGGCCGCTCCGGCCAGAACGTCCGCATGATCTCGAAGCTCATCGGTCATCCCTTTAACGTCATCAGCCAGACCAAAGCGGCTGAGCTTCAGGCCGCTGACGAGGATGGAGAGGAAGAAGAATAATATATGAATTATGATGAGATCTACAAAGGGATGAAGGAGGAGTTCCGTTGCAAAACGGAGACCGACCGAAGATTCCTGTCTGAGAAAATAAGAAAATTCCTCAAGGAAAAAGGCTTTGAAAACGTGAAGCCGGCCGACGTGCTTCCGGACAAACTGTTCCGGCCGCTGCTCGCTTCGCTCTACGAAGCCTTCGAGAACCGCGAGAAGATAAGAGCCTCCATGCAGAAGAGCGGCGAGAAGAAAGCCGAGGAGAAGGAGGAAGCGAAACCCAAGGCGAAGGCCGCCCCCAAGAAGAAGGAGGAGACCGCCGAGAAGAAGACGACGGAAAAGAAGACCGCCGCCAAGAAGCCGGCCGCCAAGAAAGCCGAAAGCGCTGAAGCGGAGAAACCCGCCGCGAAGAAGACTGCCTCGAAAACGACGGCCGCCAAAAAGGCCGAGGAAGCGAAGGAAACCCCCGCTCCCAAGAAAGCGCCTGTCACCATCACTGCCAAATTAAGAAAGCAGCAGGAGCAGGAGAAAGAGGAAGCGAGGCGAAAGGAAGAGGAGGAGAAGGCAAGACTTGAGGCCAAGAGCGAAGAAGAATCCGACTCCGCTTCCGTCATCAACGCCGAGACCTCCGCCGACCCGCGCGTCAAGAAAGTCAAGATCGTAATAAAGAAGGTCAGCTTCAAGAAGCCTGCCGCAGTAGAACCGGAAGAGCCCGAAAAACCGGAAGAAATTGCCGAAGCGCCGGCTCCCGTTGAAGAGGCCGCTCCCGCACCCGAAAAAGAAGCCGAGCCTGCAAAGGCTCCGGAAGAGGAGAAGGTCGAAGCCGCCGCGGCGAAACCTGAAGAGAAAGCCGAGGAAGAAAAGCCCGAGGTCGAGGAAGCCAAGCCCGAGGAAAAGGCAGCGGTCTCCGAGCCCGAGCAGGAAGCTCCGGCCGCGCCCCGCAGGACCAAGGAAGAGGAGACCGCCAAGATCATAAGGGAGGCTGTCAAGCCCGTCTCCACCGTCTCCGTCGAATCCTTCGTGGCTTCCCAGAAGGAAGATCTGCCCCGCGTCACCGAGACCGTTCCTCTTGACCGTCTGAAAGGCTGGCGTCCGCCCGAAATTGGCAAGAAGAAAGGCGCCAAGAAGGGCGAGAGCTCCGACAAGGTCCAGCGTCCCGCCGCCGGAAAATCCGGAGCGGCAGCCCAGCCCGCCGGGCCTATGCCCGACGCCAACAGGAAAGGCGACACCCGCCGCGGCAAGAAGGACAAAGAGAAAGATTACAAGACCTCTTCCGCCTCAAGGGAAGAGATGATGAACAGGCCGCGCATTTCCTCGCAGGCCTCGTTGCGTCAGAGAAACGCGGACGAAAGGGCCAACGAGGAAGGCGAATACAGGATCCGCCGCAAGGCCAAGAAACAGCAGACTCAGGCTCAGCCCACCAAGGCCGACATCATAAAAGGCGACATCAAGGTCGCGGTGCCCATCAACGTCAGGGATTTCTCGCAGGAGATCGGCGTAAAGGTCGGCGACATCATCAAAGTCTTCTTCAAGATGGGCGAGATGCTGACCATTAACAGCGCCCTCGACGAGGATCACGTCATCCTCGCCGCTTCCGAACTGGGCGTCAACGTCACCGTCAAGAGCAAAGAGGAGAACCTCGAGGCCGAGACCTTCTCCGAGGAAGGCCACGAGGAAGAGCTGACCGCGGAGGAAACTCCCAGGGCTCCCGTCGTCGTCTTCATGGGCCATGTCGACCACGGCAAAACGTCCCTTATCGACGCCATCAGGCAGAGCAAGGTCGCCCAGGGCGAATCCGGCGGCATCACTCAGCACATCGGCGCTTACGAAGTCGACACCAGCCAGGGCCACATCACCATCATCGACACTCCGGGGCACGAGGCCTTCACGACCATGCGAGCCCGCGGCGCCAATGCCACCGACATCGCGATCCTTGTGGTGGCGGCCGACGACGGCATCATGCCGCAAACCCTGGAAGCCATCAACCACGCCCGCGCCGCCAAGGTCGAAATTATCGTCGCCATCAACAAGATGGACCTGCCCGGCGCCGATCCGGAACGCGTTATCAGGCAGCTTTCCGAAAACAACATCCTCGTCGAGGAATGGGGCGGCACGACGCAGTGCGTGAAAGTTTCCGCGCACACCAAGCAGGGCCTGGACGATCTCCTTGAGCGCATCGCGCTGCAGGCTGAGATCATGCAGCTGAAAGCCCGCTCCGAAGGCCCCGCCGAAGGCGTCGTTCTCGAAGCCGAACTCAATCCCGGCCGCGGCACCAGCGTTACGCTGCTCGTTCAGAAAGGCCGCCTCAAAGTCGGCGACCCGATCGTCTGCGGCACTTGCTACGCCAAGGCCCGCGCCATGATGAACTACAAAGGCGAAAACATCAAGGAGGCCGGCCCCAGCCAGCCTGTCCAGATCCTGGGCTTCACGGAAGTTCCGCAGCCCGGAGCCAAGTTCAAGGTCGCCGCCAGCGAGAAACTGGCCAAGGAACTGACCGAGAAACGCGCCGAGGAAGAGCGTCTCAAACGCCATGCCGAAGCGGCCAGAGCCACGCTGGAATCCTTCTACCAGAACATGAAGAACAGCGACAGCGCCAAGGAATTGGCCCTGATCGTCAAGGGCGACACCAAGGGCACTACGGAAGCCGTGCACGCCGCGCTTGAGAAGCTGACCACTGACGAGGCGAAGGTCACCGTCATCCACAGCGCCGTCGGCGATGTTACGGAAAGCGACGTCAACCTCGCTTACGCCAGCAACGGCATCATCATAGCCTTCAAGACCTCGGTGCCGGAAAGCAGCCGCGCCGAAGCGAAATCTAAAGGCGTAGAGATCAGGTCCTACGACGTCATCTATCACGCCACGGAACAGATCCAGAAAGCCCTGATGGGTCTCCTGGAGCCCACCTTCCACGAGGAAGAGACCGGCATTGCCGAAGTCAGGCAGATCTTCAAGATCCCCGGCGGCTTCGTGGCCGGCTCCCATGTTGTGAGCGGCGAGATCCACCGCAGCGACAAGGTGAGAGTCATGCGCGGCAAAGACATCGTCTTTGACGGCGACATCCTTACCTTGAAGCACCTCAAAGACGACGTCAAGGAAGTGCGTTCCGGCTACGACTGCGGTATCGCGCTGAACGGCTTCGACGGTTTCGCCGAAGGCGACAAGCTTCACGCTTACAAAATGGTCCAGGACGGACTGACGGAATAGTATGGCAGTTCAGAGAACCTTGAAAATAAACGAGCTCCTGAAAAGGGCCATGTCGGAGATCATCCAGGACCGCTACCGCGAC
>JAGCDY010000053.1 GCA_017650925.1 bacterium
CACATAATAATTCTTGTTCTGGGAAGCGTTCACGACCTGCATCCCAAGGTTCTTCTTGGCAGGAAGGATGCCCAGAAGCTCTATGCTGTTGGCTTCAAGCGTACCATCGTATCGCCCGGTCTCCACTCCCGGCCAGCTGTTCACGACAACGTAGGTGTCCACCGCGTTGGTCTCGGCGTTCACGGCATAGAGCGCGTATACGCCCTCGTCCCTCAGGTCCCTTGCCACGATGGCCTGCATCCCCGCCAGGGAGGAATTCAAGTACTGTGGGTCATCCGTTGTCAGGCCCTTGCAGCCCCAGTCCGGATTCGGGTCGGCTTCCGGGAAGTCCGGCACATGGAAGGAGCGGCTGCAGATGACGCGCTCGCTGGCGTTGGTGTTGCTGGCGACGTGCACCAGAGCCATGTAGACGCCGTCTCTAAGCGGCATCGCCAGTTCGTATTTGTATCCGAAGGACGCCGCGGCGCAAAGGAGCGTGAAGGAAACTAAATAAATTTTTCTCATACTTCTATTTTAGCACTTTTTGGGCTTTTTTAGCCTTTTGTCCCCCAGCGTTGGCTCCTCGGGCCAGTTGTGCTTAGGGTAGCGCCCCTTCAGTTCCTTCCTTATTATGGGGTAGGAATTCTTCCAAAAATTCGCCAGGTCGGAGGTGACCTGCACGGGGCGCCCGGCCGGATTCAGAAGCTCTATTCTCAATTTGACCGTTCCTCCGGCTATGGAAGGATTGTAGTCCATGCCGTAGAAGTCCTGCAGATAAGAAGAAAGCGTAGGGTTATAGGGATCGCCGTAGTCGATCTTGGCTATCCTGCCGAACGGCAGCGGCAAAGTCTTGGGGAAAAGCTTTTCTATTTCCCGGCTTCTCGAACCGAGCCTTCCCTTCAAGGCTGTCAAAAGATCCGCTTCAGCGGCCTGGTCGAAAGAATTGAGTCCGGAAAGCGCCGGCAGAAGCCAGTCCCTGGCATCCTTTTTGAGCTGCTCCATATTGTATGACGGCCAATCCGAACCCAATTTTACGTGAGCGCACTCCGCCCTTTCCATAAAAGATCTGGCGGCATCCGTCCATTTCAAAGGCCTCAGACCTTCCTCCCGGAGTTTTTCCAGAAGAAGCGCGCTTTCCTCTTCACTTCCAGTATTCTTTTCCTCGCGCTTCAAAGTGATCTCGCCAAACTTGGTTTCCTTCACGGTCAACGCTTTTTTTCGCTTCTCTTCCCAGATGATCTTTTCCCGCACGGAGAAAAACGAGGCAAAGTCCGATATGATCTCAGATAATGTCAGCTCGGCGGCGGAATGGATCTTCGCGTTGCCAGTTTTCCCTTCCAGCGAAGCGGCCGCGATATATTCGCATCTGGAAAGTCCGCCTTCGAAAGTCAAAGCGCCGCCTTTGCCGTTTCTCAGCAAAAAGCTTCCGCTTTCCCTTTTCTGCGCTATCCGATCAGGAAAAGCCCAGGAGACGAGACGGCCGGCCGGTATGTTTTTCCTGTCTTCCCCGGTGACCTTCATAAGCTTTATCAGCCTTTCCGAGGAACGTTCGGCGATCTGTGACAATTTTCCCTTTAAAAGCGCCTCCAAGTCTCCCCTGACCGCCTCTCCGCTTTCCAATAAAGACGCCAGCCTGGCGGCTTTCCTCAGAGTCCCTTCTTTTTTAGCGCGCAGCAGCATGCTGGCTAAGCGCGGATGAAGCGGAAGCGCTTCCATCTTTTTCCCCTTCTCCGTCGCTTTGCCGTCATGATCCAGCGCCCCCAAGGAGACCAGCAGTTCCCTTGCCTGATCCATCATTTCTTTTTTCGGGGAGACCGGCCACTTCAGGCGATCATAATTCTTTTCACCCCAGACAGCCAGGGAAAGGCAGACGGAACTAAGGTCGGCCCTCGCGATCTCGGGCTCCGGCGCCTGCGGGCGGGAATTCTCCGTGCCTTTTTCCCAAAGCCTGATGACGCGGCCGGGAGCCGTCCGCCCTGCGCGCCCCGTCCTCTGGGTCATCGTCCCAAGATCCGAGGAACGCGTCTCCAATCTTTCGAACGCGGAATTAGGATCGTAGACGGAAAAGCGGCTGAGCCCGCTGTCGACCACGCAGCGCACGTTGGGAACGGTAAGGCTGCTCTCCGCTATAGCGCTGGAAAGTATCACTCTTCTCCCCTTTCCCGGGAAAAGCACCCTGTCCTGCTCTTCTTTTTTCAGCGACCCGTGCAGCGTCAGGATCTCGACGCCGCCGATATCTCCCAACGCTCTTTTGGTTCCTTCTATTTCCGCCAGCCCGGGGAGAAAAACAAGCACGTCTCCCTCCGCCTCGTTCAGCAAGCGCTTCACGGCGCGGGACGCGGCGGCTTCCAGCTTCTCGCCGTAATTTGGCGGCAGATACCCAATTTCAACAGGGAACATTTTCCCGGGAACACTGAGAGCTTTGAAAGTGTTGCAGCGCTCAAGAAACGAGGGGTCCGGCGTAGCGGACATCAGAAGCAGCCTGAGGTCGGTTCTGAAGTTTTCCTTAACTTCCAGGGACAAAACGAAACCAAGGTCGTTTTGCAAACTGCGCTCGTGAAACTCGTCGAAAATGACGACGGAATAATCCTTAAGTTCCGGGTCGTTCTGGATTATCCTGGTGAAGACGCCGTCCGTGACGATCTCTATCCTGGTTGATCCGGAAACTTTCGTATCGAGCTTCGTGCGGTAGCCGACCGTGCCTCCCGGCTCTTCCCCAAGATAACTGGACATGATGGAGCAGGCGGCCCTGGCGGCCAGCCTCCTAGGCTCCAGCATGATTATTTTTTTCGAAACGAAGGGGGCGTCCAGCAGAGCCAATGGAACGAGCGTGGTTTTTCCCACGCCGGGCGCGGCCTCGAGGAGCGCGTTGGAAACGGACAAAGTTTCCGTCACCTTATCAAGGTGACTGAAGATCGGAAGAGCCTTAAGCTTTTCCGGCCACTTCATTCATTCCTTCTCCCTCTGCGACAGGGAAAATTCGCAGCCGCAGTAGTTCTGACGGTAGAGTCCGTATTCTTTAGACAACTCCACGCTGTGCTTGTATCCGTCCTTTTTCTTGAAATCGAACTTCAAAAAATTGGGAAAAGCTTCCCCCACTTCGAAGAGCGTTTTGGAATTCTTGTAAGGGCTGACGGTAAGGGAAGTGGTGAATTCCAATCCTCTGGCGGAAGCGAATTCATACGCTCTTTTCAGATTGAAAGCAAAGCAGAGGCGGCAGCGCTCCCCTCCTTCGGGATCGGTTTCGTGGCCCTTCACCGCTTCCAGCCAAAGCTCATGGTCCCAGTGGTCGCAGACCGCCTCCACGCCCAGGATGCCGGCCAGTTTTTTTACGTTCTCCCAGCGCCTGACGAATTCCTCGAAAGGACTGATGTTGGAATTGGAATAAAACAATACAGGCTTTTTCCCGGCGTCAGCCAGAACATAGCAGCAATGGCTGGCGCACGGTCCGCAGCAGGTATGCAGAACGCACTTATCCATTGTTCTTTTTGTTTTCTATCTCCACCATTTTCCAGCGGCACTTCTTGCCGTTGGTGGTCTTGGGAAGATCGTCGACGAACTCCACTATCCTCGGGTACATGTACGGCGCGGTATTCTTTCTGACGAAGCTCTGGATATCTTTTCCAAGGAGGAAGGAAGGTTCGAAGCCGGGCCTCAATTGCACGAAAGCCTTGACCACGAAGCCCCTCATCTTGTGCGGAACGCCGATCACGATGCTGTCGGCCACCGCCTCGTGCTGCTGCAGGGCTTTCTCGACTTCCGCCGGGCTGATCCTGTAGCCGGAGCTCTTGAAAACGTCGTCGCTGCGCGAGACGAACCAGATGAAGCCGTCCTTGTCCTTTATGCCGAGGTCGCGGGTATAGTACCAGCCGTGATGGAAGACTTCCTTGTTCATCTCTTCCTCGTTGAGATACCCGTGGAAAAGTCCGGGAGGCCACTTCCCTTCCATGCAGACGGCGATATTGCCTTCCTTGTCGGGGCCCAAGCGGTTGCCTTCGTCGTCGACGATGTCGACGTCTAGACCCGGAATGGATCTGCCGAGGGAGCCGATCTTGTGCTGCTCGCCGGGCAGATTGCCCAAAAGGATCGTGCTCTCGGTCTGTCCGTAGCCCTCGTAGATGTCGAGCCCGGAAAGCTCCTTCCACTTGTTGGCGTCGGGAATGCTCAAAGCCTCGCCCGCGGCGGTCGTCACTTTAAGGGAGGAGATGTCGTATTTCTTGACGTCCTCGGCGATCAGAAGACGATAGACCGTGGGAGGCGCGCAGAAGTTCGTAATATGGTATTTCTCGATGTTTCTCAAGATATCCTTGCCGTCGAAGTGGCCCTTGTACTCGTAGACGAATATGCAGGAGCCCGCCATCCACTGCGCGATGAAAGCGCCCCAGCAGAGCTTGCCCCAGCCGGTGTCGGTGATGGTCCACTGCAAGGACTCCGGAGTCTCCCTGTGCCAGAGCTCGCTGGTGGCCAGGTGCGCCCAGGCGTAGAGATAATTGTGCCTCACCATTTTCGGAAGTCCGGAAGTTCCTGAGGTGAAATACATGATCATCGGGGAAAGGATGGTGGTGTCGGCGGGATCTTTGAATTCCGCGGAAGCCGAATCGCAAAGCTCGCCCATGTTTTTCCACTTTTCGTTTCCGCCGTCGTAGGTCAAAAAGAGATGCACGTAAGTCAGATCGTCGCTGGCTTCGTCGAAAACGCCCTTCAGTCCGTCTTCCGTGATGATGGCTTTTATGGGCGTCATGCCGCTGCGGTAGCGGATATCGTAAGGCGTCAGTTTCGAGGAGACCGGAATAACTATGGCGCCGAGCTTCATTATCGCCAGGGCGCAGATCCACCATTCGACCCTTCTCGTCATCATCAAAACGACGATGTCCTCTCTCTGCACTCCCAGAGAACGCAGAACGTTCGCGGCCTTGTTGGATTCCCTCGTGAAATCGGCGTAGGTCAAACGTTTCTCATTCCCGTGCTCGTCCAGCCAGATCATGGCGACCTTTTCGGGGTTCGCCTTTCCCTCGGCGTCCACGACGTCAACGGCGAAATTGAAGGGCCAGGCTGACTCTTCCTTTCTGTACTTTTCTAAGAAATCGTAATACTTCATAACCTTATAATTCCGGCGATAATAATACCCATTATTTTATTGTACGATAAAACCATTAAAAAGTAAATAGTTTCCCTTTCATCATTCTCCAAAGGGCTTTCTTCCGCTGTTAGCCTATGCTATAATGTTAGAAGACATAGCATCTAACCAAAAAGAAGAGGAGTCTTGTATGAGTTTTTCAGAATCGATTGTCAGCGCCTGGAATAAAGCTTACAGGTGTTTTGAAGGCAGAGCTCGCCGCAGCGAATATTGGTTTTTCACCCTTTTCGCGCTTATCTTGGGCTTGATTCCTTTGGTAAACATTATCTCCGGCATAGTTCTCTTCATCCCGGGTCTTTCCGTCGCGGTCAGAAGACTGCATGACACAGGCCGCACCGGCTGGTGGCTGCTGATTGGATGCATACCTATCATTGGAACGATCATTCTCATCATTTTCTTTATTATCGACAGCGATCCTGGCGACAACGAATACGGACCGAATCCCAAAGGCGTTTCCGGCCCCGAAGTCGTCGCTTGAGCGCAGAAAAAAGGCGCGCGGCCGTTTATGCTATAATTTATAGATAATATCTATAAGTTAATCAAAACGGCTAAAAAAATGACTAAATTCGAAAAAGCTCCGACTCTGCAGGAGATCATTTTCCGTCTGCAGAAATATTGGAGCGATTACGGCTGCGTGATAGTCCAACCTTATGACCATGAGGTTGGCGCCGGAACTTTCCACCCTTGCACATTCTTCGGCGTCCAGGGGCCCGACCCCTGGAAGGTCGCCTATGTCCAGCCCTCCCGCCGTCCCACGGACGGCCGCTACGGCGACAACCCCAACAGGCTTTACCAGCACCACCAGTTCCAGGCCATCATCAAGCCCTCTCCCGTCAACGCGCAGGAAGTTTACCTGAAGAGCCTGGAAGCCATCGGCATTGACCCCAGGATCCATGACCTACGCTTCGAGGAGGACGACTGGGAATCCCCCACTCTGGGCGCCACCGGCCTGGGCTGGCAGATCCTTTGCGACGGCACCGAGATCTCGCAGTTCACCTATTTCCAGCAGATGGCCGGCTTCGAGATGAAGCCTGTGACGCTGGAGCTGACCTACGGTCTGGAACGCATCGCCGCCTTCGTCCAGGGCAAGGACCACGTCATGGACATCGAGTGGACGAAGGGCGTCACCTACCGCGACATGCGCAAGATGTTCGAGTACGAGCTTAGCGACTACAGTTTCTCCCACGCGACCCTCGACAGGCACTGGCGTTTCTTCACCCAGGCCGAGCAGGAATGCCAGGAGACCCTCGAGGCGAAGATCCCCTACGCCGCCTACGAGTGGCTCATGAACTGCTCGCACTGGTTCAACGTTCTGGACGCCAGGGGCGCCATCAGCGTTACGCAAAGGACCGCCTTCATCGCCAAGATCAGGAACATGGCTCTCAACTGCGCCAAGTGCTACAGGGTCGTAAAAGGCATAGACAAGGAGGAAAAATGAGCTTGCCATTCTTTTTAGAGATAGGGACTGAAGAGCTCCCCGCTTCCTACCTTCCCAGCTACGCCAGCCAAATGAAAGAGGCTCTCGATGCCTTCATGACATCCGCCATGCTGGAACACAAAGAAGTCGTCTGCGCCTGGACGCCCAGAAGGCTCGCCTTCTACTGCGAGGCCGTGGCTGAAAAGCAGGCCGTAAAAGAAAGCGACGTGAAAGGGCCGCCCGTTTCCGTTTCCTTCAAAGACGGCGAACCGACCAAAGCAGCGCTTAGTTTCGCCAGCAAAGTCGGCCTTCCCATCGAAAGCGTCGGACGCGTCGAGGAGAACGGCAAGGAATATCTTTTCGCCCGCGTAAGGGAAGGCGGAAACGCCGCCTCCGACCTTTTGAAGAACAAGATCCCCGAACTCATAAAGGGACTGCGTTCCCCGAAATCCATGCGCTGGGACGTCAAGCCCACGACCTTCGCCCGCCCCATCCGTTCGCTTTGCTGCCTGCTTGGGGATGAGCTCATAGCTTGCGACCTGGACGGCCTCAAGGCTTCAAGGGAGATCAAGGGCCACCGCTTCCTCGCCCCCGGCCCCTTCACCATGAAGACGGCCGACTTCGCGGAGTACGAAAAACTGCTCAAAGAACACTTTGTCATCCTCTCCTTCAATGATCGCAGGAACATCATAAAAGATCAGCTGCTGAAGTTCGGATGCCTTGAGGAGCGCCTCGACGAAGAATTGATCGACATCTGCGCCAACCTAACGGAATACCCCAACTGCGTCAAAGGCGACATCGCGCAGGAATATCTCGAGCTTCCTCCGGAAGTTCTCATCACGACGCTGAAGAAACACCAGAAGAGCTTCCCCTGCTACGACGCCAAGGGCGGTCTGGAAGCGGCTTTCCTTTCTGTCACCAACAACGATCTCAAGGAAAAGGATCTCATTAAGACCGGCTACGAGCGCGTCATCTCGGCCAGATTGTCCGACGCCCGCTTCTTCTTCAACGAGGACAAGGAAGTAACGTTGAAGGAGCGCAGGGAGAAACTTAAAACCGTGGTCTTCCAGAAAGACATCGGCACTTACTATTCCAAGACGGAAAGAGTGGCCTGCATCGCCACGAAGTTGGGAGAAATGACTGGTAATGAGGAAGCCGCGGAGATCGCCTCCGAAGCCGCCCTCATCTCCAGATCCGACCTCACCACCGCCATGGTCTTCGAGTTCCCGGAACTGCAGGGCATCATGGGCAGGATCTACGCCGAGCGCGTCGACAAGACAAGCCATGAGCAGGCCGTCGCCATAGAAGAGATGTACAAGCCCAGGAGCGCCGGCGACGATCTGCCCGAGACGCTTCCCGGCGCGATCCTCTCCATCGCCGACAAAATAGACACCATAATAGGCTGCGTGACCGTAGGCCTCGCCCCCACCGGCTCCGCCGACCCCTACATGCTGCGCCGCCAGACCTTCGGGCTATTGAAGACCATAATAGCCCATGAACTGAGCTTCAAGCTGAGCGCCATCATAAAGATCGCCCTCGAGCTTCTCGAAGCCGACAGCGATTCTTTCAAGAAAAACATCGTCAGTATGTTCACCGAAAAGATGGGCGTCTCCGCCGGGGTTCAGGAAAACGAGCTCGGTCTGATCGCGGAAAGCTGGTTCGCGCCTCACAGCGACGAAGCGAAATTGGAGAAACAGATATCTTCCCTCTTCATGGGCCGCTTCGAGACCGTCTTGAAGGAGGAAGGCATCAGCTACGACATCATCCAGGCCGTCTTCGGCTCCCCCTGGCCCGACATCCTCGTCGCCAGCCGGAAAGCGAAGGAACTTCAGGAAATGAAGAAGGATCCGGCCTTCCTGACGCTTTGCAACATGTTGACGCGCTGCGTCAACATCGCCAAAGACGAGAAGAAGGGCAAAGCGGCGGAAGAAGTCGATCCCAAGCTCTTCACGGAAAAGGAAGAAAAAGAGCTCTGGTCCGCCTGGGAAAGCGTCAGGCCCGAGGCCCACGCGCTGCTTCATGACTGCAAGTTCGGCAAAGCCGTGAAACTCTTGGCTGACAAAGTGGCCGGCCCCCTGGACGCTTTCTTCACCAATGTGAGGATCTACGCCGACGACAAAGCTGTGGCCTCCAACAGGCTCGCCATATTGAAGAACGTTTCCGACACAATACAGAACAAGATCGCCGATCTTTCAAAAATCGTCACAGCATAATTTGAGCGCCAGTAGCCCAACTGGATAGAGCGTCGGCCTCCGGAGCCGAAGGCTGTGGGTTCGAATCCCGCCTGGCGCACCAGAAAAAGAGAAATGAAAAGTCCTTTCCTTAGATTCGCGAAACTAGCCCTGAGCTACAAGTTCCAGCTGCTTCTGGGCGTCGTCTGCATGATAGGCGTGAACGCCACGCAGTTCGCCAGCGTCGGAACGATCGCCCCCTTCGCCGACCGCATCCTGCCCGCTTTGACCGCCAACGACCGGGAGGAAGTGCCGGAATGGATGTGCAAGGTCTCGCGCTACTGGTCGGCCAGGCCGCTGACCAACAACTACATCTCGGCAAAACTGAAACTTGACGAGAAGTTGGAAAAAAGCGAAAAGCAGGAAAAGGAAGAGGAACGCTTCCTCATAAAGATCCCCGATTCCACCCGCCAGGTGCTGCCCGCTTCCTGGATGGCTAAGGTTGAGAAAATTGCGGACAAACTGAACGCGATCAATCCCACGAAACTGGCGCGCGCGTTGCTGCTCTTCATTTTCGTGATGATACTTCTGAGAGTATTCTTCTCTGTCTCACTGCACCTCATTATGGAGGGCGTTTCCCAGAGTATGGTCTGCAAGCTGATGGACATGATGTACTGCAAGCTGCAGGAACTGCCGATCAGATACTTCAACGTCAACAGGACGGGCGACCTAATTTCCCGCATCACCAACGACGTCAACGTCGTGCAGGCCACGCTCTCGGCGCGCCTGGCCGACTCGGTGGCCGAGATCTCAAGCCTTCCTTTCATCGCCTGCATGCTCTTAGCCCTGAACTGGAAAGTCTCCATCTTCTCCGCCATCTTCCTGCCGCTCATCATGGCGCCGATCATCATAATCGGACAAAGGATCAGGAAGATCTCCAAGAAGACGCAGGAGAAGATCGCCGACATCGTCTCCATCCTCCAGGAGACCATCACCGGCATCAGGATCGTCAGGGCTTTCAACACTGAGGATTACGAGATCGGCCGTTTCAGAAGGCAGCTTAGGAAATACTACGAGCAGCGCATGTCGGGCATCAGGAACGACGTGATGGTCAACCCCCTTACCGAGCTGGCCGGAATCTTGTGCCTCGTCGTGGTCGGCAGCCTCCTTCTGATCTCGGTCATGACCGGCGAGGCCACTTTCGGCACGATCATAGCGTATCTGACGATCCTGCTCCTCTCCATCAAGCCTTTCAGAAGCATCGGCAAATTGAACAATGTAATCCAGCGTTCAAAGGCCGCCCTCAACCGCATCTACGAAGTTTTGGACACCGTTCCCGAGATAAGGGAGTGCGAGTCCCCCATCGACGCTCCGCCCATGCAGAATGAGCTCCGCTTGAACCATGTCTACTTCTCTTACGACGAAGCGGAAGGCAACGTTATCGAGGACATCGACATTACGATAAGACCAGGCGAAATGATAGCCTTGGTCGGTCCCTCCGGTTCCGGCAAGACCACGATAGCCAACCTCATCCCGCGCTTCTATGACTGCACGAAAGGAAGCGTCACCATAGACGGCGTCGACATCAGAAACCTCTCCTTCTCCTCGCTCAGGGGACAGATGGGCATGGTAAGTCAGGACACCATTCTCTTCAACAACACCATCGCCGGCAACATCGCCTACGGCCTGAAAAAATATGATATGAACGACGTCATGGCAGCCGCCATGGCAGCCAACGCCCACGAGTTCATCACGGAGATGCCGGAGGGCTACAACACAATAATCGGCGAACACGGCGTGAGATTGTCCGGCGGCCAGCGCCAGCGTCTGGCCATCGCGAGAGCCATCTTCAGGAACCCCTCCATCCTTATTCTTGACGAAGCGACCTCCGCCCTCGACACCGAGAGCGAAAGGCTCGTCCAGGAAGCCATAGACAACCTGGTCGAGAACAGGACAGTCATAGCCATCGCCCACCGCCTCTCCACCATCCGCCACGCCGACAGGATAATCGTCATGAAGGACGGGAAGATCCAGCAGGTCGGTTCGCATGACGAGCTGATCAAGGATGAGTCCGGCATGTACTATAAGCTCTGCATGATGCAGTTCAACGACGAGGAGCAGAGCTGAATGAGAAAGACGCTTGCCTTTCTGCTTATGCTTCTGCTCATTCCGCCGGCTATAAAGGCGGAAGAGACGAACGACATCGAAGAGACCGCCGTGGTCATAGAGGAGCCGCCCAAACAGGTGCTCACTCCCCGCCAGCAGATAATCAAGTACCGCGACGACGTCTGCTCGTATTACAACATGACGAACAATCTGAAAGAAGTCATTGTCATCATGCACCCGATCCTCGCGGAAGCCGAGATGGCGAAGCTTTTCGCCGAGGAGCTTCCCTCGCCCAAAGAACGCACGGCCTTCCTCAAAAAGTGGGGCGCCCGTTACAAACAGATACTGACGAACGGCTTCGGATTTCGCCTGACTTTCCAATTGAGGAACAATTTCCTCGACATGCAGAGCGAAGTTAAGATCCCGGCAAACATCGCCGACTACTTCACGCTTCTCTCAAGCGACGGAGTCAGGGTGAAGGCCTGCAGGTGCGTCAGTGACTACAAACTTCCCCAGACCATCTGCTTTGAGCGCCCGGAAGTGAACGTCGACCTTTTCTTCAACACCAGAGACGACTCCGGGAAACCCTTGATAAACAACAAGACCAGGGCCATAAGGCTGCAGTCTTCCGCCGTGAATTCCGATTTCGGATCTTATAATTTCTCCTGGTGGCTGCCTTTCAAATATCCCATAAAAAGACCGCAAAGCATGGAGATGATCTGCGGCACAAAGCCTTTCAGGACTTTCGTCTCGGTCCATCCGGAAGTTTACAGCAAAAACATCGCCTACGTAAACGAGGCCCGCGGCGCGGCCGAGGAAAAGGCCAGGCAGGAGGCGATCGCCCAGGCCACCGCTAGGGAAAGAGCCTACGCGGCGGCCAAGCATGAGGTCAGGGAAGTACCTCAGGAGGAGCGCAGCGCCTTCGTCAAGCTGACCATAGCCGGCGCCCTCTATTACGGGCTACTCGCTAATTAAGCCTATGGCCAGCGCGATCGTACGCGCGATCAGCAAATGTCCGGTGGGATCCGGATGCACCCTATCCCAGCTCATCGAGACCGGATGGAAGTGTTCGAAATATTTGTCGAAAGCTGCCTGCAGGTCTATAAACGTCGCGCCGTTCTTTTCGGCCACGGTCTTCATGGCATCGTGGTACTTGTCGATCATGGCGCGGAAAGCGTCCTTTTTGTTCGTCTCCATCAGGTACGGGGAAATGAAATAAAGGCCTTTCAAGCCTTTCGTGATGTCGACCATTTTCTGAAGGTT
This sequence comes from bacterium, assembly GCA_017650925.1. Lineage (GTDB taxonomy): Bacteria > Auribacterota > UBA3054 > UBA3054 > UBA3054 > UBA3054. Next base: position 12,074 of record JAGCDY010000053.1, read on the forward strand.
CGCGGCGTACTCCTCGACGGAGATGAAGATCTCGTTCCTGTACGGCTCGTCGAAGTGGCGCCAGACATCATTGATGCCTATTTCTATGGCAAGATAATCGGGCTTGAGATCGATGACGTCGCTCTGCCAGCGCTCGAGCAGGGCTTTGGAAGTGTCGCCGCTCGTGCAGACGTTCATCACCCTGATCCCGTATTCCGGGCCTTTGATCCTCAAGATGCTGTCAAGGACGCGCGGGAAACCTGTGCCGAGACCGGCGTGCAAACCCTCGCCCACCGGACGGGCGCGGCCAAAATCGCCGATCGAGTCGCCGATAATGAGAAACTTCGAATTCTTTTCCAATTTCATAACGCTTTCTAAAATTTGATTGTTAATCTTCTTTCCAACAAACAACGATGAGAAGCAAGGCGGATACGGTGATGCAGCTGTCGGCGAAATTGAAGGCGGGCCAATGGTGATTCTTGTAATAGAGGTCTATGAAATCCACCACGGCGTAGTCGGGCGGCAGAAGCCTGTCTATCATGTTGCCCAAAGCGCCTCCCATGATGAGTCCCAGCGCCGCGGTGCCGTTGCGGCTTTTCGGCGCCTTGCCCCTCAAGAAAAGCGAGAGGATGAAAAGGATAACGACGAGCGCCACCGCGGCCAAGATATAGTGGCCGTAGTTTATGTTGTCCAGCATGCTGAAGGCTACGCCGGGATTAAGCCTGAAGACCAGGTTGAAGCAGGGCAAGACCTCGATGATCTCATCGGGCGCGATAAAACTTTTCACCGCGAACTTGCTCAGCTGGTCCACTATGGCTACGCTGGCGGCCAGATACACCGGCGTGGCGCATCTTTTCCAGTAGATCCCCATCACTTGTCCGCGCAGTTAAGGCAGAGCTCGGCTTCGGGAATGGCCTCCAGGCGCGCCTGAGGGATCGGCTTTCCGCACATCTGGCAGAAACCGTATGTGCCATCCTCGATGCGGGCGAGCGCCTCGTTGACCTGCTGCAAAAGTTTCTGCTGATTGCTGGCCAATCCCAGCATCAGTTCCATGCCGGAGGCGTCGGAGCCGATGTCCGCGATATGCGTTTTGTAGCCGGAAATGTCGCCGGAAAAATCTTTCTGGGAATTCATGAAAGACTCCTCTTCCAGCTTCTCAACGTTGCCCATAAGGCGGGCGCGTTTTTTCAAAAGGGCCTTCTGAAGTTTGAGAAGGACTTCCTTGGGTAGTTTAGTTTTCTTGACCATAATTTTACGCTTGATTTTTCAAAACGTCCGCGCAGCGGGCGCAGACATCGGGATATTCGCTTATAGTTCCAACCGTGTCGCTGCAGTTCCAGCATCGGGCGCACTTCGGTTTGTCTGAGCGGAGGGCGGCCACGATGAGTTTGCCGGCGGCCCTGCCGTTCTCTGGCTTCTTCACGGAAAGAGCCGAGACGATGCAGAGCTTCGCCAGGTCGCCTTCGTATTCTTTGAGCAGCGCGAGCCATTCGGGATCGTCGCTCCAAACTTCCGCCTCAGCTTCCTGTCCGGAACCGATCTGGCCGCTCTGCCTCAAGCCTTCCAATTCTTTCAGCACCTCGTCTCTGACGGACCAGATCTTCGCGAACTGAGCCGCCAAAGCGGGATCGAGATGCTCCTTCTCCTCCTTGGGCCAAAGGGCAAGGTGCACGGTGCTCTCGCGACCTTCCTCCTCGGTCAGATACTGCTCCTTTAGACATTCCCAAACTTCCTCGCTGGTGAAGACCAGAATGGGAGCGAGAAGTTTTGCGAGAACGACGGCGCAGCGCCTCAAGACCGTCTGGGCGGAACGCCTGCACTTGGAATCCCTGCCCTCGGTGTAGAGCGTGTCTTTAAGGATGTCGCAGTAACGGGAGGAAAGATCCACGGTGCAGAAATTCAGTATGGCCTGGAAGGCCTTTATGTAATCGTTCTTCTCGTAATCCTCCGTGACCTCAGCCCTCAGCTCCTCCAGGGAATGCAGCATGTACCTGTCCAGCTTGGAAAGTTCAGCGAAAGGCACGGCGTTCTCGGGCCTAAAGTCGGCTATGTTGCCAAGAAGATATTTGAAGGTGTTCCTGATGCGCCTGTAGGCATCGCTGATGACGCCAAGAATCTTGTCGTTGAAGACCACGTCCTGCGTGTAGTCGGTGGAGCTCACCCAAAGGCGCAGAATGTCTGCGCCAAGTTTGTCGCACATCAGAACGGGATCGACGTAGTTGCCTTTGGACTTCGAGATCTTCTCGCCTTTGGCCGCGAGCGTCCAGCCGTGCGTCACAACTTTCCTATATGGTGCGCGGTCCATCAAACCTATGCCGGTCAGAAGCGAGACCTGGAACCAGCCGCGGTGCTGGTCGCAGCCCTCGAGATACATGTCGGCGGGATCGTAAAGTCCTTCCCGGCGGGAGCAGACAGCGCGATGGGAAAGTCCGGAGTCGAACCAGACGTCCAGAATGTCCTTTTCCTTGCGGAAGTGCGTTCCTCCGCACTTCGGGCATTTTGTGCCTTCCGGCAGAAGCTCGCTGGCTTCCTTCTCAAACCAGACGTCGGAAGTTTCCTTTTCAGCCAAGTCGCCGACTTTCTTGATGATCTCGTCGTTTATGACCTCCTGACCGCAGTTCTCGCAGAAGAAGACCGGGATCGGCACGCCCCAGATCCTCTGGCGGGAGAGGCACCAGTCGGGACGAAGCTCAATCATCGATTTGATGCGCTGCTTGCTGACTTCCGGCACCCACTGGACTTTCTCCACTTCCTCCAGGGCTTTCTTGCGCATGTCGTTCCTGTCAACGCCCACGAACCACTGGTCCGTGGCCCGGAAAATAACGGGCTTATGGCAGCGCCAGCAATGGGGATAATCGTGGGTGCAGGGCTCCTTGTGGATGAGTATGCCTTTTTCTTTCAGTTCCTCAATTATCGGCTCGTTGGCCTTGAAAACGTGCATACCCTGATATTTCGGGACGTTGGCGTTGTAGCAGCCTTTTCCGTCCACCGGCGAGAAAACTTCCAGGCCGTAGCGCAGGCCCACGGCGTAGTCCTCCTGGCCGTGGCCCGGAGCGATGTGCACGACACCGGTGCCGGTATCGGTGGAGACGTAGTCGTCCATGACCACTGGCACGGTCATTCCCTCGAAAATGGGATGCTTGACCTTTAGGCCTTCCAGGGCTTCGCCCGGGAACGTCGCCTCAACGACAGGCTCCGCCTTGCCAAGCTTGGCGAAAAGCGGCGCGGCCAATTCCACGGCCATGACGATCTTCTGTCCGTCGAGGTCGACGACGCCGTAGATTATGTCTTTCTTTACACAAACCGCCCGGTTGCTGGGAAGAGTCCAGGGCGTGGTGGTCCAGATGGCGATGGAAGCGTCCTTTGGAAGGCCCTCCGGAAGGTTCTGTCCTTCCGCCAGCGGGAACCTCACGTAGATGGAATCGGAGGTATCCTGCTCGTATTCTATCTCAGCGACCGCCAGGGCGGTCTCGCAGTTGGTGCACCAGTGGATGGGCTTACAGCCCTTGTAGACGTAGCCCTTGGAATAAAGTTCGCCGAAGGAGCGGATGATGTCCGCCTCGTAGAGGGGATCCATGGTGATATAAGGGTTGCTCCATTCGCCCAGGACGCCGAAGCGCTTGAACTGCGATCTCTGAATGTCGATGTATTTGGCGGCATACTCCCTGGCCTGGCGGCGGAACTCGACCTGGTCGACCTCGTCCTTGGTCTTGCCGAGCTGCTCTAAGAGCGCTTTCTCGATGGGAAGGCCGTGACAGTCCCAGCCCGGCACGAAAGGCGCGTCGAAGCCCTGCATGGTCAGGTAGCGGACGGTCATGTCCTTCAATATCTTGTTCATGACGGTCCCGATGTGGATCCTGCCGTTGGCGTACGGCGGGCCGTCGTGCAATACGTATTTTTTGGCGCCTTTCCTGGCTTTCCTAATTTGGCCGTAAAGGTCTTCTTTCTCCCACTTCTCAAGTCTAACTGGTTCCTGCTGGGGCAGGTTCCCGCGCATCGGGAAATTGCCGGCCGGCAGGTTCAATGAATCCTGGTACTTGTTTTTCTCTTCTTTGCTCATTTTAGGTTGTTAATAGTTACTTTAAGGTCACATTGGTTTCGAATATTTCATCTCCGCGCATATATTTCATCGGGATCGTTTTGCCGGAGCTGTAAGCTTTGTTCATGGCGTAGGTGTAGGTCGCGACGGAATCGACTTTCAGGCCGCCTATCTCCAGAAGCACGTCGTTCGATTCCAGTCCCGCGAGTTCGCCGGGGCCCAGTTTCTGAGTGTTTGTAATAAGCATCCCGTAGCTCGCTTTCAGGCGCTTGTTCCTTTTCTGCATGATGGCGTCGACCTTGATAACGTACATGCCGCTGTTCATCATGCACTGCGAAGTGCTGCCTAGGGATTTCTCGTATTCTTCCGGCACTTGCGTGTCTTCCGTGTTGACGGATATGCTGGGCTCTTTCTTCTCCTCTTCTTCCGGCGCCGCGGCGGCTGTCTCGGCCTTTTCCGCGGAATTAGTCTGCACGTTCTGGACTTCCAGATCGTACTGGAAGGAGAAGGGCCTGTTCAAAAATTCGCTGATGTCGCCGTAGGTCCTCAGCTTCAGGGTCTTGTTCTCGCCATTCTCCTCGAAGACCACTTTCTGGCTGGCGGCGTCGATATAGACGACCGTCGCTTCCGTGTCGGCTATCTTTTCGCCTTCCGACGCGGTGAAAGTGGAGCGGGTCGACTTGTTGTAGAACATCGCGAAATTTTTATCGCCCAATTGGGAAATGCCGTTGAACTGGATATGCTTGGTCCAGGAGGGCAGGTCCTCCTTGCCGTCGGAACTCAGCCCCACGGGCTTCGGCCCTCCCTTCCTGCTGACGGCCGCCGCCACTTCCGCGGGCAGAGCGAAGATGTCGCCCTTGAGGTCGCTCGTCAGCGTGTCATAATCAGGCGCCTTCCACTGCGGCAGATCCTTTTCCTGATCGTCGTTGAAAACAAATGATCTGACCGACATGTCGACCACCGCCTGCGGGTTCGTCGGGTCTTTCAGGTTGCTCTTTATTTTCATGGCGTCAAAGCCCACGAGCTGCCCAGCGCTCTCTATGAGGCCCAGCGCCGCGTTCAGGCTCTTCCAGTCGCACTTGACGTCCTTCAGGTTGTAGGAGAAGTCGCTGTACATATCGTTCGTCTGCGGCTGCTTCACGGCAGTGCTCGTAATGGACGAGCCGTACTTGCTGTCCAGCTTGGCGAATTCCTCCCTAAGAGTGCGCGCCAGATTGTCGGGCATCTTCTGGGCCGTTATCGTCTCCAGCGCGTTGGAGTAGCGCTCCGTCAGTTTCTTGTAGTCGTTGGCAAGAGCGTCTCCCTGGCTGATCTTCTTGTCGGCAAGTCCGATGCTCTTGTTCAATTCGGCCAGACGTTTGGAATTGGATTCCAGCTTTTCAGTCCCGGGAGAGATGATCTGGCTCCAGACCAAAACTATGACGACGAGGGCTCCGCCTATGCCGACGGTCATCCATTCTCTAGTGGTCAAGGCTCTCATTCGTTTTCCTCCTCAACGTCTTCTGCGTCGTCTTCGTCAGCGTTGCCTTCGTCAGTGAAGCCGGCAGCCCCTTCGTCTACGCCTTTCACGTCAGAAACGGGTTCGGTCTCATCCGTTTCCTTTTCGCTTTGGGCCTCCTCCGCGGCGGCAGGTTCCGTCTCGATTGCCGCGGCCTGCCCTTCTTTCGCGCCTTCCGTCAAGCTGGAGGCATCGACCTCACCTTTGGGCTCTTCGCTTGTGACTTCAGCTGTTTCAGCTGTTTCGGCTGTTTCAGCTGTTTCGGTAGCTGTGTCGGGCGAACTTTTCTCGTCTTCCTTTTTCTTCATCAGACGGCCGGAACGGGCCGGCTTCGCGGTCGAAGTGGATTCTTTTGCGCCCTCGACTTTCGGCAGTTCGTCTGCCACCCTGGAGCTTCCCCTGAAAGTTCCTCCCGCGGGAGTTCCCAGCCTGAGAGGCTGTCCCTGCATGGGCGCTTCCATGACCTCTATGGGCTTCGTCTCTTTAGTTTCTGGGGGCGTGCTTCGCGACTCAAGAGTTTCTGTAGGAGCGTTCGTTTCCTTTTCGGGTTTCTCTTTGGGAGCCGTCTCCGGCTGCCCGAGGAGATTCCTGAGTTTTTCGTTGTATTTGTAATCCGGCAGAATGTCGCAGGTCAGCTTGAAATAGTGGACCTGCAGACCGTACTGGTACATGGTCTTTTCGCTTGGCACTATGACGTTCTCGAAGCGCAGCTGGCGCTGCATGTTCTCTTCGAAGAGCAGATAGTCGGCGTTCCTGGAGTAGCCTTCCAGCGTCATCACGTTGTTCTTGTCGACGCCTATCGAAGTGATCCAGAGGTTGCTCGTCATGCAGGAAGAAATTCCGGCCAAAACGGAGTTCCAGGAAGTCTTCCTGGAGATCACTCCCTCGATGTCGTTGACCGCCTTCTGCAGTTGGGCGTTGCGTTTTTCCAGGGTGTCGACGACTTTTGTCTTCTTTATCTTTTCGTGCAGTTCCTCGTTCTTCGCGTTGACTTTGGAGTTGCTTATGAAGACCGCGATCCCAAGTACGAGCAGTGCCGCCAAGGCGACGGCCGCCACGCCGATGGCCAGTTTTATGAGCATCTTCCGGCGCATGGCCAGAAGCTGAAGTTTGACTACGTCCACCGGGAGAAGGTCTATGTATATGGACGACTCGTCGACCTGGGCCAGAGCGGCGCCGAGGACAGCCGAAAACGATGGTCCGAAAAGGTCTTTGCCTTTCGCTTCTATCGCCTCGAGGCCGTCGAGATAAAGCGGCTCGTCGATGCCGAGTGGCGCGCAGAGAGCGCGGCAAATTTCCGGCCTGGCGGAACCGCCGCCGGAGACGCACACCTGGGTTATGTTTTCGGAGAGCCCCTTGTTCTTCAGAAAGCGGATGGTCCTGTCAAGCTCCGCGTTCATGCCTTCCATGGCGCGCAGAAGCTCCAGGGGATCGCTGAGTTTAGTCTCCTCCCAGTTCTTGATCTTTTTCTGCTCGGCTTCCTCGAAAGATATTCCTTCCTCGCTGGCTATGAAGGCGGTAAGATCGTCGCCGCCTTTTTCCACGTTCCTCGTGAAGACCAGCTCGCCGTTTTTGCTAACCAGGATAAATTCCGTCCTGCGGGCGCCCATTTCGATTATCAGGGTGTCGCCCTCGGTCTCGGGGATCTTTCCCGTTCTTTTCAGATAGTCGTAAAGGTTGAAGATCGCGAACGAAGAGACCTGGATGGCGGTCTGCTTCAGTCCCTTCTGGGAATGAAGCTCCAGGAATTTCGGAATGAGCGCCTGCCTTACGGCCGCGAAGACCACCTTCGACATGACCGGCGCAGGCTCGGCTTTGCTTTCGCCTTCGTCTTCGGCAGCTTCCGCTTTCGGCTGCTCTATGGGCTTGAAATCGAAAGCCGTTATGGCGCGTTCCATGGCGAACGGCAGATGGCTTTCGGCCTCAAAGACCAGCATCTGCTTTATCTGTTCCCTATCGGTGCTGGGAAGCTCCAGATGGCTTACCGTGACAAAATCGCGCGACATCACGGAAAGGACGCCGGTGTCTTTGATCCTGTTGCGCTGCAAAAGCTGCTTGACGGTATCCTTGACCGCTTCCGGGGTCACGTCTCCCCTGCTGGAAGTGAAGGGGATCGGCATCTTGTCGAGCTGCTTGGCCACCACGCCGTTTTTCTTCCGGTGCAGCAGGGCCAGCTTAACGTAGCGCGAGCCTATGTCGAGGGCGACAGTCTTGTCGCCTCCGGACAAAATGTTGGTAAAGCTTTTTTTCTTTGTGGTCTGAGCCATAGCGGTTCAAAAAATGGGATTTAAGATCATTTGCCCCAGTCGGCGGTCTGGCCTCCGGCCTTGCCTTCCGTTTCCTCGCTGGTCACGCCGGAACTCGTCACGCGGACCGTACCGTCGCTTTCAACGGTGAGCACATATTCGTTGCCCCAGGGATCGGGACCCGGCTCGTCCTTCAGGAATTCCGGATAAAGGTCCTTCAGGGAAGTTATGGGCTTGCCGTAATTCAGCTGGTAAAGCTCGGCCTGCGTCTCGTATTCCTTGATCTCCATCACGGCCTTGGCCTTGCGAGCTTTCTCCGTGTTGCCGATCAGCTTTCCGCCAACCACGGAACCAAGGATGCCGATGACCGCCACGACGACCATCATTTCGACCAGGGTGAAGCCGCGTTCCATGAGACGGCGTTTCCTTTCATTAGAATTTTTCATATCTTCCTCCGATATTTTGGATTGTTTACACTTCTTCCGTGACGCTCAAGACTTCTTCCAGCGTCGTTACTCCGGCCAGGACTTTCTGCCAGCCGGAATGCTGCAGCGTCACCATGCCTTCCTTTATGGCCTGCTTTTTTATTTCGTAGGCGGCCGCCCGCTTCAAGGTCAGGGCCTTGATCTCCTCGCTCATCTGCATGATCTCGAAAAGCGAGATACGGCCTTTGAAGCCCGTGTCGCGGCACTTTTCGCAGCCTCTGGCGCGGAAGATCTTGTGTTTTCCTCTCGGCGCCACGTCCTCGGGGATCATCAGCCTGTCGAGAGCCTCAGTCACATCCTCCTCGACCTCCTCCTTGCAGTAGGGACACAGAACGCGCACGAGGCGCTGGGCCAGGACGCCGATGACGGACGAGGTGATGAGGTACGGCTCCACGCCCATGTCGATGAGACGGGTGATGGCAGAAGGCGCGTCATTGGTGTGCAGCGTTGAGAAGACAAGGTGGCCGGTCAGGGACGCCTGGACGGCGGTCTCCGCCGTTTCCACGTCACGAATTTCACCGACCATCACGATGTCCGGGTCTTGACGCAGAATCGATCTCAAGCCTTGCGCGAAAGTCAGTCCGACCTTGGCGTTGACGTGGATCTGGTTGATGCCTTTTATCTGGTATTCCACCGGGTCCTCGATCGTGATGATCTTGACGTCCGGCTTGTTCAAAACTTTCAGCGAACTGTAGAGGGTCGTCGTTTTACCGCTGCCGGTAGGACCTGTCACCAGAACGATGCCGTGCGAGACTCTCAGCATGGAATCGTAAAGTTTCAGATGGTGTTCGTCGAAGCCCAGCTCGGTAAGGTCGAGCATAAGCCCGCTCTTATCCAGAAGTCGCATGACAACGTTCTCGCCCCAGACGGTCGGCATGATGGAAACACGGATGTCGATCTCTTTTTGGCCAAGCTTCATCTGGATGCGTCCGTCCTGTGTCGTCCTTCTTTCGGAAATGTCGAGGTCCGACATGATCTTGATACGCGAGAGAATTGCAGCGTGCAGATTGTGCGGCGGAGAGCTCATCTCATGCAATACGCCGTCCACGCGGTAGCGCACCAGAAGCTGGTTCTCGAAAGGCTCGATGTGGATATCGGAGGCCCTCATCTGCAGCGCGTTCCAAATGATCAGGTTCACCAGCTTGATGATGGGCGCCTCGTTGGCCACGTCCACGCCATCCTGGTCCTCCCTGATGTTGCCGATGATCTCGAGGTCGTCTTCCGTCAGGTCCTGGATGACTTTCTCCACGGAGGAGGCGTTGCCGCTGTTGCAGCGCTCTATGGCTTCCGCTATCTCTTCCGGAGTGGCCTTCACGATCTCCAGTTCCGTCGTGATGACGCGCTTCAGTTCGTCCAGGGTCTCGATATCGTCGGGATCGGCCATGGCCACCTGCGTCACGCCGGGTCTCGGTTCGCAGATGGGAATAAGCTGATGCTTCTCCAAAAAGGCATAGGGCAGCTTGTAGAAGAGCTGCTGGTCTATTTTGGCTGTCGATAAGTTGAAGCTTTCCTCACTCATTTATTTATCCTTTGAGATTTTTTGCCGAACAAGTTTTTATCTCGGTTCTCCTCCGGAGGGCGAACCGCCGCCTCTCGGGCCTCCGCCCGAGCCGCCGCCTCTTGATCCGCCGCCGGGGCCGCCGCCGCTTCTGCCGCCCCGGTTGCCGCCCCTGTTGCCGCCTCTGCCGCTGCCGCCGCCGGGAGAGTCTTCCGGGAATTCCTCCATTTCGGGAACCTCGCCGCTGTTTCTCCCGCCGTTGGGGCTGGTGCCTTCGTTATCGCCGTTCCTGACCTTCATGGTCGGCAGCATTGCCGCGCTGCAAAGAGGCTGGATGGTCTTGCCGAGATCCAAAAAGAGCGTGATGACGACTTCGTAAGGCTTCGAGCCGTCCTGCTCGGAAATGGAAGTGTCCCAGCCGCGGGAAAGGCTGCCGTCCTCGTCATAATAGGAGATCTCCATGCCGACCACGCCTTCCACTAAAGGAACCACAGACACTTCCGATCCGGACGAGTTGTCGTCCGTGGGATAAGAAAGCTCCTTTTGCAGAACGCCAGAGCCGTCCTCGCCTTTCACCACGGAATAACGCACTCTCAATTCGCCGGCCAGCCAGCGGGAATCAAGCTGGATGGGCGGAGAGAGCGTAACCATGTCAACGATGTCCCTGGGGCAGCCGTCATAGTCTTCCGTCAGGGATACGAACTCGTACTTGCCGGTCGTGGCGTACTCCATGTTCGAGAAGGCGCTGAGCATCTCGTCCATCGCGAGCCTGGCGCCGTGGAAAAGCTGAGCCCGGTCGCGGCCGCTGGTGCAGACTTTACTTGAAATTGCCAAAGCCGACTGGATCATGGTCATCACCATGACCATGATCGACATCGTCAGAAGCAGTTCCAAAATCGTAAAGCCTTTGAGTTTCATTATAAGCCGAGCTTGTCCAGGTCGGAGGGAGAGGTGTAAAGAAGCGTTTTCATGCCGGCCTCGGAGGCGAACTTCAAATTCTCCTCGCGGTCGTCGATATAGGTGCACTCGGAGGGGGAAACGCCGAGCGTTTCGGCCGCCTTCAAAAAGAATTCCTTAGAGTTTCTAAGGATGCCCAGTTTCCAGGAGCAGGCCCAACCTGTGAAAGGCGCAAAATCGGCGCGCTCCCTCAGGATGTTTTCCTGCGCCTCGGAAAGGTTCGCCGCCACCGCGCAGGCCTCTTTAACGGAGAGCGCGGCGACCTTGGCGAGGGCGTCGGCGTAATACTCGTAGCCGCTCTGCCAGATCTCCATGAACTTCTCCTCCGTCAGATCGAGCCCGGTCTTCCCTTTCAGCCTGAGGAAGAACTGCGTCATGTTCATGCGCCCGGTCTCCAAAAGCTCCGTGTCCCTTTTGAATTCCGCCATGAACTCGTCCTTCTTGGCGAAGATAAGAAGAGCCGTCAGCGGATTCAAGGAACCCGCCAGTTTTTTCATCGTGGCTTCCTGGTCATAGGAAAGCACCACCTTGCCGAGATCGAAAAGAAGCATTCAGTTCTCCACGAAAGGTTAATAATTAGTTTTCTATATCTTTTTATTATACCTAATTTCGTGTCTGAATGAAACACAAAAAAAAGAGGGCCACGAGGCCCTCCAATTCACCGGACTTTCAGTCCTTCGCGATGCGCATTTTTTTCAGCAGCTTCTCAACCAGGTCGAGGACTGTCGGCGCCAGGAATTCCTTTACCAGAAGCGCGATCGCGATGCCGACCGTTGCGCCAGCCACGGTGTCGGAAAGGAAGTGCCTCTCCATCAGGATGCGGTCGGCCATCATGAGGACGGCCGTCACGACAAAAAACGGCCTTAGTTTCGGGAAGATGAACCAGAAGACCGTGGCCATGGTGGCCACTTCCATGGAATGCCCGGAGGGGAAGCTCTTGAAAGCGTTCTTGGTCTGTTCGTAGAAGAAGAAGCCGTAATGGCCGGCCTCGCGGAATAGATTGTAGGGCCTGGCCCTGCGGAAGCACTCCTTCAATATGCTTGTCATGATCCCGCATATGCCCATGGAAAGCAGAAAATATCCCAGCTTCCGGAACCACTCGCGGTTGAATCTTATGAGCGTGAAATAAACAAAGAAGGGCGCCACTATCATCGTGACGTAGGGCTTCTTGCAGATCACTGAGATCTCGCCGAGAAGGTTCAGATCCTGCAGTTTTTCCCTGAGAGGCGTGTGCACGAGCTCCGCCAGCACGCGGTCGTAGCGCCAGATGGAAAGCAGGATGAAGGCGGTTGCGAAAAAGAGGGACACTATGACGATGGCAAGCGTTCTTTTCGCGCTGTCGCTCATCTTTGGCGCAAGCTTTCCGGCCTCGGGATCCTTCAGCCTTTTGTTGCTTTTCACCGCCTTGGCGGGAGAGCCGAAAGATACCGTGTTGTCGCCGATATTCTTTACGACGATGGAACCTGAACCTATGAGGTCGTTGGCGCCGACCCTAACGAGCGGCTTGACGATACTGCCCGCGCCTATGGTGGTCAGAGGACCGACGCTCACCGCGCCGGTAAGAATGACGCCCGGGCAGATGTGGGAATAAGCGCCCACTTTGCAGTCGTGATCGACGCTCGCTTTGGTGTTGATGATCGCGCCGTCCCCTACTTCCGCCCTGGGGCCTATGAAGGCACCGGCCGCCACGAAGACGCCCTCTCCCAGTTTCGCGGATGGGTCGACGAAAGCCGTCGGGTGGACGATGGTCTCAGGCGTGAAGCCCTGCTCCCTGGCTTTTCTTAGAAGCGTGAAGCGGGCTTCGTTGGAGCCTATGGCGGCGTGGACTTTATTGGCTTTCCCCTTCAGGGAAGCAAGGTCCGCGATCTTGCCTTTCACTTCGCCTTCAATCACTTTGCTGCCAACGGGAAGACCGTCGTCCAAAAAGGCCTCGACGCCCTTTCCCAAAGAAATGAGCGCCGCTTCCACGACCGCGGCGTGTCCGCCGCCGCCCAATATGACCAAGTTCTCAGGCACTTATTTTTTCAGTTCCTTGATGATGAGAGGAATGATCTCGAAAAGGTCGCCCTCGATGGCGTAGTTAGCGATCTTCATCATGGGGCATTCCGGATCCTTGTTGATGGCGACGATGACGTCCGAGGACTGCATGCCGACGAGATGCTGGATCTGGCCGGAGATGCCGCAGGCGATGTAGACGGTGGGGCAGACCGTTTTGCCCGTCTGTCCGACCTGGTGGGCATAAGGTATCCAGCCGGCGTCGACAGCCGCCCTGCTGGCGCCCACAGCGCCTCCTAGGGCCTCCGCCAGTTCTTTCAGGAGGGCGAAGTTCTCTGGCCCTTTCATGCCGCGGCCGCCGGAAACGATGATGTTGGCGTCGGTCAGCTTCACCTGTTCGCCGATGTTCTCGACGACTTCCAGAACTTTGCTTCTCAAGGAAAGGTCTTCTTTTACGAAGGCAACTTCCTCAACTTCGCCGGTGCGGGAGGCGTCGGGCTCCATCTCGGAAAAGACTTTGTGGCGGACGGTGGCCATCTGCGGCCTGGTGTTCTGGCATCTGATGCGGGCCATGATGTTGCCGCCGAAAGCCGGGCGGGTCTGGATGAGCAAACCGGTCTCGGGATCGATGTGCAGTCCCGTGCAGTCCGCGGTCAAACCAGTCTTGAGCATGACAGCCACTCTCGGCATCAGGGCGCGGCCGATGGTGGTGGCGCCGCAGAGGATTATTTCGGGCTTGCGCTCTTTTACCAGACGGTAAAGCACGTTGGAATAGGTGAGGTCGTCGAAATCCTTCAGTTCGGGAGCGGAAACGGAAATGACTTTGTCCGCGCCTTTCGCTATGAGCTGCTTTTCTATTTCAGCGTTGCTGCCGTCGTGCAGCACGACCGCGACCACCTGATTGGGTTTCTGAGTTGCGAGTTCCCTGGCCTTGGCCAGAAGTTCATAGCTAACGCCCGCGACCTGGCCCTTCTTCTGTTCCGTGAAGACCCAGATGTCCTTGTAGCTACCGAGATCGTCCTTGGCTTCCATTTCCTCTTTGACGACGGTAATGGCTTCGCAGGGGCAGACGGTGGCGCATTTCCCGCAGAATTTGCATTTGGTCTCTTCCACAAAGGCGCAGTTGTCAACCAGACTAAGAGCGCCGAAGGGACACTGGGCGACGCACGCTCCGCATCCCACGCATGTTTCTTTATTGATCTTTATCGGCATGATGACTCCTTACAAAAGCTGAGCTTCCTTTAGAGACGCGACGAGAGTCTTCGCCTGAACGTCCGGTTCACCCTCGATTTTGACGCCGCCTTTGCGGGCTTCCGGCGAGAAGATCTCGACCACGTTGGTGGGAGAGCCTTTCAATCCGAGGCGCGTCAGGTCCGCTTCGATGTCCGCGGCGGACATGACTTTTATTTCCGCTCTCTTGGCCGCCATCTTGCCCTTTAGGCTGGCGATCCTGGGCTCGTTTATCTCTTTGACGACGGTTATGACGGCGGGAAGCGTTACTTCCACCACGTCGTAGCCTTCCTCGGTCATGCGTTCAACGACCATTTTTCCGTCGGCGCATTCCCTGATTTTCCTGACGCAGGTGACCTGCGGAATGTCAAGATTCACGGCGATGCCGGGGCCGACCTGGGCGGTGTCGCCGTCGATGGCCTGCTTGCCGCCAAGGATGACGTCGAAAGCTCCGAGCTTGCTTATCGTCTGGCTCAGGGCGTAGGAAGTGGCCAAGGTGTCTGAGCCAGCCACCGCGCGGTCGGAAAGCAGGACGGCCTCGTCGGCGCCCAAACTTATGGCTTCCCTAAGCACGGCTTCCGCCATGGGCGGGCCCATGCAGACGACGGTCACCTTGCCGCCGAATTTTTCTTTCAGTCTGACGCCTTCCTCCAGGGCATAGGCGTCAAGGGGATTCATCATGGAATCCACGCCTTCCCTGACGAGCGTCTTGGTCTCCGGATTGATGCGGACATTGGCCGCGTCCGGCACTTGCTTTATGGTTACGACGATGTTCATAGCTTTTTTAAGTTTTAATTATTTCTTGGCAGCGGCTTCCTTGATGAGGCACTGGCCTATGACTTCGCGCTGGATCTGGTTGGTGCCTTCGTAGATCTGGGTGATCTTGGCGTCGCGCATGCGTTTTTCCATCGGATATTCTCTCATGTAGCCGTAGCCGCCGTAGACCTGGACGGCGTCGGTCGTGACCTGCATGGCGACGTCGGAGGCGTAGCACTTGGCGATGGCGGATTCCTTGGAGCAGCTGCGGTCGCCGGAGTCGATGGAGCGGGCCGTGGCGTAGACCATGGCGCGGGCCGTCTCGACCTTCATGGCCATATCGGCCAGGAGGAAGCGCAAGCCCTGATTAGAGATGACCGGCTTGCCGAACTGTTCGCGGGACCTGGCGTAATCGACGGCGTCCTCAAGCGCGCCGGCGGCGATGCCCAGGGCCTGGGCGGCCACGCCGGGGCGGGACATGTCGAAGGTCTTCATGGCGGACAGGAAGCCGTGGCCTTCCTTGCCGAGGATGGAGGAAGCGGGGATCTTGCAGTCTTCGAAGACCAGTTCGTAAGTCGAGGAGGCGCGGATGCCCATCTTGTCCTCTTTCTTGCCGAAGGAGAAGCCGGGCGTGCCCTTGTCGACTAAGAAGGCCGTGGCGCCGCGGGCGCCCCTGGCCTTGTCGGTCATGGCGATGACGGTGTACATCTCGGCCACGTTGCCGTTGGTGATCCACTGCTTGGTGCCGTTCAGGACGTAGTAGTCCCCTTCTTTCCTGGCGGTCGTCTGGATGCCGCCGGCGTTAGATCCAGCGCAAGCTTCCGTCAGCGCGAAAGCAGCGAGCTTCTCGCCTGCGGCGATGGCCGGCAGATATTTCTTCTTCTGTTCCTCGTTGCCGAAGAGGATCAGCGGGATGGTGCCCAGAGCCGTCGCGGCCAGGCCCAGGGAAATGCCGCCGCAGACCTTGCTGAGCTCTTCCACCGCCACGACCAGGTTCATGATGCCCATCTGTCCCTCGGCGCAGATGCCGCCGTAAGCTTCAGGGATATAGACGCCGCAAAGACCGGCCTCCGCGATCTTCTCCTGGACCTCCCAGGCGAACTCGTTCTTTTCGTCGTATTCGGCGCGAACCGGCTTGATGTACTTCTCGGCGACCTCTTTGGCCGTCTCCTTGATCATCTGTTCAGTTTCGGTGAGGAAGTAATTCATAATATTTCCTTTTGTTTTGTTATTGTTTACTAGTTAATATTATACCAAAAAGCCTTTTTCAAAAATCAAAATCCCGGCATGGTGAATTCCTCGCCGTAGCGCAGGGCCACCCTCGTCAGGAAAGCCTCCCTAATGTCGGGAGCCAGATCCCCTTTGTCATAAGCTTCTATAAGTTTTTCCGCAAGCTCCTTGGCCAGGGAGAGCTCGTTTCTGTCGCGGTTGGGATTGGCAAGATATAGCGTCGGATGTCCCGACTGCTTCTCGCCGAAAAACTCGCCGGGGCCCCTCAATTCCATGTCGGCCTCCGCGATCTCGAAACCGTCGCATGTCTTGGCCATAACTTCCAGCCGACGGTTCTCGGTCATGCCGGTAAGCAGGGGTTGGGAAAACTCGTCCCCGCCCTTTTCCAGCGGGGTATTGTCGACCAGAACGCAATAGGACTGCAGAGACCCTCGGCCTATGCGGCCCCTCAGCTGGTGAAGCTGGGCCAGGCCGAAGCGCTGGGCGTCCTCTATCACCATAACGCTGGCGTTGGGGACGTCGACTCCGACTTCGATCACCGTTGTGCAGATCAGGACGGAGATCTCCCCTTCCCTGAACCTGCGCATGGTCTCTTCTTTCTCCTCTTTTTCCAGCCTTCCGTGCACGATCCCGAGTTTGAGGTCCGGAAAGACTTTCTTCGACAGCACGTCAAACATTTCCGCGGCGGCCTTGGCTTCCCTCTTGTCGCTCTCGTCGATCTGGGGATAGACGATGTAAGCCTGGCGGCCGGCGGCCGCTTCCTTCCTTATGAAATCCCAGACGCCCGGCAGCCTCTCCGGCGTCACGACGTAAGTCTTAACGGGGATGCGCCCGGCGGGAGCCGATCTTATGACGGAAATATCGAGGTGCCCGTAGAGCGTCATGGCGAGGCTTCGGGGAATCGGCGTGGCCGTCATGATCAGGGTGTCGGGAACGCTTTCAGCTTCCCTCAGCATCGCCCTCTGTGCGACACCGAACTTGTGCTGCTCGTCGATGACGACCAACCCGAGGTTGGGAATGGAATCCTTGACGTGCAGAAGCGAATGCGTTCCCACTAGTATGAAATTCTTTTCCTCCTCGAAACGATTTAAAAGCTCCTTCTTCTCCTTGGCCTTCATGCCGCCGTGGGAAAATAGCACGTCCACGCCGATCTTGTCGCACCACTTCTTCAGCGTTTCAAAATGCTGCCTGGCCAGTATTTCGGTCGGCGCCATGATGGCGGCGTTGTAGCCGCTTTCGACCGCCATCAGCATGGCGGTGGCGGCCACGACCGTTTTGCCGCTCCCCACGTCGCCCTGCAGCAGGCGGTGCATGGGCCTTGGAGCGAGCATGTCGTTTTTTATCTCGCTAAGAACGCTGAGCTGATCCTTTGTCAGTTTGAAAGGCAGCGTGTTCAGAAAGTCGACTATCAGTTTTCCAGGCACGAGATGATGAGCTTCGTAATTCTCCTTCTGCATGATTTTTTTGGTCAGGACGTTCCCTACCTGCAGGGCGAAGAACTCGTCGACTATGAGGCGGCGCCTGGCCTTGCCCAGCTCCTCGTCGCCCATCTTTTTGGGATCGTGGAGCGCCGCCACCGCATCGGAAATGTCAATCAGCCCATGTTTCCTCCGCTCCTCATAAGGGAGATATTCCCTAAAGTTCGGCAGGGCCTCAGAGACGATGCCGCTCATCACCTTTCTCAGAACTCCCTGCGGAAGTCCTTCCGTCGTGTGGTAAACGGGAAGCTTTTTCCCTTCGTAATCGTCGGGATGAAAATCGTCGTCCAGATATATGACGTCAGGGTTCGTCATCTGGACGCAGCCGGCGAAAAGGCTGTGGCAGACGCCGTGGAAAAGCACCTTCTTGCCGATCTCGAATTTCTCCGCCAACCAGGGCTGGTTGAACCAGACGCCCGAGGCCTTGCCGCCGGAATTCTCTATGAGGACCTTGACGATCTTCAGGCGCTTTTTGAACGTCTTTTCCGCCTTCACGTCCAGGACCTTGCCGTAGACGAGCGCTTCCTCTCCGGCTTTGACCTGGTCGGGCCGCTTTATCTCGGAAAAATCCTCGTAGCGGTAAGGGAAAAAAGTCAGGGCGTCCCAGAGCGTGCTAATCCCGCAGCGCGCCAGAAGCGCCGCCCGGCGGGGCGTCACGCCTTTAACAGCGGTGACCGGCCTGGTCAGAAATTCGAATTCCTTTGTTTGGGGCATGCCTCAACCCTTTATTTTAACCGACCGCCCCTCCACGCTGATCCTTCCTTCGGCCAGCCAGCCTATGACTTTCGGGAACCAGATGTGCTCCTGTTCCTGGATCCTGGCGTGCAGGGTCTCGGGCGTGTCGTCGCCCATTACGTGCACGGCGGCCTGGGCGATTATGGGACCGCTGTCCATTCCGGCGTCCACGAAGTGGATCGTGCAGCCAGCTAATTTCGCCCCGTAGTTCAAAGCCTGCTTCCAGGACTCTAGTCCCGGGAAAGCCGGCAAAAGCGCCGGGTGAATGTTCACGACCTTCATCGGGAAGGCTTCCAGCAATTTCGACTTGATCATGCGCATGAAGCCGGCCAGGATGACGTAATCGACCTTGTTCTCTCTCAGGATCTCGATGTATTTTTCCTCCTGCGGTCCCTCGAGCTTCGTTTTGAAGTCGTCGGCCGGAAGATACATGGCCTGCAGTCCCAGACGCTCGGCCTTCTCAAGGATCGGAGCGTCCTTTACGTCGCTGATGACAACGGCGATCTCGGCGCCTTTGATCCTGCCGTCCATGATGCATTTCGCTATCTCTTCAAAATTCGTTCCGTGGCCGGAACCCAAAACGCCAAGTCTTATCATATCTTTCTCCTTAGAGTACTCCCATTGTTTTGAGGACCGCTCTCAAAAGATCTTCCGTTTCCTTTCTCACGGGGACCAGGGGCAGCCTGAGCACGTTCTCGCACTTGCCAAGCATGGCCATCGCGGCTTTCACCGGGCAGGGATTGGTCTCGGCAAACAGCGCCCTGCTCAGAGGGAAGAGCAGCTTGTGCAGTCTTCTCCCCTCCTCCATGTCGCCCCTTAGGGCGGCGGCGGCCAGCTGGGCCGTCAGTTCGGGAACGACGTTGGCCACGACGGAAATGACGCCCACGGCGCCTATCGCCATCAGGGGGAAGTTGAGGGCGTCCTCTCCGGAGAGCACATCCAGATCGCACAGGTTCATGATCTCGGAGGCTTGGTCGATATCACCGGAGGCTTCCTTGATGCCGACTATGTTCTCGATCTTCGCGAGTCTGGCCGCGGTCGCCGGCTTCAGATTGACGCCCGTGCGACCGGGAACGTTGTAGATGACCAAAGGCATGCTGGTGGCGGAGGCGAGCTCCTCATAATGCGCCACGAGCCCTTCCTGCGTCGGCTTGTTGTAGTAGGGCGTTATTACGAGAGCGCCGTCGGCGCCCACGCTTTCCGCGTGCCTAATGAGCCTCAGGGATTCCTCGGTGCAGTTGCTGCCGCAGCCGGCCAGGACCGGTATGCGTTTGTTGACGGCCTTCACGACGGTGGCGATGACCTCGTCGTGCTCGTCATGGCTGAGCGTCGGGGATTCGCCCGTCGTGGCGCACGGTACGATGGCGCTTGTTCCGGAGGCGATGTGCCATTCCACCAATTCACGGACAAGTCCGTGGTCAACAGAGCCGTTCTTCCTGAAAGGCGTGATAAGGGCTACGATTGATCCCTTGAAAATACTGCGCATTGCTTTGATCTTCTCCTAAATTTATTTATTTGATTGTTAATTTTATTCTGTTTCCCTGAGGCTGCCCTGCCAGCCCATCTTGCCGCGCAGTTTCTGCACGAAAGAATGGTTCTTGCGAGTCAGGAATTTGATCTTGTCGCCCAGCGCCACGGTGACCTTTTCGCCTGACGAAATGGTGAGCGTCTGTCGGCCGTCGGCCGAGATGTGCACCGGACGCCCAATGGTGACGTTCTCGATCTCCACTTTAGTCCCACGCGGAAAAAGCATGGGCCTGTTGGTGAAGGAGTGCGGGCACACCGGCGTCAGAAGGAAAGCTTCGAGGCCGGGATACATCACCGGTCCCCCAGCTGAGAGCGAATAGGCCGTGCTGCCGGTGGCCGTGCTCATGATGAGTCCGTCCAGCCCGTATGTCGTGAGCAGTTCTCCGTTCACGGAGATCCTGAGCTCTATTATGCGGGCGTCCAGTCCGCGCACGAAAGCCAGGTCGTTCAATGCCCGCTCTTTCTTTTCCAGCCCGTCCGGACCGACGTAGGTGGCTTCGATAAGGGAGCGCTCCTCAACTTCGTAGCGACCTTCCATAATGGCGTCCAGGGTCTGAGGCAGTTCGCTTTCCGGTATCTCGGCCAGGAATCCGAAGGACTCTCCCGGGTTGACGCCGAGGATGGGAACGTTCAGATCGGTCATTTCCCTGACGGCGGAAAGGATGGTGCCGTCGCCGCCGATGACTATAAGGAACCGGCAGCGGGAATTCAGCTCGGAGATCGTCGTTCCCTCCCTGCCGATGCTCATGGCGCTCGCCGACTCGAGAAGGAAAGTCATGCCCCTTTTTTCCATCTCCGAGACCAGCGTCTCCAGCGCTTTCACGGCATGGGGCTTGGTGGTGTTTATTATGACGCCGGGCGTCGCGTTTTTCATTTCATGATTCATAGTTTGCGTGCCGCCAATAAAAATTCATGGTTGCCAGCCGGGCCTATGATCGGACTCTCGCATTCCGCCATGATCCCGAAGCCCTGCTCGATAAAAAAGTTCTTTATGTCAGCGAGCGCCTCCAGACGCGTATTTTCATCTTTCACCACTCCGCCTTTGGAGAGTTTTTCCGGGCCGACCTCAAACTGCGGCTTGACGAGAACCACGGCAAGGCCATTCTCCTTAAGGCATTCCTTTATGACTGGGATGATCAGTTTCAGCGAGATGAAGGAAACGTCGGCCACCGCCAGATCCGGAACGAGGAAAAGATCCTCAGGTCTCAAAAAACGAGCGTTGGTCTTTTCCATGACGGTCACCCTCCCGTCGTTCCTGATCTTGTCGTGCAGCTGTCCGTGCCCGCAGTCGATGGAGAAGACATGCTTCGCTCCCCTCTGCAGCAAAACGTCCGTGAAGCCTCCCGTGCTGGCGCCGATATCCATGCAGACCATTCCCGAAGGATCTATTCCCGAGCAGTCGAGGCCCGCCGCAAGTTTGTAGCCTCCCCTGCTGACGTAAGGCATCTTCTCCCTGACGCTGATCTTCAATTCCTTTCCCTTGGAAACAAGATAAGGCTCCCCGCTCTCGCTGTAGCGGAGGTAAACAGGAAGGCCCGGCTTCGCCGTCCTTTCGCCGTTGACTTCGATTTCTCCGGCCAAAAGGGAGCGTCTCGTCTGCTCCCTGGAGGCGAAGTAACCAAGCGAAGTCAATGCCTGATCAAGTCTGAGGGATCCTTCAGCCATTTATTCTCCCGGAAGTTTCGCTCCCGGACGCAGAGTTTTAAGTTCGGTAAGGTGTTTCTTTATGGCCTCCTCGACCATCGTCGCGACTTTCAGCGCGTTGCGGCCGTCCTCGCCCGTCACCTGCGGGGCCTTGCCAAGCTTCACGCAGTCGACGAAGCTTTGGATCTCGGACTGCAGGGGCTGGTCGCCGGAGAAATTAATCTCCTCCTCGACGATCTGCCATTCTTTCCTGTGTTTCAATTTGGCTTTCTGCTCGACGTAATCGAGGGAAATGTAGGCGTCGTCCTGGAAGAAGCGGATCTTGCGCATCCTGTCGGCGCTGATCCTGCTGGTCGTAACGTTGGCCACGCAGCCGTTGGCGAAAGTCAGTCTCGCGTTGGCGATGTCGCTGGTCTTGGTCAAGACCGGAACGCCGACTGCCTGGACGTCCACGACGTCAGATCTCACAAGATGCAGAATGATGTCGATGTCGTGGATCATGAGGTCGAAGACCACGCTCACTTCCGTGCCCCTGATGTTGAAGGGCGAAAGGCGGTGCACTTCGATGAAGATGGGGTCCTTAAGGATCTTCTGGATGCCGATGATGGCGGGGTTGAAGCGCTCGACGTGTCCGACTTGCAGGATCAGCTCCCTTTCCTTCGCCAGTTTCAGAAGCTCGTCGGCTTCCGCGACGGTAGTTGTGATGGGCTTTTCCAAAAGCACGTGCTTGCCGGCAAGAAGAAGCTTTTTCGTCACCTCGTAGTGCAAGGGCGTCGGAACCACCACATGCGCCGCGTCGATCATGGGGATGACGTCCTCGACGTTCGTGAAATAGGGAACGTTGTAAAGTTCGCCGGTCTCTTTGGCGGATTCAGCCCTGGCGTCCACCACGGCCGCAAGTTCCACGTTGGGGTTCTCGTTGACGATCCTGGCGTGGATCTTACCTAGGTGTCCCACGCCTATGACTGCAGTTTTCATATCTTTTCTCCCAAGGAGCGGTCAACTCCCAGAATAGTTATTCCGCATTTCATGGCCTCCTCCAGAGTCTTCTGAGGCTCCAGGAGGAAAGTCTTCCCGGCTTCGGCCGCCACGATCCTGGCGTTGGCCGCCTTCATCGATTCAATGGTGCCTGGCCCCAGGCAGGGCACGTCGAATCTCAGGTCCTGATTGGGCTTGGCCATTTTCACGACCACGGCGTCCTTAGTGTATTCGCCGGATCTCCTGATGCAGCGGTCGGTGCCTTCCATCGCTTCCACGCAGACCACAGCCTGGTTCTTTATGACCACGCTCTGTCCTATGTCGTGGCCTCCCGAAACAAGCGCCAGCTTCACACCCAAAAAAATGTCGCGCCACTGCGCTTCGTCAGGAGAAGGCCCGCAAAGCACTCCTTCCGGCAGAAGGATCTGAGGAAGGTAGTCGGTCGTTTTCTCGATCGTTATCCCCTCTCTGCCCAGTTCGTCGGAGATGGCGCCCAGGACGCTGTCGGCCCTTCTGTCCTTGACATTCATGGCGAGCTTCATGAGCCGCCAGTCGAGCCTAAGATCGGCGATCGTCATTTTAGGCGCCACATTCCCCAGCATCACGGCCTTCGTCACTCCCTCGCGGTGGAGGATCTTGATGAGCTTCCCGAGCTGGGTGACGGAGACTTCCTCGTAATGGTCGGAAAGCGACTTGACCTCTTCAAGGACGCCGCAGTTTTTGATGCCGACGGTAACTATCCTGGAAAGGCCGTTCCTCTCCTTGGCGCGCATGAATTCCAGCGGCAGCACTCCGCCGCCGGATATGAGACCCATCGAATCGTTTTCGGAAGCCATTTCTACTTGACGTAAACTTTTTTCATGACGACCGGCTCTATCGGGCGGTCCTGAAGGTTGACCTTCACCTTGCTGATCTTCTCGACCACGTCGTAGCCTTTCGTCACGCGGCCGAAAGCGGTGTACTGCCCGTCAAGGTGCGGCGATTCCCCTACGCAGATGAAGAACTGGCTTCCCGCGCTGTTGGGATCCCTGGAGCGGGCCATCGAGACAACGCCGGGAACGTGCTTGGTGTCGTTGAACTCGGCGTTGATCGTGTAACCCGGGCCGCCCGTGCCGTTGCCCAGAGGGCAGCCGCCCTGGATCATGAAGCCCTCTATCACTCTGTGAAAGATGAGCCCGTCATAGAAGCCCCTTTTGGCAAGCTTGATAAAATTCTCGCAAGTCATGGGAGCCTTGTCCTTCAGGAATTCGAACTCCACCACGTCGCCGTTCTCGAATTCGATGACGGCTGTCGTCACGTTGTCGTCCATAGCTTTTTCCTCGTTCTGTTTTCCGCTCTGGCAGGCGCAGAGCGCCAATCCGAGAACGAATAGCGGTATTAATGATCTTTTCATTTTTTTATCCTTCCTTTTGTTTTCAGCAGTTTTTCGGCGAAATCGCGCGCCTTTTCGTCGTTGCCTCCCAGCATGCGGGACAATTCCTCCCTGCGCCTTTCGCCCTTTATTTGCGTTATCTCGACCGTGGCGGAGTCTTCCTTAACCAGCTTCTCGACAAGGTAGTGGGTGTCGGCGGCCGCCGCGATGACCGGCATGTGCGTGATAACGAACACCTGGTGGTCCCCTCCGAGAAGTGACAGACGCTCGGCTATGGCGCCGGCGACCGTCGCGCTTATCCCGGAGTCTATCTCGTCGAAAAAGAGTATCTGCACCGCGTTGCCGCCCAGAGAAAGACACTTCAGGGCGAGCGTCAGCCGCGACAGCTCGCCTCCCGAGGCGATCTTGGAAAGCGGCATCATCGGCTGCCCGGCGTTGGCGATCGTGAACTCCACGTTCTCGGCGCCGCAGGAGGCGATCTCGTCAAGGGCTTCCAACTTCACGCCGAATTTCATGCCTGTCATGCCAAGCGGCGCGATCTCGCTTTCAACCGCTTTCCCGAATTTGGCGGCCGCGGCCGCGCGCTTTTTCGTCAGTTTTTCGGCGGCAAGCTTAAGCTCGGCCAACTTCTCAGCGGCCTCCTTTTCCAGTTCGCCAATCCTCTCGTCAAAGGAGCCGCTCTCCCTTAGCTTTTCCTCGAGATTTTTCGTCTCATCGATTACGGCTTCCACCGTCGGGCCGTATTTCTTTTTCAGGCGGTCTATCAGTGCGATGCGCTCCTGGACCTTCGCCAATTCTTCGGGATCGACTTTCAGTTTGTCCTGCGCCCTCGCGACTTCTCCCTGAAGATCGTCCAGGGCCGCGAGCGCGTTCTCCATGTTCTCTTCCCAGCCGCCCGCGGGGGAATAAAGGCTCTTCAGCTGCTTGATCAGCCTGTTGATTTTCCTCAGCCCCTGGGCCGGACTGCCTTCTTCGCCGAAAAGACCGCTTTCCAAAGAAGCCAAAAGTTCGCTTATCTCTTCGGCGTTCGAAAGCGTCTTTTCCGTTTCCAGAAGTTCCTCTTCCTCGCCGGCCCTTAGGTTCGCCTCGTTAACTTCCTTTATCTGAAAGCGCCAGAGATCTTCCCTGCGCCTCGTTTCCCTCTCGTTCTCAATGTATTCGGAAAGAAGCTTTTTCTTTGCCTCGTATTCTGCGCAAAGGGCGGACACTTCCCTCGCCAAGGCTCCGGCCCCGGCGAAATCGTCAAAGGACATTCTCTGCCAGTTCCTTTTCGTCAGGGACTGCTGGGCGTTCTGGGAATGGATGTCCACGGTTTCCGCCATCAGTTCGCCGAGGTGCTTTACGGTCACCATCTGGTCGGCGAAAAAAGCCGCGGCGCGCCCGTTGGCGCAAACTTCCCTTCTCACGATGAGAGGCTCGTTTCCCACGTCGAAGCCGTCCAGCCTGTAGCGCTCGATCCTCTTAGCGTCGCTCGCTTCGAACTCGAAAACGCCCTCCACGAAAGCCTTCTCGCAGCCGTGGCGGACAAGCGAAGAATCAGCCCTCTCCCCTAAAAGAAGCTGGATAGAGCCGAGGATAGTCGATTTGCCGGCTCCGGTCTCGCCGGTAACGGCAACTATGCCCTTGGGGAACTCCACGTCGATCTGGCAGACAAGCGCCAGATCCTTGATGCGCAGCCTGGAAAGATACATTTTTCCGCTGGGAACGAGAAAGAAAACTTACTTCTGCTCTTCGACCTTCTCAGCCGCGGGCTCTTCCTCCACCACTTTCGCTTCCGGAGGATTGCCGAACCACTGCTCGCCCACTTCCTTGGAGGCGTAGCGGGCATAACCCTTCAGCCATTGGGAATGCTCGGGATAGAAATAGCCCAGGGTCAGGGTGTCGAATAAGCCTTCCACGAGATACACAGGAGCCAGACAGGCGCCGATCACGGAGCCGCACAAAAAGCTGGTGGGCACGGCATAGGGCAGGGAAACAATGGAATGCCAGTCGTAGTCAGCGATGTCGCAGATCATCCAGGAAGACATGCCGCCCAGCACGGGGGGCAGAAGCGGCGCGGCCACGATGTTGCAGGGGCCGTAGAGAAGATGCTCGGCGCTCCACGTATTGGTGTTAGTGTTGTCGGTGGCGGCGGTGGCGGTTTCATCGGCCAGGGAAGCGGTGGCGCAGAAAACCAGCGCCAGAGCCGCGGAAAGAAGAATCAGCTTTTTCATCTTTGGTCCTTGGTGTTGGAATAATAAGTTTTCAGTTATATTTATTTATTATACCATATTGCGCCGCGGACGATATATGACTACTCGGAAGAGTTCCCCCTTTTTTCCGCGAGGGCCGGCAGCGCGGCCCTGATCGCCTGGGCCGCGTCGGCGCAGCCGACGAGAGTCATGCCGTTCCACTCGACTTCCGCTTTGCCTTTTTCCCTGAAGCTCTTCAGATTGTGGGCCGGCATGACGCAGCGTTTGAAGCCCAGGCGTATGGCCTCCATCACGCGCCGCTCTATCTGGCTTACCGCTCTGACCTCCCCGCCCAGGCCGACTTCGCCTATCAGAACGGTGTCTTCGGCCACGCAGACGTCGAAATATGAGGAGGCCACCGCCGCTAAGAGCGCCAGGTCCATGCCCGGCTCGTCAATCTTAAGTCCGCCGGCAATGTTCACATAAACGTCCGTGGCGGACATAGGGATGCCGATCCTCTTTTCCAAAACGGCCAGCAGAAGAAGAAGCCTGTTGGGATCGCAGCCCAGAGCCTTTCTGGCGGGCGTCCCGTAGGGCGCCTTGGCGCAAAGCGCCTGGACTTCCATAAGGATGGGCCTGGTGCCCTCCAGCGAAGTGCCGACGGCCGAGCCGCTGTTTTTGGTGAGCCTTTGGGCAAGAAAAATAGCGGAGGGATTCTTGACTTCCACCAGACCCTTTCCCGTCATCTCGAAAACGCCGATCTCGTCGGTCGAGCCGTAGCGGTTTTTCACGCTCCTAAGTATTCTGTAGATATTGTGCCTTTCGCCCTCGAAGTACAGAACGGTGTCGACCAGGTGCTCCATTACCCTGGGTCCCGCGATGGCGCCGGATTTCGTCACGTGGCCGACGATTATGGTCGTTATCATCTCTTTCTTGGCGAAACGGACCAAGGCCGCCGTGCATTCCCTGACCTGGGCCACGGAGCCCGGGGCGCTGCTTATCTCCTGGTCGTACATGACCTGGATGGAATCCACGAGCAGTATAGCTGGACGCCTGTTTTTGGCCTCCTGCAGGAAGGCCGCCAGGTTCGTCTCTGACATGATCCAGATGTCGGGATTCTTTATGTTTAGGCGCTCGGCCCTCATCTTGGCCTGGGCCTGCGATTCCTCGCCGGAAACGTAAAGGACTTCCCTGCCGGGCTTGGCCAGCGCCTCGGCGATCTGCAAAAGAAGCGTCGACTTGCCGATCCCGGGATCGCCGCCCACTAAAAGGACCTGCCCCGCGACCAGACCGCCGCCGCAGATGCGGTCGAATTCGCTGATCTCGGTTGGAAGCCTCTTGTCGCCCGCTGAAACGACCGACATCAGAGGCTGGGCCGGGCTGGAAATAACTATGTTCTGGCTGCCCGAGTTGTCCTCCGCTTTCTCTTCCACAAAGGTGTTCCAGGATTCGCAGCTTGGACACTGGCCGAGCCATTTGGGGCTTTTCGCGCCGCACTCCTGGCAGACGTAGATCTTTTTTTCTTTCGCCATACTATTCTTCCAGCAGGAATTTTAAACGTCCGCCCAGGCGGAATCCGTACTTTTGGCATTCATTCTGAAGGAAAGCCGCGTTGTCGCGGTAGCTTTCGAGATCTTCTCCGGCCGGCAGGAAAAAAATCATGGAGCGCGGCAGGTCGTGATTGGCAAGCGCTATCAGCGTTTCCCTCAGGTCTATCTCGTCTTCCATCTCTATTCTCAGCTCCGCTATCCCACCGGCCGCAATGCAGGCGTTTATGTTTTCGGCCGGCCAGGCGCCGCGGGGCTTGAGAAGAAAAGAATAGAGATCCGCCTCCAGATCGGGAGGAAGTGATCCGTCGCTTTCTATGACGGCATGGCGGTAAAGGTCCTCTATACCGGCGAGCAGAACGCTTGCCTCCTCCTTTTGGGAGGCGACGCCGCCCTTCAGGACGACGTAGCGCACGGTGCTTTCCTGCACCTCTTTTATGAGATCGTCAACGCCTTTGACCACACCCTCCTCGGAATCGTCAGCCAAGGAAATAAAGAAAGCGGGCATGCCCGCAAGGGAGCCCGAATCTATCAGGCTGGTTTTTGTTTCCTTTATCTTCATAATACCTATTGTAGCAAATCCCGCAAGGGAAATTTGTAGACAAAAAAAGAGACCCGCTTGCGCGGGTCTCTTCCACAAGAATGCTAGTGATTAGCTTCTTATTATTCGGTCACGGGGTTCACCACGTTCACGTTCTTGGCGGTGTAGACCAGACCAGGAGTGACCATGATGGTGCCGCCAGCCTGTTTGGCTTTGAAGGCAACCTTCTTGGGGGTCGCGATGCCGAGGCCGTTGACTTCGCCGAACTGGCTGCACTGGATGCTCTTGAAGTTACCAGCGACGATGCCTTCGACTTTGCCGACGGCCTTGAGGGCGGTGCCTTTCGCGAAAGCGCCAGCTTCCACGGTGCCGTTGACATTGGCGACCTGAGCGCTCTTCAGACCAGCGCAAACGACGGTGCCGACGGTGATGCCTTTCAGCTTAAGAGCGACGCCGTTGAAGCCGGAGAAAACGCCGTTGATGGTGCCGGAAACCTTGCCGCCTTTCTGGGCGATGGCTTTGCCGGTGTCAGCCTTGACGACGATGTTGCCGTTGGCCATGGTGAACTGGACCTGGCCCTTGTCACCCAGCTGAGTGCCGAAATCGACGTAGGTGGTGCCGGTTTCTTCATCGAAGGTGACCTGCGGGGTCACGACGGGCTTGGAGAAGCCTTCCAGACCTTCACAGAAGACCTGCGGGGTCTTGGCAGCGTAAGCGATGGCAGCGATGACGAGTAAAGAAGCGATGATGATCTTAGTAGCTTTCATTTTATGTCTCCATAAATGTGGTATTTTAAACAATGTCTCCCAAACGGAATCAACTATGTGACTCCCCTCCGGTGGGACGTTTCCCCGCCCGAAACCTTTCGGACTAAAAATAATAGGGCTCGTTTCCCTGTATTGAAGGCCTTAACGCTCGAAGCTGTTATCCGGCCTTTCACTCTGCATTGTTTCTGCAGTATTTTTCAGGACGTATTCTATCAGAACGGCTGCTGGATGTCAATAGCCCCCTTCTCCTCGTGGGGCTCTCTCCCCCTGACGGCTTTTTCCAGGGAGAGCTGGCGCTCGTTTTCCTCCAGCTGGAGGGCGACGGGATCGCTCCCGCGGCGGATCCTCCAGCCGATCGGCGAATTTTTGAAGCGTTCCTCGAATTCCCCGTCGATGCGGCGGAAACTTACGTCTGTGAACTCCACCGATCCCGGGCTGGAGATGTTTTCGCTGCCGCAATAGAAGGATACGCGGCAATTCGCCTCGTTGGTGACTATGATATAGCCCAGCGACCACTGGCCGACGCCGGCTTTCCATTTCGCGGTGAGTGCTGGGGCGTCGAGGCTCTGAACGCGGAACTTAAGGGATATCTCATCCGGCGCCTCCCTTCCCTCGGGGATCCTGGCATAGGCCTGCCCGAGATAGATACCTTTCTCCAGCTCAAGCCTTTGGGATACTCCGGCCAGACCGCCTGGCTCGCCCTGGGCCAGAAGCCAAAGATCGGGAATCGATATGAAAGTCGAGGGGATCTTCTCCCCCTTTACGGATTCCGTCCGCCATACTCCCAACCCGTTCTCAAAATAGCGGTTCTGCAGGCATTCTCCCGGCTCGCTGAAGATGGCGCTCCTCGGAAGATCGTTTGTCACCGTCAGGGCGATCTCCTTTTTGAAGCGTTCCCTGTAGGCTTCGTCAATGGTCTTCTCCTTCTTGTCGCTCATGCCGCGTTTGATCTTATCCCAGGCGTCGAAATAGACGACGTTCGCGGGATTGTCGCGGTAGATCTTATCATAGAGCGAGGTGAATATTTTGAAGGTGTTTTCGGAGAGGCCGTAATTTTCGACCATGGCGACGGGAGAGACAAACTTCAGATCCCCGCCGAAATGACGGTAAACTTCCGTGAGGAAAACGATATCCGGGAAGTCTTTCACTGTCATGTCAAGATAACGCTGCGCACTCTTAAGATCCCTCATTCTGTACGCGTAGGCCCATCTGGCGGCAATGCTGCGGCATTTTGAAAGCTCTTCCGGATCCATTAGCTTGCAGCCCCTGACGAACCCGCGGCGATAAGCCTTCGACAGGCTGGTGTATGTCATGTCGTCCAAAGAAACAGCCGGCAGAAGCGCGAGCTGCGAGCACAGTTCGTCCCTGCCCTCCCGGCTCCATGACGTGTCGACGCAGCAAAGGACGGCCAGATACATGGCGGCCAGCTGCTGGGCGGAATGAACGGGAACGGTGGATCTGAGCAGGACTAGCCGTTCGCTGGAGACCTTTATTTCGCATATGTCGCTGACGAAACCAAATTCGGCGGGAGCGTCAAGGCAAAGGGCCCACCAGGCGTTCCCTTCCGAATTGGAGAGCGAAGCCGCCCTGGAGGCAAGATCGTTGTCCTCGATTATTTCCCAGTTGCGGGCCGCCTTTCTCCTGTTCTCATAGCGGATGACATCGTAAAGCGAATTGCCTCCCTCTTCCCCTCTGGCCATTTTCGGCAAAATGAGCACATCCCCTTCCCTAAAGCCTGAGGCTTGATCGTCGAGGCATTTGCAGATCTTCTCGGTCATTTCGGAAAGGTCGCTGGATTCGGATTCGAAACCCGTGCTCCTGGCCGTTACCAGATAGATTATGAACGGCAGGACAATAAGCGAAGCCAGAAGCGGCTTCAGCCTCGGCGTCATGAAAACACGGCAGACCAGTCTGGAAAGCAGCGAGATCAATTGTCCGCAGAGCATACCGCCCACGCCTATGATCATGGAAAGGAAAACCGTCGAGGCATAGCCCACCGTTCCCGGATCAAGTTTTGTCAGCCTCAGGAAGAAATAGAACAGGGCGCTCGTCAATATGCAGTAAAGTCCGCAGCGCTTGAGTTCCGAAAAGAACATCA
Organism: bacterium; assembly: GCA_017650925.1. Lineage (GTDB taxonomy): Bacteria > Auribacterota > UBA3054 > UBA3054 > UBA3054 > UBA3054. The sequence goes on from JAGCDY010000053.1 coordinate 42,845, forward strand.
GCAACCCTCCCAGGACGATCGACACGATGCACAGACTGCCGGTGCGCGCGAGGAATGGCGAGACCGTCATGGGGTTGGGCGAGGAAACGATCCAGAAATCGCCGCCGATCTCATACTTCAGGGGGTCCAGTCCGCCGCAGAAGAAATAGAGCGAGGCTATGGGCAGAAGAAGCGGCAGGAAACGGCTCAGGGCCAGGAAAACGAAATTTCCCACTCCGGATTTTCTCGCGTTCCAGATGATGCCGACGGCCTGGGTCAGAATCATCAAAACGAGGCATATGAAGGCGAATACCGGCATCGTTCCCGGCATTCCCGCCAACAGCGAAACGAGCACGCAGCGCATGAGGAAATACTTGTATCCTCCCCTGTAGCCGCTCACCGTCGCGCGGTAGGTGGTGAGTATCAGAAGCAAAAGCAAAAGCTGAATTGAGAAAAGCCCGCCGTCCAGCTGCAGAATGTTCCTTCCTGCCAGAAGGAAGAGGAGCCCCAGAGTCATGAGCGTCGAGGAAGTCAGCATCCTCACCGCGGTCTGGGAAAAAGCCAGGATGAAAAGGCAGGCCGCGGACACCAGGCAGGACAGCATCGCGTACTGGTTCGGCGACACCAGCTTGGCGTAGTTTATCTTCGAGCAGATCCAGGCATACGCGATCTGAGCGGCGCCGAAAAGCGAACCGCAGCGGGAGCCGGAACCGTCAAACAGAAGATCCCGCCAGCTTTCGAACATATGCGCCTGGCGGAAAATGTGATCCTGATTCATGGTGAAATTCCGGTACATCCCCTTGGATATCATCCACAAGGAAACGACCAGAACGATAGTCGCCAAAAAAGTAAGGGCATAGGCGGAGACCTTGATCAAGAATCTTCCCCGGGCGCCTATTTTCTCCCTCTTCACCATGCCTCCGGCGGCCCCGGCGTCAGAATAGATGTCCTCGCCCGCTTCACCGTAGGCTCCCGAAGTTCCGTCGTAATACTCCCCGGATTTTTTCCTCCCGAAAAGCGAAGATATCCAGTCTATGATCTCGAAAAACCTGAAAAAGCCCAGAACCGAGAAGAACTTCTCCCAGAAAGTGGCCTTGTTTATGCCGGACTCCTCGCTATCCTCTTCGTCTGATGGGAAAAGTAAGGAGTAGAGGCGGGCGAACTGGTCCTGGAAGAAGACCATTGTCATCATGAGGAAGGTGTGGAAAGGCCGGCTCTCGTTGTCCTCAATGCCTTCGTCCTGCTCATCCTGAGCCTGTTCGGTAACGCCCGCCTCCGTATTCTCGGCCTTCTTCGCGCCTCCTTTGAAAACGTAGGTCTTGCCGAGAATGTAATTCAGCACTATCACGATTGGCTGCGCTATGTATTTCGCAGCCACTCCAGGCGAAACGATCCTGAAGAAAGCCACGCAGCCGCCCAGCGACAGCGCCAGCTCGTAATTTTCGGGAATGATGACGGAAAGAAGTTTCGTCAAGGCCACGTCCAGCACGCCGGAAAGCCCTCTGGCCAGCGCGAAGCGCCAAACCTCTTTCCCCAGCTCGACTTTGTTTTCGCATTTGGAATTGAAAACGAAGATCTTGTTAGAAACGTAGGCGAAGATCTTGGCGCAAATTACAGAGATGACGCCGGAAGTGGTCACGCCGCAGCCAAGCTTATAAAATATCTGGTAGACCGCCAGATTGACGACGGTCGTGAGCACGCCGCATATCAGATACGCCGTGATCTCCCCCAATTTGCTCTTTTTCTTCGTTCCCGCCATAAATACTCAATGTTTCAAAGTATTTTAGCAAAAAAAGTTTTTTTAAACTATCAGCGCTATTGCAAAAGGACCGCCCTTTTGGTAGACTAACCCCTGCAATTCGTGGAGAGATGGCTGAGTGGACGATAGCAACGGCTTGCTAAGCCGTCATACGGTGTTTAACCGTATCGAGGGTTCGAATCCCTCTCTCTCCGCCACTTAATTTTAAGCCGCTTTCCGCGGCTTTTTTTAACCTCTTCTTCTATCTGCGATGTTCTCTTTTTTGAACCGAGGCCTTGATTACGAGCCGCCCAAAGAACGCGAAGTAATGCCGACCGGCAAGCTTTTGAGCTACGCCCAGTCCCATATCATGCCCTACGTCGTCTACGGCGTCTGCACCGCCGTGCTCGCCAAGATAATCAATCCTTACCAGGCATACGTGTTCGCCTTCCTTCTGACTCTTCTTACGGTCGGGATATACTATTTCAAAGGAGAATATCCGGAGTTCACGCTGAAGAATCTCAAGCTCGGCGACTGGCTTCTGGCTTTCGCCATAGGCGTAGTCGGCATCGCGCTCTGGATCCTTCCCTACCACTTCGCCTGGAAAATAATGTTCGCGAAGATCCCTGTTTTCGGCAATGAGAACATCTGCCTTTCCCTGACCTACGGCTTCGATTTCGCCGAGGACGCCTTCCACAAAGCTTCCGGCGCTCTCGTTTTGCTTCCCTCGGAACTTCCGAGATCTTCCTACTCCAGGGAGATCCTCTTGGCCGGCGCTTCCCAGATGAAGGATTTTTTCCATCTCGGCATCGACGCCGGGGTCCTGGCCAATTTCCTGCTCTTCATAAGGATCGCGGGAGCAACGCTGATGGTCCCCCTCTTCGAGGAGCTCTTCAGCCGCTCCGCCCTGACCAGGTTCTGCGTGGCGGAAAAATTCAAAGAAGTGCCAATAGGCTACTATACCAAGAGAAGTTTTCTCATCGCGTTGGGATTTTTCATCCTGTCGCACCCCTGGTGGTTCGTGGCGCTCATCTGGGGAGGCTTGATCTTCTTCCTGTACTACTATAAGAAAAGCCTTCCGCTCTGCATTTTCGCGCACGGCGTCTCCAACCTGATCCTGGGGCTTTACGTCGTGGCGACGGGAAATTATTACCTCTGGTGAGACCTTGACACGGATTGAGCGCTTATGCTACCATTTCCCCAAATGATCATGGCGCTCTCTTCATTTGTTCGCGCCTAAAAAGTTTTTCTGACTGATCGTTTCCTCTATTGGTTTTTTCGCGACGGTATTCTCTCTCCGAAACGCGAGCAATTTTACAATCAATCAATCAGCTACATGGCTAATTACAATAACAAGCCGCGCAAAGGTCGTTTCCATAAAAACAGGAACGGCAACAACAACGGCAAATTCCGCAATTACGGCAACCGCAAGCGCTATTTTGAGAACAGATTCCACAAGGATCCCGTCCTGGATGAGCCGCCCGAAGAGTTCATTCCCGTTTGCGGCGTGATGAGACGCAACGACAAAGGCCCCATTCTGAGAAAGCCTGAAAGATCCTTCAAGCCGGAAGGAGACGAAATATACATCCGCCAGGAACTCTGCCGCCGCTACGGCCTCATACAGGGGGCTTACATCGAAGGCCGCATGGCCGAGATAGACGGCAAAAAATGGGTCTACGAAATAGATTCCGTGAACGGTCTGCTGCCGGAAGTTTTCCGCTTCAGGCCCCAGCTTACCGAGCTTCCGGCCGTCGCTCCCACGGAGCGCTTCGACCTTTCCCAAACGGGAGACGAGACCATGCGCATAGTCGATCTTGTGACTCCCATAGGCAAAGGCACCAGAGCTCTGATAGTCTCCCCGCCCAAAGCCGGCAAGACGACCATCCTTGAAAAGCTGGCCTCCTCCATCAAGAAGGTTTCCCCCGAGAGCCACGTCATCGTCCTTCTGGTCGACGAAAGGCCGGAGGAAGTCACCCAGTTCAAGCGCGTTTTGGAGGGCGTTGACGTCCTCGCCTCCTGCAACGACCAAACTCCCAAGGAACATGTCGAACTGGTCAGAGCCACCATGGACATGATCAAAGTGGAGTTGGAGTGCGGGAAGGACGTCGTTGTTCTGCTTGACAGCATAACGAGGACCGGCCGCGCCTTCAACTTAAACAACGTTTACAGCAACAAGCTTATGTCCGGCGGCCTGGCCCCCGGCTCCATGGAGATACCCAGACGCTTTTTCGGCATGGCCAGGAAGATCGAGAACGGCGGCTCCCTTACCATAATAGCCACCGCGCTCATAGACACCGGCTCCCGCATGGACGAACTGATCTTCCAGGAATTCAAAGGGACCGGCAACTGTGAGATCGTCCTCGACCGCGTTTTGGCGGAAGCGAGGATCTTCCCGGCTGTCAACGTCTATCAGTCCGGCACCCGCCGCGAAGAGCTTCTCTACTCTGAGAAGGAATACGCCAAGATCGTGACGCTCCGCCGCATCCTGGCGGACGAGAACGTAAAGGACGCCGCGGTGACTTTGAAAGAACTCATCGCCCGCTACGATACGAACAAAGCTCTGTTAGCTTCGCTTCGCGGTTAATTCGCTAGTAATACCCGAGACGAAAAGAAGGATACCTCCCAAAGCGAACTCACGGAGGACGCACGTTAGAGAAATCGAGCGCGTAGTCCGTGAGCTGGGGAGGTATCCTTTTTTCGTCTCAGAGAATTTTCGCGAGGAGTTTTTGGTAAAATGAAAAGATATGAGTTCCCTTATTAGAAACATACCCCAGAAGGACGACGTCGTCGACCTCACCCTCAGGCCCCAGCGCTTTTCCGACTTCACCGGTCAGGAGAGGATCAAGGAGCAGCTGCACATCGCGGTCGAGGCCGCGAGAAGAAGAGACGAAGCCGTCGACCACATCCTTCTCTACGGCCCTCCCGGACTCGGCAAGACGACGCTGGCGAACATCATCGCCCAGGAAAGAGGCGTCAACATCAAGACCACTTCCGGCCCCATCATCGAGAAACCCGGAGACTTGGCCGGGCTTCTGACAAATCTGGAAAACGGCGACATTCTTTTCATCGACGAGATCCACCGACTCGATTCTTCCGTGGAGGAATATCTCTATTCCGCCATGGAGGACTTCTTCATCGATATCATGATCGACCAGGGCCCCCAGGCCCGCTCGGTGAGGCTGGATCTGAAGCATTTCACGCTTATCGGCGCCACGACCAGGATGGGAAACCTCACGGCTCCTCTAAGGGAACGCTTCGGGATCTCGCTCAGGCTTGAATTCTACAGCGTAAAGGAGCTCTGCGAGATCGTCAGGCGCTCCGCCAAGATACTGAATACTGGCATAGAGGAGGAGGCTCTCTCCGAGATCGCCGGACGCTCACGGGGAACGCCGAGGATCGCGAACTTCCTCGTCCGCAGGGTCAGGGACTACGCCCAGGTCAAAGGCGACGGGATCATCACTCCGAAGCTGGCCAGGGAAGCTCTCAATATGCTGAGGATAGACGACCTTGGCCTCGACGACATGGACCACGCCTATCTCAAAACTCTCATAGAAAAATTCGGCGGCCGCCCGACCGGCGTGAACAACATCGCTGTGACGATCAGCGAGGAGGTCTCGACCATAGAGGAAGTCATTGAACCCTACCTCATCCAGCAGGGGTTCATCATGCGGACCAACAAGGGCCGCGTTCCTTTGAAGAAAGCCTACGACCACCTCGGTCTGAGTTACGACGGCCCCATCGTGGACGAACTATTCAATTTCAACAACAATCAGTAAAAACAATGGAAACTTTTGAAGGCAAACTGGTACTGGGCCTCCCCAAGGGCAGCCTGGAGTCCGCCACCTGCGAGATATTCCGCAAAGCCGGCTACACGATCAACATCAGCGGCCGCTCCTATTATCCGACCATCAACGACGACGACATCAAGCCGATACTTATCCGCTCCCAGGAAATGTCGAGGTACGTGGAAGCCGGACACCTTGACTGCGGCATCTGCGGCCACGACTGGATCGTCGAGAACCAGAGCGACGTAGTCGAGATCTGTGAGATGATGTACAGCAAGGCCACCGCCAACCCGGTGAGGTGGGTGCTTTGCGTGCACAACGACAGCCCCTACGAGAAGCCCGAGGATCTGGAAGGCAAGCTTATTGCCACGGAAGCCGTCAACATGACGAAGAAATATTTCGCGGAAAAAGGCATCAACGTCAAAATAGAATTCTCCTGGGGCGCCACGGAAGTGAAGTGCCCGAACCTGGTGGACGCCATCGTCGAGCTGACCGAGACCGGCTCCTCTCTGAGGGCCAACAATCTTAAGATCATCGACACGCTGACCACCTCCACCACGCGCTTCATCGCCAACAAGAAAGCCATGGAGGATCCCTTCAAACGCGAAAAGATCGAGAACCTTTCTATGCTGCTCCAAGGCGCCCTGAGAGCGAGGGACAAGGTCGGCCTGAAACTGAACGCTCCCCTTTCCAAACTGGAGGAGATCTCGGCCATCCTGCCCTGCATGAGGGAGCCCACGATCTCTCCTCTGAAAGACAAGGACTGGGTCGCCATGGAAGTCGTGCTGGACGAAGTCACCAGCAGGGATCTCATCCCGAAGCTGAAGGCTTTCGGAGCCCAGGACATCATCGAATACCCCTTAAACAAAGTCATCCCCTAAAATGGCAATAAAAGAATTTACCCTCGCCTTCCTGGCGGATGAGATCAAGGACGCCTCCTTCGTCGGCTGGCTCGTGAAAGAGGGCGAAAGCGTAAAGGAAGGCGACGACCTCTGCGAAATCGTGACCGACAAGGCCTCGCTGGTCCTGTCCGTTCCCGAAGACGGCAAAATAGCCAGCCAGCTTGCGAAAAAAGGCGACCGTCTCGAAAACGACACGGTCCTCCTAACCATGGAAGTGTAAATGATCACCTTCCCGGATGAATACGAAAGCGGTTCCGTAGGACGCAAGCAGCCCCTCTCGGACGGGCTCGTCGCCGTGATACTGGCGTACAACGACGAGAAGACGATCCAAAACGTTGTCAAGAAAACGCTGCGCAAATGCGAACGTTGCATCGTCGTTGACGACGGTTCCTCCGACCGCACCGTCGAATTAGCCCAGCAGTCGAGAGCTGAGATCATAACGCACGTTTCCACAAGAGGCATGATAGCCTCTTTTAACACCGCCGTGGCCTATCTCAGGGACAGCGACTTCAAATACGCGATCTTCCTGTCCGCCAGCGGCCAGCACGAGCCCGGCGACATGCACCGCTTCGTAAGGATGGCGCAGGTCAGGAACGCCGACATAATCTGCGGAAGCCGCGAGAAGAACAGAAGAAGCATCCCAACTCTCACCAAATGGGCCAACATTCTGGCCGATTTCTGCATCAAGTTCAAGTACGGCTACAGGCTGAACGATCCCTTGTGCAATTACCGCATGCTCAGTAAAAAAGTCATAGCCACTCTTCCGCCCTGCAAACACAATTACCTTCTGACCGCGCACATTCTGCGCCACGCCTACGGGCTGAAACTGAGAGTCGGACATCTGGCGGTCACGGTCGGTCAGAATTACGTGACTAAGCCTGCCAGAGCCAGGAGAGACTTCAAGCAGAGCCTCTACATGTCGCTCTTCATTCTCTTCACTCCCAATCCGAGTCTGGAGAAGAAGGAAAAGAAAGCCGCCCGCAAGCTGGCGGAGGAAAGCTCCAAGCCGATTCTGAAGCCCATAGACGAAAACGAAAGCAAACCGAAGAAACGCAGGCGCCGCTACAACAACAGAAAACGCAGCGCCTCCGAAATTAGGGCCATAAAGGACCGCATCATGGACAGCAAGTCCCCGGAAGTTCTGAAAGAGGAACAGGAAGCGAAATTCAATTAAAAAATAAATCAAGGATCATTATGGGTAGGTTACTGATTATCGGCGCCGGCGGCGTCGGCAACGTGGCGGCGCACAAATGCGCGGCGAGAACTGAAGTCTTCGATTACATCTGCCTGGCCAGCCGCACCAAGAGCAAATGCGACGCCATCAAAGAAAAGATCAAACGCAACATCGGAAGAGACGACATAGTGACCGATCAATTGGACGCTGACGATCCCAATCAGGTCGCCGCCATGATCAAAAAGCACAACGTCGAGACAGTCTTGAACGTCGCTCTCCCCTACCAGGACCTCTCCATCATGAAAGGCTGTCTCATGGCCGGCGCCAATTACATTGACACCGCCAACTACGAGCCGCCCGAAGAAGCGAAGTTCTGCTACAAGTGGCAGTGGGACATGCACGATGATTTCAAGAAGGCCGGCCTCACCGCCCTACTTGGCAGCGGCTTCGACCCCGGAGTCACAAGCGTCTTCACGACCTACGCCCTCAAGCACGAACTGGACGAGCTGCATTACCTTGACATCGTGGACGCCAACGCCGGCGACCACGGCCATCCCTTCGCCACCAACTTCAATCCCGAAATAAACATCCGCGAGATCACCCAGCGCGGCAAATATTGGGAAAACGGCCAGTGGAAGGAGACCGATCCCCTCTCGGTGCACAAGACCTTCAACTTCCCCTCCATCGGTGACAAGGAAATGTACCTGATGTACCACGAGGAGTTGGAGTGCCTCACCAAACATATCCCCACCATCAAGAGAGCCCGCTTCTGGATGACCTTCTCGGAAAACTATCTCAACCACTTGAGAGTCCTCCAGAACGTCGGCATGACCCGTATCGACGAAGTGGAATACGAAGGCCACAAGATCGTGCCTCTTAAATTCCTGAAAGCCCTCCTTCCCGACCCCGGCACGTTGGGCGTCAACTACACCGGCAAGACCTGCATCGGCTGCATACTGGAAGGCGTAAAAGACGGAAAACCCAAGACCGTCTTCATCTACAACGTCTGCGACCACGCCCAGTGCTTCAAGGAAGTGGAAGCCCAGGCCGTTTCCTACACCACCGGCGTTCCCGCCATGATCGGCACCAAGATGATCGCCGAAAAGAAATGGCAGGGAGAGGGCGTCTTCAACATGGAAGAGTTCGATCCCGATCCCTTCATGAACGACCTTAATCTCTACGGTCTGCCGTGGCAAATCAAGCGCTTCTAGAAAACTTTCCGGAACTGAAGACTCCCGTCTTCGTCATCACGGAAGCCGACCTCATAAGAAACGGCAAGCTACTCAAGGAAGTCCGGGAGAAAGCGGACTGCAAGATCCTCTGGGCTCTCAAGTGCTTCGCCATGCCCGAGGCTGCCCAAACGCTCAAACCCTATCTTGACGGCACCTGCTCCAGCGGCCTTTTCGAAGCCAGATTCGGCAAGGAGAATTTCGGCGGCGAGACTCATGTCTACGCCCCGGCCTTCTCCGACGAGGATATGCAAAAGATCGTCAAGCTTGCCGACCACATCGTCTTCAATTCCTTCTCGCAGCTCCGTCATCACAGACCGACGCTCCAAAATTCCGGCCGTGAAATTCAAACCGGAATAAGGATCAATCCTGAATATTCGGAAGTCGCTACCAAGATCTACGACCCCTGCGCTCCTTTTTCCCGCTTCGGCGTGAAAGCCGAGGAATTGGAAAAACAGGGCATAAAGGAAATTTCCGGCCTTCATTTTCACACCATGTGCGAGCAGAAGTCCGACGTATTGGAAAGGACGCTCGACGTCGTCACCAAGAAATTCGGCAAGTTCCTCCGCGACCTAGACTGGATCAACATGGGCGGCGGCCAGCACATCACTAACGAAGACTACGACCGGGATCACCTCGTCAAGCTCATCAAGCAGTTCAAGACCGCCTTCGATCTTAAGACCGTCTACCTTGAGCCGGGCGAAGCCGTGGCCATCAACGCCGGCTATCTCGTAACGACCGTCCTTGACATCATCGAGAACGGCATGCCGATCGCCATATTGGACACCTCCGCCGCCAACCATATGCCGGACGTTCTGGAAATGCCCTACCGTCCTTACATCATTGGTTCCGGCCAGCCCAAGGAAAAAACCTACACCTACCGCCTGGGGGCTCTCACCTGCCTGGCCGGCGACTACATCGGCGACTACTCCTTTGACAAAGAATTGAAAGTTGGCGACCGCCTCGTCTTCACCGACATGGCGATCTACTCTTTCGTCAAGACCTGCATGTTCAATGGCATTGGTCTTCCAAGTCTCGCCTACCAGAAAACAAACGGCGAAACGAAGCTCATAAGAGAGTTCACCTACGAAGACTACGCCTCACGACTGGGAGCAAAACTATGACCGCCTTTTTGGATTCCGAATTCAAGCCAGCCAAGCCCACCGAGGCTGCCTTCCACGTCATTCCCGCTCCCTACGAGAAAAGCGTCTCCTACGGTACCGGCACGAAATTCGGCCCCAAGGCCATCATAGAATCCTCCTCCCAGCTGGAGAAGATTCAGCGAGGCTTTGCTCCCGGCGAAAATGGCATCTACACAGCCAAGCCCGCCCCCACTCTCAATGCCATTGAAAAAGCCGTCTCGTACGCCTTGAAGTGCCATTCTACCCCCTTTCTTCTGGGAGGCGAACACACAGTCACTCTTCCGGCGATCAAGGCCTTAAAAGCCTTCTATGGCCCTGAAATAGGCCTCATACAGTTTGACGCCCACGCCGACCTCCGCTTCGCCTACGAAGATGACCCTCTCTCCCACGCCTCCGTCATGCGCCGTATCAGCGAGCTTAATATCCCCATAGCGCAGTTCGGCACACGCTCCTACTGTCAGGAAGAACAAGACTTTAGACAGGACAAGAAAAACAAAGTGACTTTCCACGACGCTGAGGAACTCTTCCGCCGCTTCAAGGAAAGAAAGAAAAACAAACTCCTTCCCGCGAATTTCCCCAAGAAGATCTACGTCTCCTTCGACATCGACGGCCTGGACTCCGCTATTATGCCCGCCACCGGAACGCCCGTCCCCGGCGGCCTTCTCTGGTACCAAACCCTTGACCTCCTCGCGGAACTAACCAAAGGAAGAACGATAATCGGCCTGGACCTAGTGGAATTCTCCCCCATCAAGAATTTCCACGCCTACGACTTCACCGCCGCCACCTTAGCCTACGAAATGATGGCTTTGGTTTAAAAGGCCTCCCTTGCTTTTGAGACCTTGTTTCAGTATAATATCCTCTACCATTTAATAACTATAACTGAATCGGGTTAAAGTATGAAAGAAAAGATCCACCCCAACTACGAACAGACGACCATCACCTGTGCCTGCGGCCACGTCTTCAAAGTCGGCGCCACAGTAAAGGACATGCATATCGGTATTTGCTCCGAATGTCACCCCTTCTTCACGGGTAAGCAGAAATTCGTCGACACGGCTGGCCGCGTCGAGAAGTTCAACCGTCGTTACGGCAAAAAGGACTGATTTTCGTCTTTTTTCCTATCCACGAAGCTCACGACGCGCGTTTTTATTTGACGGGCTGTGGGCTTCGTTTTTTTTGCTCTTGTCTTAAGGCATGAAAGTATTCGACATCACCGCTCAGGAAGCTGAGATAGCCAAGATCGAAGAAGAGCTCGGACTGCCCGAGACCGCCTCCGACGCCAAGCGTCTGCGCGAACTGACCCGCCGCCACAAGCATCTGAAAGATGTGGTGGAGACCGGGCGCGCGCTCAGAGACGCCCAGTCGGCCGTGGAAGACTGCGAAAAGATCATTTCGGACAACGAGGATCACGAGCTGGTCGAACTGGCCAAGGCCGAACTTTCGGAAATGACGGCGAAAGCGGAGGAGCTCGAGAAGGCCATGATGGTCCTTCTTCTTCCCAAGGACCCTTACGACGAGGCGAACACCATCATGGAGATAAGGGCCGGCACCGGCGGCGAAGAAGCGGCTCTGTTCGCTTCCGAACTCTTCAGGATGTATTCCCGCTACGCGGAACGCCAGGGCTGGAAGATCGAGACCATGAACACTTCCCCCGCCGCGGCAGGAGGCTTGAAGGAAATAATCTTCAGCATCCAGGGCGACGCCGTCTATTCGCACATGAAGTACGAGGCCGGCGTGCACAGAGTACAGAGGGTTCCGGAAACGGAGACGCAGGGCAGGATACATACTTCCGCAGCCTCCGTGGTGGTCTTGCCAGAGCAGGAGGAAGTGACGGTCGACATCAAGCCGGAAGATCTAAGGATCGACATCTACCGCTCCACGGGCGCCGGCGGCCAGCACGTCAACACGACCGACTCCGCCATCAGGATAACCCACCTGCCGACCGGACTGGTGGTGACCTGCCAGGACGAGAGAAGCCAGTACAAGAACAAGGCGAAAGCCATGCGCGTCCTGCAGGCCCGCCTTCTGGAAAAGGAAAGACAGGACGCCGCCAAGGAACGCTCCGACCAAAGAAAGACAATGGTCGGCAGTGGCGACCGCAGCGACAAGAACAGAACTTACAACTTCCCCCAGAACCGCGTGACCGATCACCGCATAGGTCTGACGGTCCACGCCCTGGGAGAAATAATGGACGGCGACCTCGACCGTCTCATTCTGCCACTTATTGAGCATGACACTGAGGAAATGCTCAAAGAAAGCATCTCATTATGAAAAGATATCTTTTAGTTTTCAGCACGCTCGCGCTTCTCTTCGGCTGCGACAAGAACGCCTTCGATGAGAAAGCGGAGGAAAATCTTCAGGTAGTGCCCGTCGTCCTTAGGGAGACCGGCACCAAAACGACCGTAAGCAAGGAAAAAGCCCAGGCTAATAAGCTTGCCAATGCTACGGTCGTGACCGTCACGGTCTTCCAGACCAGCACCCAGCAGGCTTCGGTGAGAAGCGGAAGCCAGCTGATCTCCCTGCCGATCCATACGCCTCAGGACCACTGCACCAGCAACGATCTGGCTCTTGTCGGAGGCATTCCGGTCCCCACGACCGAGTTCTACCAGCTCTTCTCCCAGCCCAATCTCGACACCATGCCGGGCTACTTGAGAAGGGATTTTGACAAGAGGAGAGGCGAATTCATCACCCAGCTCATAAACAACAAGGTCTTCGAATACGCCGCCGCGCACGAGGATTTCAGCGGGGAAAAGGGTTATGCTGAAGCGATAGAAGACGCCGTGCACAAAGTCAATCTGGATTATTTCTACGACCGCTACATCAACCTGAAATCCGATGTCAGCGACCAGGAAGTGAAAGATTATTACGAAGCGCACAAAAGCGAATATACCAAGCCGGCCCAGTTCAGGGCTTCCCACATTCTCATAAAAGTCGCTCCCAACGCCTACAGGGCGGAAGTCAGCAACGCCTACGCCAGGGCTACGGAGCTAAGGCGCCGCGCCATGGAGGGCGAAGATTTCGGACAACTGGCCTCGGCCTATTCCGACTGCCCCTCGAAAGTCAAGGGCGGCGACCTCGATTTCTTCACCAAAGGACAGACGCACCCCTCCTTCGAGAAGGCTGTCGAGAGGATGAAGATCGGCGACATCTCCCCCGTCGTGGAGACCAGCCAGGGCTATCACGTCATCAAACTTACGGACAGAGTTCCTGAAAGGACCCTGGCGTTCGATGAGATAAAGAACGAATTGAAAAATCAGCTGGCGCTGCAGAAGACCGGCGAAGCTTACGAAACGGTCCTGCAGTCCCTAACCAACAAATACAAGGTGATCCGCAATGAAAGCCTCATCAGAAAATTGGTCGAACAGTATTAAGCTTCTGGCCGCCATACTTCTTTTCTGCGCCCCTCTTTGCGCCGAGGAAGTGAACAGCATCGTAGCCAAAGTCGGCGACGCTTCGATAACGGCCGTAGAGCTTGACCGCTACATTCCCCCTACTCTCAAGTCGTACGCCAAAATGATGCCGAACGACGAGGAGATCAAAAGCGAATTACGTAAGGAAAGAGTGGAGGCCCTGAAAAGCATCATCGACTCCAAGCTGCTCGTTCGCGAGGCGAACAAGCTGGAAATCAAGATCCCGCCCATCGAGATCGACAAGCAGCTCAGCAAGGAAAGGGAGCGCTACGCTTCCGAAGACGAGTTCCGGGCGTATCTCAGGGAAAACAAGATAACCCTCCCGGAATTCAGGGAACATCTCTCCGACGCCATCAAGGCCCAGGCCGTGCTCCAGGAAAAAGTCTTCAAGAGAGTGCGGGTGCTGCCCCATGAGATCCACAAATTCTACACTGAGAACAAGAATCTCATTTATACGCGCCAGCCGAGCGTCCATCTCTACCAGATCCTGATAAAGGACAAGACAGAGGAAGGAAAGCTTGATCCCGAGACCAGGATCAGGGACATCAGATCCCAGCTAGTTCAGGGCGCCAATTTCCAGAGACTGGCGCTGATGTATTCCGAAGGCCCGATGAAAGATTCCGGCGGCGACTGGGGGCTCATCGAGCAGGGCCATTTCGGCGAGGAGATGGCTAACGTCGAGAGAGCGGCTTTCAGTCTCTCCCCCGGCCAGTTCAGCGACGTCATCAAGACCCCCTTCGGTTATCACATCGTCTACATCAGCGCCAAGCAGGACGCCCACGTGCAGACGGAAAGGGAAGCCTACGACGACATCTACCGCCGCGTGGCCGAATCTAAGAGCGCCGCGGTCTACGAACCTTACATGAACGGCCTCAGACGTTCCTGCAGCATCGAGATCTTCGATCCCGAGCTTATGGACGCGAAACCCAGCATCAGGCCCGGCAAAAAGGTCGGCGACTTCATGACGAAGCCCGCCCCCGTTACGGAAGCCGCTGAAGAAACGGTTGAGAGCGTTCCCGTCACCACCCCGACAACTGTCGAGACCGCGGAAAGCAAACCCATAGAGTTTAAGGACGAGACGGAAAGCAAATCCGAGGAAATCAAGGAAGAGAAAATCGAGAAAACAGACTCCGCTTTCGATACTCCCACGGTGACCGAGACGACCGAAACCATCGAAGTCAAGGAAACAGCCTTCGACGTTCCCGAAAGCAAACCGGAAGAAGTTGATCCGCTGAAGGAACTCGACGCGCAATTGGACGCCAAGGCCGCCGATCAGAATCTCCCCGGAGCCAAGCCGAATCCCGGAGCTCCGGTCTTCGAGATGCAGGAAGTCGTGCAGCCGAAAAGTGAGGAAAAATAAATGCTGGTCCTCGGCATCGATCCAGGAACCCGCATAACAGGCTACGGTCTCATACGCAGCGAGGGAAGCGCGCTGGAATGCGCGGAATTCGGAGTCATCAAGAACTCCCAGTCGCTGCCCTTGATAGAGTGCTACGCGCGCATCTTCGAGGGGATAGACGAGATCCTGAAAGGCTACGATGTCTCGACGGTAGCCGTTGAGAGCCAGTTCTTCTACAAGAACGCCAGGAGCGCCCTGAAGATCGGCGAAGCGAGAAGCGCCGCCGTTCTCCCCGCGGCCTTAAGGAGGATCCCCGTTATGGAATACTCCCCCACCAGGGTGAAAAAGGCCGTGGTAGGAATTGGCGCGGCGACCAAGGACCAGGTCCAGGGCATGATCAAGAACATGCTGAAAATTAAAAACGAGCGCATGCTGCCGGACGCCTCGGACGCCCTGGCGATCGCCCTGACGCACATCCACGCTTTGAAATATCCCGAACTCAAGGATTGAGCTATGATAACTTTTCTGGAAGGCATACTTGACGAAAAGGAAGCCAACGCGGCCGTCATAAACGTGGGCGGCGTGGGCTACGAGGTGAACATTTCCCTCAACACTTACGAGAATCTCCCCCCCATGGGCGACAAGATCAGGCTGCTCGTTTTTCATCACCTGAGGGAGAACGAGGAAAAACTCTTCGGCTTCTACAGCCGTGAGGAAAGGGAAGTCTTTTTGAAACTCATCGAGGTCTCCGGCATCGGCCCGACTTCCGCGCTCCTCATTCTCAGCAGCCAGCCGATCTCGACTCTCTGCCAAACGATCGCCAGGGAAGACGTCAAAGCCTTGAGCAGCATCAAAGGCATCGGGAAAAAGACCGCCGAAAGGATCATCGTGGAGCTGAAAGACAAGCTTACGCACCTGGCCGGCAAGACCGCGCCCGCCGGCATCTCCAAGAACGCCGCCGACGCAGTCATGGCGCTCGTCGCTCTTGGCTTCCGCCAGGCGGAAGTCCAGGAAGCCGTTCAAAAAGCTCTCAAAAACGATCCCGACGCCAGCACGGACCAGCTTGTCAGATACGTCATCCAGAACAGAGGTTGATATGCCGAAAGTCGTCTGCTACGGATCTCTGGTCCGCGACATCATCTATCACGTCCCCCACTTCGTAAGGCCCGGGGAGACGCTTCCCGCCGAAGACCGCGCCGTCTTTTACGGCGGCAAGGGCTTCAACCAAGCCATCGCTCTCAAAAGAGCGGGACTCGCGGACGTCTTCCAGGCCGGAAGCTTCGGACCGGACGGGCTCGATTTTCTGGAATATCTGAAGAAAGAAAAAGTCGAGACCAAGTTGATCTATCCCGTAGACGTTCCGCAGGGCCACGCTGTAATACAGATCACGCCAGACGGACAGAACGCCATATTGCACTTCGGCGGCTCCAACCGCTGCGTGCCGGATAAACTCATTAGCGAACTTAAGAACTTCCTATCCGCAGGCGACTGGTTCATCGCCCAGAACGAAGTGAACCTTCTGCCGGAAATAATGAACGAACTGGCGGAAAAAGGCGTTGTCATCGCTTTCAATCCCTCCCCTTGCGACGACTCAATTAAAGCTCTTCCGCTTGAAAAATCGTCTTATCTCATAGTGAACGAAATAGAGGGCGCGACCATTTCCGGCGTTCCCTCCGACCGTCCGGAAGATATATTAAAAAAGATGCGGGAAAAATTCCCCGCTACCAAAACGATCCTGACTCTGGGAGAAAACGGCGCTTACTATGACGACGGAAAAGAAGTCATAAGACAGGAAGCTTATCACGTCAAGGCCATCGATTCCGTGGGCGCCGGCGACACTTTCTCGGGCTACTTCTTCGCCTCGATCATAAACGGCCTAGCTCCGAAAGACGCGCTCAGTCTCGCTTCCAAAGCCGCCGCCATCTCCGTGACAAGGCCCGGCGCCGCTCCCTCCATCCCCGATCTCAAAGAAGTTTTAGCATACAAATTTTAAGGAAACATAAAATGTCGAACTCTCTTCCCCATTGGCAACTAAAGGAACTTTATCCTTCCCTTGATTCCCAGGAACTCAAAGCGGATCTTCAAAAGATCAAAAACAACGTCGCCGCTCTTAAGGAATTGGAATTCCCTCCCTGCCCAGGGAGCGTTGAAGAACTGGCAGCTGATCTCACAAAAATGATCAAGATGGAAGAAGAACTCGCCGATCCCGTGGAAGCCATCGGCGTCTACTGCCACGCCCTCATCACGACGGATTCCTACAACTCCGAAGCGGCCAAGATAGAGTCTTCGCTTTCCGGCGCCATGGTTGCCCTTGGTCTTCTGAATGTCCGCTATCTCAAATGGCTCGCCGCCGTTCCCGAAAAACTCTGGAATGAATTCTGGACTTCCGACGCTTGCCATGAGCTTAAAGATTTCAGATTCTCCCTCAACGAGGAAAGAGACAACGCCTCCCATCTTCTCAGCGAAAAGGAAGAAGAGCTGGCCGCCAGGTTGGAGCAGTGCGGCACGCACGCCTGGGCCAAGATGCAGGGCCTCATCACCTCGAGAGCCACAGCGGAATTCACCTACAAGGGCGAAACGAAAAGGCTGCCTCTGACGGCCCTCAGAGCCTATCAGACCGACAGCGACCCCGACGTCCGCCTCAACGCCCAGAAGACCGAGGAAGCCGCCTGGAAGCAGCTTGAAGATCAGGTGGCCGCCTGCTTAAACGGCGTCAAAGGTTCAGCCAACACCATGGCCAAAGCGAGAGGCTACTCCTCCGCCCTCGAACAGAGCTTAAGGATCTCCCGACTTGACGACGAGACTTTCTCCGCCCTCTGGGACGCCATGGAACGCTCCTTCCCGCTTTTCAGACGCTACTTCGTCAGCAAAGCGAAAAAACTCGGCCTTCCGAAACTGCGCTGGTGCGACCTGGACGCCCCCGTGGGCGACAGTTCCAGAAATTATTCCATAGAAGACTGCCAGGCTTTCCTCTACCGTCATTTCGAGAGTTTCTCCCCCGAACTGCGCGACCTGGCCAAACGAGCCTTTGATAACAACTGGATCGACGCCGAACCCAGGGACGGCAAACGAGGCGGCGCCTTCTGCATGCCAGTTAGGAAACTTGAGGAATCCCGCATCCTGGCCAATTACGCCTGCAATTTCGATTCCGTCAACTGCCTGGCCCACGAATTGGGCCACGCCTTCCACAACTACTGCATGAAAGGCCTGCCCATGAAGCAGCGCAAATGCCCCATGACGCTGGCCGAGACAGCCTCCATTATGGACGAGATGATCGTTTCTGAGTCCGCCCTGAAAGAAGCCCAAAGCAAGGAAGAGGAGCTCTACATCCTTGAGAGCGCCATAGCCTCTACCAGCGGCGTCATCGTCGACATAGCCTCCCGCTTCCTCTTCGAAAAGGAAGTCATGGAGCGCCGCCTGGAATCCGAACTGACCGCCAAAGAACTCTGCGCCATCATGGAGAAAGCCCAGAAGGCCACCTTCGGCGACGCCCTGGACGAAAACTGCCTCGGCCCCTACATGTGGACCTGGAAGCCCCACTATTACTTCAGCGGCTTCAACTTCTACAACTATCCTTACGCCTTCGGCCGCCTCTTCGCCATGGCCCTCTATTCCCTCTACCGAAAAGAAGGCGCGGCCTTCGTTCCCAAGTACATGGATTTCCTCCGCTCCGCCGGTCAAGCCTCGCCGAGAGAACTTGCGGCGCGTTTTGGGTATGATATTACCAGAGCTGAATTCTGGGACAACTCGCTTTCCGTCGTTGAAAACTGGGTAAACAGGTACGAAGAACTTTAACGCATGAAAGAAGGTCTGCTTTTCATTCTTGGGCTCGCTTTCCTGATAGCGGGCGGCGAAGCAATGGTGAGAGGCGCCATAGCGCTCTCCAAAAAGCTTCGCGTTTCCGGCCTTGTTATCGGGATCGTCGTGGTCGGCTTCGGGACGTCCGTCCCGGAACTTTTGGCCAGCCTGTTCTCGGTCGTCGGAAAGATCAACTCCCCCGGGCTCGCCATTGGCAACATCATCGGCAGCAACATAGCCAACATCATCCTGATCCTCGGCTTGACCGCCTTGATAAACCCTGTCGTCTTTACGGAAAAGGCCCGCTTCAGGGAGATCTTCTCGCTTGCCATGAGCGTCGTACTCCTTGGCCTGACTTTCTTTTTAGGATACATCGGACGCCCTTACGGGATGATCATGACCGCAGCGATGCTCTCCTATATCATTTGGAGCGTCTTCAGCCCTGACGCGAAAAGTGAAGAAGTCCCCGATCTAACGGGACCGTGGAAAAACTTTTTCTTCAGCTTCATCGTGACCGCCGTCGGAATTGCCGTCATGATAGGCGGCGCAAAGCTGATGGTCACGAACGCCGTTGCGATAGCCAGAGACTGGCACGTCAGCGAAACGGTGATCGGGCTCACGATCGTAGCGGTCGGCACTTCGCTGCCTGAATTGGCCGCCTCAATAATATCGGCGATCCACAAAAGAAGCGACCTCGCCATCGGGAATATCATCGGCAGCAATATTTTCAACTCCCTTATGATCCCCGGGGTCACCGCGATAATAAAGCCGTTCCCGGTCGAAAGAAACATCCTTCCAGATTTCGCCGTCATGACCGCGGTCACGGTCGTTTTCATACTGTTCATGATACGCGGGAAAATAAGCCGCCTGGCCGGTGCGCTCTTTTTTACCGCGTATCTTGCCTACATGATCCTTATCTGGAAATAAGGGCGCGGGAACTAAGCGTTTTTCGCCTTCAAATCGGCGGCGGTCTTCTTGAGGTCGGCCTTCCAGTCCGCTTCAAGCTCTTTGACGGTTTTTCCGGTCGCGTCCTTCCAGAACTTGCCGTCGTCGAAAGAGTGGTCGCGGAGCGCGGCGTTGAACTTTTTCATCGTCCCGGGGAAACGGCTTTCCACGAAACCTAAGAAATGCGCGGTGACGCGGTAGGAGTCGTTGTAGTGATATTTGTCGGGAGCCAGGTACACGAAATCGCAGCCTTTGGACTCGGGCTCGAAAAGGACCCACCTAACGTAGTCCGCGTAGCCCTCGCTCGCCCATTCCGGGCAATTCTTCTCGTTCGCCCCTTCCGTCCAGTAGTTCTGCATGACGTGGGTAAGCTCGTGAATGGTGCTTCCAAGCGCCTCGCCGTTCAAGTTTTCCCTGAACCAGTCGGTGCGGAGGCTGACCCGGCTTTCGCTCGGCACAGCCCACGCCGGCGCGTAATCGGCGTTCTCCAGCTTAACGACGACGAACTGGAAGTAGATCTTAGAGGGCGGCGTCCAGCCGTCGGAGGCCATGACATCGGTCAGCTTAACGACCCATTCCTTTACCGCCGGAGCGAACTTTTCTTTGGTCCACTGCTTGAGGTCCGGAGCGTTAGAGGTGTCGAATTCCAGCGTCGCGATGCTCGTCGCGACTTCAAATTTATTAGTATCGCCGATTTCCTTGCCGGTCTCGGAAGTCAGCTTCCTGACGCGCGACGAGGCCGAGAGAGCGTTCTTGCCGCCCTCGGACGTGCACGAGGATGTCAGGGGCAGTATAAAAAGGCAGGCGATAATTGACTTTAACCAGATTAGGTCATGACTCTTCATTTTGTTCTCCGATTTTTATATGTTTATTGTTCTTTTTTCTCAGGCAGATCCCAGTCGTAGTTATGGATCTCGCTGCCAAAGCGCCAGCGCGCCGGGCGAAGTGTCTCCAGCCAGTCCAACGGTTCGCCGGTAGGCTGCGCCTTGGCCGAGCGGCGCAGTGCGGCCTCAAGCGCGTCGCGGATCTCAGGCGTCGTCAGTTCGCGCTTCCACGAGACGAACAGCGCCGTGCCGGAACGCGAGACAAGGTCGAGCCACTGCGAATTCAGTTCCCACGGAATGGCATCCTTATGCGCGAGCCCGAAGCAGTCGCCGTCCGAGACGTAAAAAGTGCCGTGGTGGATCGCGCGCATGGCGACCGTGTTCGGACCCATCCGGCGCGTCCTTCCCCATTCTTCCCCGCTCGTGTCGTCGCCCGTGCGCTGGATCTCAAAGAGTCCGGCGGCGAAGTGGTCGATAGCGTTGCAGCCGATGATGACCATTTTGTCGCCCGCGGCCTCGCGAAGCGCCGTGTAGAGTCCTTTTATGACTTCCGCCGATGTGCGGCTCTTGTCGCTCCACTCCGGAAGGTCGTGTTCAACGGGGGCGAGCCCTCCGCCCCACGAGCCGCACCAGTCGAAGAAAATGTAGTCGATCTTAACGAGCTTGAATCCCCACTCGGCAAAGCGCGTCACGTCGGCGCGGATGCGCTTCTCAAGTTCCGGTTCCGTCGGATCGATAGGAAGGCCTTTGCCGTCGTCTGGGAGGAACGGACGATACCAAAGTCCCGGCTTAGCGTCCAGCGCTGTGACGCGGCGCGCGACCTCGTCCATCTCCATGCCCCATTTCTCGTTCACTCCCGCCCAGCGCTTGTCGGCCGTCGTCTTGGCGCAACCCTGCTGACCGCGCTGCCAGCCGTCGTCCACGACGACATACGGGCGAACCTTCTCGCCCTTGACGAGCGAGACGATGAACTCGGCGTCCGCCAGGAAGTTCGACGCTGTGTTGTTGCCATAGGCGCAGTACCAGTCGTTGTAGCCGTAAATGGGTTCCTTCGGCAAACGCGGTTTCGGACACATCATCCGGCAGAATTCCTGGCCAGACTTGAAGGGAGTTTCTTTTTCAGCGCCGCGCCGGGAAACTATCGAGCAGGCTTCGAGCTTGCGACCCTTGAGTTCCACAGGACGAGAACCGGCGCGAAGATCCAGCGAAAGCACAAGGCGCTCCGGATCGACCTTCCAAGAGCCGAAGACGTTCGGCTGGACCATAAGGCCGTAGCCGTCCGTGCGCTTCCCATCATTGATGAGACAGTACCACGGCTCCCAGCCGCCGTGCGGTTTGGACTCGTCTTCGACGCGGAACCATCCCGAGTCGCCGTAAGTGCGCTCCCAGTCGCCGCCGTGAATTAGGGCGTCTTTCGGAAGCGAGACATTCCATATAAGCTCGACCTTGGAGATGGGAGCTTCGCTTGAAACGGTTACCGCTGCTTCGCGGCGCGGGTCAGAGCTAGTAGACAGTTTCACACGCCCGGCGGAATCCTCCGCGCCGTCTATAAGGATCTTGTCGGGCTTCGAGATGTCGACAAAGGGCATCCCCGCGCCTTTCGTGTCACCGGCGGGAGCGCAGCCGCAAAGAGAGCCGGTCGCCAGCGTTGCCACGCCGAACATGGATAAGATCGAAAAGGCTTTTTTCACAATGTTCCTTAGTTTCATACTATCGCATCGCTACCACGTATTGCCTAAAGGCAGCATAGCCTCGTCGAACTCAGGGATCGTAGCCGCCTTGCCGGCAAGATACTCGTCCACGCGGCGCTTGGCCTCCTCCAGGCGCGCGAGTATTCCGGCATTGCGCTTTTGGATAAGTTCGAAACCGAAGGGCTGACTGGTCTCGTTCCAGTTGTCGCGGTAGATCTCGCAGAATTCGCGCATCGCCGCCACAGCTTTGTCAAGTTTCGCCGCGGCCTCCTTGATCTTCTCGGCGTCCTTCGCCTTCCAGGCCTCCAGCATAGAAAGCGAATAGTCGAGCTTCGTCAGCGTCGCGCGGTTGAAAGCGCACGAAACGGGGGCGCCTGACTCCTTCGAGCCCGCTTCAATTTCGGCCATGGCGTCGCGCCACGCTATGAGGCGGTTGATACCGTCGCCGTCCCACTTAGCCAGGGCGTTTCTAACTTCGAGCATATAAAGCGGGTCGTCATAGAAGAACGTCCCCTCGCGGAATCCCAGGTTGTAGTTCGGATGGCTCATGCTGTCGGAGAGCTTGGCGAGGGTTCCGTAGTCCATACCCGTAATGGCCTTGAAGCGCGCGCAATTGTCATCGTTTGGCTCGACGGGTCGTCCCGCGGCTAGTTCGGCGCAGACGAACATGGATTCGTCGATGATCTCGGGAATATGGTAGGCACCGTTGTCGCCCCAGAACGTAAACCACATCTCTTCGCAGCCCTTCTCCTTCGCGGCTGAGAGAAATGCGCGCGAGGCTCTGAGCATCTTCTCGCGGAACTGAATGAAGCGGTCCCATACGTGGGCGCCGCCCGCCAGGATAGGCTTGCCGTTAAGTTCGATGTGTCCGTCGATCGTTTTGGAATAATAGTCAACGTCCTCGGAGTCGTATTCCCAGAAGACAAGGCGCACGCCGGCGGGGATCTTTTCCGAGATCTCCTCGGCGGACATCCCTTTGTTGTCGCGGTACAGGCCGTAGAACATATCGTTCCAAATGAGGACTTCCTTGTAGCCGTGGCGATTGCAGATCTCGCAGACCTTGATAAGATGCTCAAGGATGACATCGAAGCCCGGACGCTTGCCGTGGCGTTTGGCGTATTCATTGTCCGCGAAGCCCCACGCCTCGTCCATACCGACGTGGATGCGGCTGCCGCCGGCGGCCTCCTGCCAGAACGATACCATCTTCTCAATGAGCTCGTACGTCTTCGGCTCGCCGACCAGCACGGTCCAATCGTTGTTGCGCACGTCCTTAGAATCGCTCCATCTGAGCCACTTTTCGAGATGCCCGAGCGTCTGGATGCAGGGAACGAGTTCCAGGCCGTTCGCTTCCGCGGCCGCCTTGATCTCCTTCACGTCTTCTTTTGTATAGCCGCCGCGGTTCATGCCCCACTTCGGAACGCCTTCCAGACGGTAAGTGTCCTCGGTGTAGAGCATGACGCTGTTGTAGCCCATTTTGGACATGCGCTCGAAGCAGCGTTTCAAATAAGGGACCTTGTAGACGCGCCCGCGCGAAAGGTCAAGCATGGCGCCGAGCTTCTTGAACCCCGCCCCTTCGGGCTGGGGCTCCTCGGCCGCGCAAACGAGCGCGCCGGCAATAGCAGCGACCGAGGCGATAGTTTTAAGTGTCGTTGTTTTTTTCATGGCTTTTGCTGTTTATTTGTAATAGACGGATTTTACGCCGTTCCTGATGCGGATGTGCTTCCTGGGGCCCTTGTGCTTCTCCGTGCCCCCGGAATAATTTGCGTCTTCCTCGGCTATGGCCTTGTTCCATTCGGCCAGCGCCGCGGGATCCTTGGCTTCTTTGGTCAGCGGGAAGAAGATCCTGAAATTTAGGTCGTTGCAGAAATCGTCGTAGTCTCCGGCCCAGGTCTTGGCGACATAAAGGTTCTGAAAACTGTTGCGGAAACCGGAATTGCCGCCGGTGACGGTCTCGATATAATTCCGGAATTTTTCCGCGCTGGCGCTGCTGATGTATTCGACCATCGCCCTCGATTGCCTCGTGAAGTACAGTCTCTTTTCCGGATCTTCCAGTTTGGAAGGCATGAAAAGCTCCGAAGGCAGAAGCAGCTTGTTCTCCAAAAGAGACTCTGGCGCGACTATCTTGTTCGGTTCCACAACGGCGTCAAGATCGGCGCACCAGGCGCAGAAGCCGATCCGGAAAGCGTCGCAAAGTTCGCCTTTGGGGTTGGAGAGCGCCATGTGCTCGTCCAATATGAGATTGGCGACGGCGTAACCGAGCGCTTTAATGAGATGATTTTTCACGGCGGGGCTTATGAAGACCAGAATGGAGCGCGCCTTCTTGTCGACGCTCACGATCCTAACGGGAGTCAGCTGTTCCTTGCCTTTCAGATTGCCGAACAGTTTCGGATTCGTGACAAAATAGATCTTGGCGTGGGAAACGGAGAAGTTCACCGTATCGTCGCAAGCCAGCCTGCTTGTCGTATCGCGGAAAATTGTTTCCAGCTCACCGTTCAGCTCGTCCATCTTGTAATATTTGAAGGTGTCTTCCTCGTGGAATTCCTTTTGCTTCGGGGCGTCCTTTTTAGCGTCTCCGCCCTTCTTTCCAGCGTCCTTCGCAACCGTTATCCCCTCTTTGGCCGCGAACGCGGGGTCGAGTTCCGCTATGGCCTGCTTTAAGCTCTTGATGGTCTCCTCGGTCTCGGCGATGTTTTTCTTGGCTTCCTTTATCTCTTCCTCTTCGGTGTCATCCAGCCATGCGAGCTGGGAATCCAAGTCGAGTTTCTTTTCCTCGGTTTCCTTGAGAGTGGTCTTGAGCCTTTCTACCTTCTCCTCCTTGGTGAAGAAAACCTCCTCCTCTACTTCCGCTTTTTTGGCGCCCGGCGCCTTGCATTTTTCGGGAAAGAAGAAATCGAAACAAGTGAACTCGCGGCTCTTGTAGCCTTCGCCTTCGCAGGCCTTCGCCCACTGGGCCGCTCCGGCGCCGAAAACGTCGAGCGAGACAAAGGCGGCGGCAAAAAGCATGAGGATCAGATTTGAGGATTTCATGGCAAACGCTCCTTTTTTCGATAAATAAAACTGGTAACTATCTCTTGTTCGATTATATCAAAAAAATTGAAGGGTTTTGAATTTTTATGACGTGAAGAAAACGGCGGTCGCCAAACGGCCGGGACTTTCTGATATAATAAATAGAATAAAAATAAGGGATATTCTTATGCTGGAACAAATCGCTAACGAACTGGAAAGTCTAAAAAACGAAGCGGTCGCGGCCATAGAGGCTGCCAAGAGCACCGCCGAGCTGGCCGAGCTTGACATCAAATATCTGGGACGCAAGGGCTCTTTCGCGGCCTACATGTCCCGCATGAAAGATCTCTCCAACGAGGAAAGGCCCGCTTTCGGCAAGATCGTCAACGAGGCCAAGACCGCCGTTTCCGCAGCTCTCTCCGACAAGCGCATCGCGCTCTTAATAGCCGAGGATACCGCCAAGTTGCAGAAAGACAAGATCGACGTGACGCTGCCCGGGCGCTTCGCCTCGGTGGGCTCCATCCATCCGACTTCCGCGGCGCTTCGTGAGATCTCGGATATTTTCCTTAGACTGGGCTTCACCATCGAGGAAGGCCCGGACGTGGAGGACGAGTGGCACAACTTCGACGCCCTCAACATTCCCGACACCCATCCGGCCCGCGACGTGCAGGACACTTTCTTCGTAAAGTCTCCCAAGGAAGTCGCCGAGTCCGGCAACAAGATACTTATGCGCACCCACACGTCCCCCGTTCAGGCCAGGACGATGGAAAAACAGCAGCCGCCCATCCGCTTCATCGCGCCGGGCCGAGTTTACAGGAACGAAAGGATCGACGCCTCGCACTACACCATCTTCCATCAGATCGAAGGTCTGTACGTGGACAAAAACGTGACATTTGCGCAGCTTAAAGGGACCTTGATGAACTTCGCGAAGATCTACTACGGTCCGCAAGCTTCCATCAGATTGAGGCCGGGCTTCTTCCCCTTCACGGAGCCTTCGGCTGAAGTCGACATCACCTGCACGGTCTGCGGCGGCAAAGGCTGCAGCGTCTGCAAAGGCACGGGTTGGGTGGAAGTTTTGGGCGCCGGCATGGTCCATCCCAACGTTTTCAAGGCCGCAGGCTACACCGATCCCGACATCACGGGCTTTGCCTTCGGCTTGGGTGTGGAAAGATTGGCGATCCTGAAGTACAGGATCGACGACATCCGTCTCTTCTACGAAAACGACATCCGCTTCCTGGAGCAGTTCATCTAAGTTATGATAAGAGTTGGGCAGGGATTCGACGTTCACGCTTTCGCGCCCGGAAGGCCTCTTAAGCTTTGCGGCATCACTATTCCCTATGAGTTTGGGCTTCTTGGCCACTCCGACGCGGACGTGGCGACCCACGCTTTGATGGACGCGCTCCTTGGCGCCGCCGCCTTGGGCGACATCGGCAAACTCTTCCCCGACACCGATCAAAAATACGAAGGCGCAGACAGCACGACGCTTTTGAAAGAAGTCGTCGTGCTCCTTAATGAGAATAATTACAGAATCGTCAATTTCGACATAACTATCATTGCGCAGGAACCGAAGATCAGCCCTTATGTTGGATCGATGCGGGCGATCATGGCGTCTTGCTGCGGCCTACCCTTGGACCGCGTAAGCGTAAAAGCCACTACTACGGAAAGGCTGGGCTTCACGGGAAGAAAGGAAGGGATAGCCGCCTTGGCCTGCGCGCTTATTGAAAAAATCTAATGTCTGAGAAAAAAGAACACTGGGGATCCTCTTTCGGATTCATCATGGCTATGGCCGGCTCCGCAGTGGGCTTGGGCAACATCTGGCGCTTCTCCTTCATCACCGGTCAGAACGGCGGCAGCGCTTTCCTTCTCGTCTACCTTGGCTGCGTTTTTTTGGTCGGCATCCCCATCATGCTTTGCGAACTGACCATGGGCCGGGCCGCCCAGTCCAACCCTGTCAGGACCTTCCACAAACTGGGGCCTGAACGCTCGAATCTTTCCAGCACCATCGGGGTCCTGGCATTGGTGTGCGCCATATCTTTTCTTAGTTTCGGACATTTCTTCTACGCCGCGCTTTTTGCTATCGCCGGCGCTTCCTTCATAACATTCGGCTGGGTGACGCTGGGCGTTCTGTACGGCGCCATCACTCCCCTCTTCATCCTGGCCTACTACGGCGTGGTGGGAGGCTGGACGCTAATCTACGTTTGGAAATCCGTCACGGGTCAGCTGAACGTCCATACGGTCGCGGAAGCCACCGCCGTCATGACGCCCATCATAATGACGCCCAAAGGCTACTGGGCCACGCCGCTTATAGCGACTCTTGCCTTCATGCTCACCACGGCCGTCATCATCTGGATCGGCGTGCAGAAAGGCATCGAGCGTTTCTCCAAGATCTTCATGCCGCTTCTGGCTCTGCTTCTGGTCGTTCTGATCTTCAGAGGCCTGACGCTGGAAGGCGCTTCCAAGGGACTGAGGTTCCTTTTCGTCCCCGACTTTTCGCAGCTCTCCGGTCGCTCCTGCCTCGCGGCCCTTGGGCACGCTTTTTATTCGCTTTCCCTGGGTATGGGCATAACCATCACCTACGGCGCGTATTTGAAGCGCGACAACAATCTGCCGCGTTCCACGGTCATAATAGCGCTCTTAGACACGCTCGTTTCAGTAATGGCAGGGCTTGCCATTTTCCCGGTGGTCTTCGCCATGGGCTTTGCTCCTGACAGCGGTCCTTCGCTGATCTTCAAGGTTCTGCCGCTGGCTTTCCAGAAACTGCCCTTGTCCACTGTTTGGAACATCATCTTCTTCGTTGCCGTTCTCATCGCGGCCTTAACGAGCGCCGTCTCCCTTTTGGAAGGCCCTGTCTGCCTTATGGTGGAAGAGCTGAAGTGGAAGAGAAGCAGGGTTCTTTTGGTCCTTGTTCCCATACTCTGCTTCGTTTCCTGCGTCATCACGCTCGCTTCCGGCGACTACTCCAATTTCCCGAAACTCGGCGAATTCATCCAGAAAACTTTCCTGACCACCCAAGGCAGCCTCTTCGACACGTTCGACACCGGCGCCTGCCAGTGGCTCATTCCGATAGCCTGCTTCCTGACGCTTTTGTACGCCGGCTGGGTCTGGGGTCCCAAGGAAGCCGTCAAAGAAATGCGCAGCGGCTCCACCGGCGCCATGGACACGCACTGCTGGCACCTCTTGTCAGGCGTCCATGAATACAATGTAACGGGCGATCCCTCGCCTCTGTCCCCCTGTGTCATCTGGGCTTTCTTCATCCGCTTCATCTCCCCCATCCTCGTCCTTCTGGCCTTCCTGGACGGACTGGGAGTTTTTAGATGAATTCCAAAAAAGAATTCTGGTCCTCCTCCAAAGGTTTCATTCTGGCCATGGCCGGCTCGGCCATCGGGCTCGGCAACATCTGGCGCTTTTCCTACATCATGGGAAAATACGGCGGCGCCGCTTTCTTCCTGACTTACATCGGCGCCATTTTCTTCATCGGATTGCCGATCATGCTTTGCGAGCTAACCATTGGCCGCGCCGCGCAGAGCGGCCCTCTGGACGCCATGACGAAACTGGCGCCTAAGATAACGAAGCTCTCGAAACTTCTGGCGGTGCTTTTGTTCCTGGGAGCCGGCTGCTTTGTTTTCGCCGGCATGCGCACCCACGCGGTCCTGACGGCGCTCCTGGGTGTAGGCGCTCTCATTTACGGCTGGGGCACCCTGGGATTTGCCGCGACTTATCTTACGCCTTTGATGATCTCCGTCTTTTATTCCGTGGTGGGAGGCTGGATCATCATCTATACTGTGCTTTCCCTTAAGGGCGGGATCTTCCGTCAGTCGGTGGAAAGCTCAACGGAACTCCTGAACGGTTTGGTGCTGGCGCAGAACGGCAAGGCCTGGATCGTCATCATATCCGCGCTCCTCTTTTTCCTCATGACCTGCGGGATCGTCCTGGCCGGGATTAAAAAAGGCATCGAGAGATTCTCCAACATCTTCATGCCGGTCATCTTCATTCTGTTTTTGGTTATCATCGCGAGGGCTCTTACGCTGCCGGGAGCAAAGGAAGGCTTGAGATTCCTCTTCCTTCCCGACTTCTCGAAACTGACGGCGGAGGCTGTCATGGCCGCCCTGGGGCAGGCCTTCTTCACGCTCTCCCTGGGCTCCGGCGTAGGCATCGCCTACGGCGCTTACCTCGACAGATCCGTTTCGCTTGTGAAAACGGCCGTCACCATTGTCCTTATGGACACCTTCGCCTCCATTCTGGCGGGGCTGGCCATCTTCCCCATCCTCTTCGCCACGGGGCTCGATCCCCAGGAAGGAACTTCTCTGGTCTTCAAGGTCCTGCCGCTGGCTTTCGGAAAACTTCCCCTGTCCGCACTCTGGGGCTTCCTCTTCTTCTTCACGCTGCTCCTAGCGGCCCTCACGAGCTCCATTAGCATGCTGGAAGGCGCGGTCATGGGGCTGATGGACAAACTATCCCTTTCCCGCGCCAAAGCCGTGGCCATCATAGCTGTGGTCTTGGGTTCGCTCGTTCCCGTCACCGCTCTTTCCGCCGCGAATTACGACAACCTTCCCCTGCTTGGAAATTTCCTGCAAGGAACTCTGGGCCTGAAATCGGGATCCTTTTTCGCCATACTTGACAACACCACCTGTCTGTGGCTCATGCCGCTCACCGGGCTCGCCACGATCCTCTTCGTGGTCTTCGTCTGGGGCAGGAAAAATGTTTTGGAAGAAATGTGCGGCTGCAGCGAAAAAGACCGTGTCTTCGCCAAGGTCTGGTTCTTCGTAGTCGCCTTCATAACGCCTTTGCTAGTCATCGCGGCCTTCCTGAAGGGCCTTAAAATAATCTTTTAAACCTTTGTTCACACGCCAGTTATATCGCATAGCAATCTATTATTATTTCCTTGTAAATTATTTACCTTTCAATTTTTCTCGCTTTGTGATAATATATTAGCGGACAATGAAAATCGAAGCGTAAAATTTCTTTTTAAACTAGCTTTAAGGAGAATGATTATGGAAGAAAACGAAATCAAAAAACAAGAGATCGCGAACGAAAGACGCGACTCCGTCAAGATGATGGCGGTCCTGGGCTGCGTGGCTATCGGCATCGGATTGATCCTTCTGGTCGTCAACTATTGGGAAACCATCTTCTCCTCCAAGTATTTCCTCTTGGCCTGCGGCCTTGCCCTGCACGGCCTGAGCTTCGCTCCTTCCACGAAGAAGATCTTCAAGGCCCTGCCGGAAATATTGGCCATGCTCGGCACCGCGCTCATCGGCTTCGCCCTCTGGCACATTCTGCCGGGCAGCTGGGAAGGCCGGTCGAAACTGGGCTTGATACTTATCATCACTTTTGCGGCTGGCGTTGCGCGCGACTTGAAACTGCACGAAGCGCTCTCTTATTTCCTGGTCGTCATACTGTTCATGATGGGTCTCAAGCACGACGATTTCGCCCTGAACTTCTACACCATAGGGATACTTCTCGTCATAGCGGCGTTCTCTTCCCTCGCGTACTTCAGGAAGAGCGTGGTGGCCTTTGCCGTGGCGCTGATGTCTGTCGGCATGGCCCAGTTTATCTTCGGCGATGTGCTGCCCTTCAAACCGCTTCAGCTTTCCCTAAACGCTCTCGTGTTCTGGGGCCTGGCCTGCTCCCCCATGATTAGGAAGTTCGACGAAAGATTCTCAAAGATCTCCTTTGTGGTGGCTTTTCTGGAAACGTCCGTGATCCTTTACATGATGGGCTTCAAATATGTCTGGGAGCATGACTGGTTCAACAATCACCTGAGCTTCGTGGTGTTCAAGAATGACGCGATCCACGGTACGGTCACCTCGGCCTTCTACCTCCTCGAATTCGCGGTGATCATTCTTTCCTTCATCAACTTCTGGAAAGCCGGAACGAGGGCCAGGGCGAGGATCACCTATTTCCTGCCCGTCCTCATCACCCTTATCTTCCTGCTTAGCAACATCGGGACGGAGACGAAAGTCGGAAACTCTTTGTATCTGCTTCCTGAGGGCGTCTATTCCAATCTCTTCTTCATCATTTGGTTCCTGTACCTCTTCTTCAACATCTGGATAAGCTTCAAGGAGAGGCGCATCGCCCTGAGAGTGTTCGCGCTGTTCTTCATAGTGATAGGCGGCATCGCGCGCATAATCGCCGAGAACTCCTTGAAGGAGCTCGGGACTGCCTTCTGCTTCATCTACGCCGGCATGATCCTGCTCTTCACGGCCTACTGCGCCTTCAAGGTCCTAAGCGACGAGGAGGAAGCCGCGGCCAAAGACAACGAAGTTACGACGCCGGACGAAATCCAGTAATAAAAAAAGCCCTCCTTGCGGAGGGCTTTTTTTATTTTACGCACAAAACGTCTTTACGCTTCTTTGGCGACTTTCACCAGTTCGGCGAAAGCCTTGGGCTCGGTGGCGGCCAGGTTGGCGAGGACCTTGCGGTTCAGCGTCACTCCGGCTTTGGCGAGTCCGGAAATGAAAGCGTTGTAAGAAATGCCGGCTTCGTTGGCGGCGATGTGGATACGGGTGATCCACAGGGCGCGGAAGCTGCGCTTTTTATTGCGGCGATCGCGATACTGGTAGACCAGGCCGCGCACCACGGTTTCCTGCATGTTGCGGTTGCCGTTGCGGCGCAGGCCGAAGAAACCCTTGGCGAGTTTCTGCATTTTGCGTTTGCGTTCCCTGCTGGCGGGACTATTAGTGGCTCTTGGCATAAGTGATTACTCCTTAATTTTGATTATACCGCTGGTGGCCCTTAACCATACGGCAGCATTTCTTTGACATTGCGGGCATCGGTGGTGCCGCAAATGGACGTGTCACGGAAAGAACGTTTGTTCTTTCTGGTCTTCCCGGTCATCAGGTGACGGGACTTGGTGTTTGTGCGTTTCACTTTGCCGCTTTTGGTCACGGAAAAGCGCTTGCTCACAGACTTTTTGGTTTTGACTTTTGGCATAATCGCTCCTGTCTTTTTTTGTTTTAGTTGATTCTAGGCGCGCGTCCCGGAGGAGTCTGTTTTCCCCACACGACGCTGTGTTTTACTGTTCCTTGGGCTTTTTGGATTTAAGCGGCCCAAAAACAATAGTGTAGTTCGCGCCCATTTTCTTGACGGGTATCTCTACCGCGCCAAAATCCTTTATTTCCTCGGTCAGACGTTCCAGCAGTTCCTGGCCCATTTCCTGGTGGGCCGCCTCGCGGCCCTTGTGGAAACAGACCACTTTCACGTGGTAGCCGTCCGCCAGAAATTCCAATATGTGTTTGCGTTTGGTCTCCAGATCGCCGCTGTCGATGCCGGGTCTGAACTTGATCTCCTTGGTGCGGGTCTTCTGACTCTGCTTGCGGGAGTCTTTCTCGCGCCTGGTCTGTTCATAGCGGTACTTGCTGTAGTCGATGATGCGGCACACAGGAGGCGTGGCTCCCGCGGCGACTTCCACCAGGTCCAGATTCCGCTTCTCGGCTTCCTCCAGAGCGCGCTGGCGGCTGACTACGCCCAGCTGTTTGCCGTCGTCGGCGATAAGACGCACTTCCGGGGCTTTGATGTCCTCGTTGACCCTAGTGCTGTCGGTTTGATTGTACTTGCGAATAGTTTTGCCCTCGCTTTTTGTTATTCTTCTTTATCCCATTCGCTCTTGGGAGCGTGAGTGTCGCGCTCCTTGCAGAGAGAATTGATCAGCGTTTCGAGAGGAAGCGCGTTGGCCTGGGAACCCTGGCGGGTCCTCAGGGAGACCGTCTTTTCGCTGGCTTCCTTGTCGCCCAGGACCAGGGTGTAGGGAACCTTGTCCATTTTACCCTGGCGGACTTTGGCGCCCATGGGACGATGGGTCTCGTCCACGGTCGCTCTCAAGCCTCTTTCCTGCAGGGCAGCCAAAACTTCCTTGGCATAGTCGAGGTGCGCGTCCTTGATGGGCACGATCCTGACCTGCTCGGGGGCGAGCCACAGCGGGAAGTTGCCGCCGCAGTTTTCCAGATAGACCGCGAAGAAGCGTTCAATGGCGCCCAAAAGAGCCCTGTGGATCATATAGGGAACGTGTTCCTGACCGTCTTCGCCGACGTAGGTCATCTGGAAGCGTTCCGGCAGATTGAAGTCGAACTGAATGGTGGAGCACTGCCACTCGCGGCGCAGCATGTCCTTGATCTTGATGTCGATCTTTGGGCCGTAGAAAGCGCCGCCGCCCTTGTCGATGTCGTACTTCAGGCCAAGCTTGGCCACGATCTTCTCAAGCGCGGTCTGCGCGGCGTCCCAGCGGCTCTCCTCGCCCACGCACTTGCCTTCCGGCCTGGTGGAGATGTAGACGTGGTATTCGGTGAAGCCGAAGTTGTGCAGCATCTGCAGGCAGAACCTCAGGGTCCTCTCCAGCTCCTCTTCCATCTGATCCTCGCGGCATAAGATGTGCGCGTCGTCCTGCGTGAATCCGCGGACTCTCAGAAGGCCGTGCAGGACGCCGCTCCTCTCGAAGCGGTAGACCGTGCCCAGTTCCGCCATGCGCATGGGCAGGTTGCGGTAGGACCTGGTCTTGTTCTTGTAGATGAGGATGTGGAAGGGGCAGTTCATGGGCTTCACGAAATATTCCTGAGTCTGGTCGTTGTCCAGAGGAACATCCATGGAGGG